>NZ_CP180551.1:1211639-1514549 GCF_047778095.1 Neptuniibacter sp. QD48_11
AGTTTAAACCTCTGAAGGAGTCTCCGAGGTTTCTTCAAGCTTTGCTCTATCTGCTTTAGATATGTAGCGCGGTTTGTTATTTTTTGGCGCTAATTTAGCCTTGGCCTGTTTTAGTCGCTTGGTGTGGATCTGCTTAATTTTTTTCTTGCGGTTCATGTTGTAGCTCGGCTATTTAAAAATCACAGTGATTATAACTGAAAATGGCTTCGATAATGTCAGGGAGCTTGAAAAGGTCTAGACATGTCACTGCGCCGGCTTTCGCGTATCTGGTCGTTTTATAACCCACTGAGAAAGCATAAGACTTATTCGTAGTTTCCCTAGTGCTACGCATAATGATGTAGCAATTTGAGATCTCACTCTTAATGTAAAACTGACATCATGCTATAAGTGATCTAAGGTTTTAGAGCTTTAAAACCGCCCCTTAGCCCTATATGATCGCCAAAAAAATATTTCTTGAGATGAATACCGATGAATAAAAGCCTTCTAACGAATCTGCTTGCCTTTACTGCATTTGCGGCGGGTCTGATTACAGATGATCGTGTGTTATTGACCGTTGGCTTGTTTGCTCTATCTGGTGCGCTAACCAATTGGTTAGCTGTACATATGTTGTTTGAGAAAGTTCCAGGGCTGTATGGCTCAGGAGTGATCCCTGCACGTTTCCAAGATTTTAAGCGCGGCATCAAAACCTTAATGATGGAGCAATTTTTTACTGAAGAGAATATTGAGCGTTTTCTAAGTGCTGATAATGGTAAACAGCCTGATCTACATTTAGCGCCAGTAATTGAAAAAGTCGATTTTGCTCCGACTTTTGATTCGCTTATCGAGGTTATCCAAAACTCTCCATTTGGGGGTATGCTAGCCATGGTGGGTGGCACCGATGCGCTTGAGCCTTTAAGAGAGCCTTTTGTGGAAAAGATGAAAAGCTCAATTGAAGAGATGACACGTGATGAAAATTTTATCACTCTATTAAAAGACGAGCTTGAAAGCCCTGATGTTATGGCTGAGATGCAAGAAAAGGTTGAAGTCATTGTTCAGCAGCGATTAGATGAACTGACACCTAGTTTGGTCAAAGAGATTGTACAGCAGATGATTCGCGAACATTTAGGTTGGCTGGTTGTCTGGGGTGGTGTCTTTGGTGGTTTGATCGGTTTTATCGCAGCGATTATCGGTGTGTAATGCTTCTATGAGAAAAGCCGCAAACGCGGCTTTTTTTGTGCCTGCTTCGGCATGAATGGTCTATGTTTGAGAGACGATAGAAAGGATAGAGAGATATGAATGATTTAAAAAAATTCTATATTAATGGTGAATGGATTAAGTCATCAGGCAATGACGTCTTGGATGTTTTTAATCCGGCGACCAATGAGGTTGTCTCTCAAATTAGCCTTGGTAATAATGATGATGTCGATCTCGCTGTTGACGCAGCTGTTGCTGCCTTTGCATCTTTCTCGCAAACCTCCAAAGAAGAGAGAGTCGCGCTTTTACAGCGTATTATTACTGAATATGAAAAGCGTGCCGAAGCACTTGTCGAGGCGACTACTGAAGAGATGGGCGCGCCATTGGGTTTATCGCGCCAAGCTCAAGTGCCGGCTGGGTTAGGGCATTTTAAGGCGGCTTTAAGTCTGCTTAAAAAGCATGATTTCACTGAGGTTATTGGCTCGACCCGTATCGTTAAAGAACCGATTGGTGTTTGCGGTCTTATTACGCCTTGGAATTGGCCGTTAAATCAAATCACCTGTAAAGTTGCGCCAGCTATTGCTGCAGGTTGTGCGGTTGTACTAAAACCTAGTGAGATCGCTCCGCGCACAGCGCACATATTTGCAGACATTATGCATGCAGCTGGTGTTCCTTCGGGCGTTTTCAATTTAATCGATGGTACAGGGGCAGCTGTAGGTGCTGCGCTGAGTGCTCACCCTAAGATCGATATGATCTCATTTACGGGGTCTACAGAAGCAGGCAAGCAAGTCTCTATTGCTGCAGCTGCAAACTTAAAAAAGGTCTCTTTAGAGTTGGGCGGAAAGTCCGCAGCCATTGTTCTGGACGATGCTGATTTCTCTAAAGTTATTTCTCGTTGTGTGAGAGCGGTGATGGGTAACTCGGGCCAGTCTTGTAATGCTCAAACACGCTTATTAGTCCCTGAATCACGTTTGAAAGAAACCATTGAGATCGCCAAAAAAACAGCGGATTTAATTGTTGTAGGTGATCCTCAATCAGAAGAAACAGTGATGGGGCCGGTGGTATCAGAATTGCAATGGCAACGCGTACAAGCTCTGATTCAAAAGGGCATGGATGAAGGCGCTGAACTCGTTGCTGGTGGTATTGGTTTACCTGAAGGTTGTTCATTAGGCTGTTATGTAAAGCCGACGGTATTCGCAGGTGTTACGCCTGATATGACCATTGCTCAAGAAGAGATATTTGGGCCGGTGGTTAGCATCATGACTTATCGCTCTGAAGAAGAGGCGGTAGCAATCGCTAATGACAGTATTTATGGCCTTTCCGGTGGTGTCTACTCAAGTGATTTGGAACGAGCAAAATCAATAGCCGCTCAGATGAGAACCGGTATGGTTCATCTCAATGGTGCGCCGGTTGATATCAAAGCGCCATTTGGTGGTTATAAACAATCGGGCAACGGTCGAGAGTGGGGGCTGTACGGAATCGAAGAGTTTATGGAAACGAAGGCTATCTTAGGGGATCTATCCGTTTCGTAATTGGATTGTTGAGAGCCTTCTTGGTAACACATATTTACACTGAGCTACAAACGATGCAGTTCTTGCCAGCTTTCTTAGCATTGTACATAGCGATGTCTGCATCGTGGATAATTTGGTCTAGATCATGTGTATCGGGCTTGGATTGAGCTAGACCAATACTCGCTTGAATACTGACTTTATATTCGCCAAATGCAAAGGGATTGCGTGTGTAGGTTAATAGCTGTTCTGCAGTCTCCTTTGCACTCTCTGTATTGTCAGTATCCAGAAGTACGATAAATTCATCGCCTCCATAGCGGGCGATGTTGTCGTTTTCACCCAAATTTGATCGTAGCCTTTCTCCGAACGCTTTGAGTAAACGGTCGCCCATTTGATGGCCGTATTGGTCATTGATCGGTTTAAACCCATCCAAGTCTATAAAGAGCAGGGTGAATGGCTCATTTCGATGAATGCGTTTTTGCGCATCTGCGCGGATAGCAATACGATTCGGTAGACCTGTGACTAAATCGTGGGATGCTAAGTGGCGAGCTTGTTTTTCTGCTTTGTGTAATTCTTCTGTACGTTCAATTACTCGCTTTTCTAACTCCTTTTGGCCGCGGTCTACTTCCTCAGCCATAGTATTGAAGCTAGTCACTAAGGTGTCTATCTCGATACTGGTTAACGAGTCATCTTTTTTGAATGGGAGAGGGTATTGGTGATGCGAAAGGTCCTTTGTCATCTTGATCAGTCGTTTAACTGGTTTCACAACAATGCCTGAGATCCACCAACTTAATAGCGCAACGATGATAAAACAGAGAGCGGCTATTAAGTGGGTCACCTGTTTTAAATCTTTAAGTTTTGATTCCAACTCCGATGTTGGTTGTGGAATCATTACTCCCCAACCTGTGGTTGGTACGGTCGCAAAACCAGCGATCATGTCGGCATTCATCGCAGGAGAATAAAATTGTGCTACTCCAGACTCTCCTCGCATCATTTGCTTGATGATGCTGATTTTGGCTATGTTCTTTCCTGCTTGTTCCCAGGACGGGTTAGGGTGAGCGATCACGGAGCCAAATTGATCAACTATTGCTGCATGCCCTTTATCGCCAAAGCTAATAGATTTCTGAATGTTGTAAAGGTAGTTTGGGTTAATAGCCGCAATCCAGATATTAGATTTGGGGCCTACAGACGTAAGATAGATGGTAGGTGGAGCGTTTTCTGAGATGAAAATTTTAGAGAATTGAATCTCTGGTTTTATCTCTGCTGGTATCATTTCTATTTCAGATAATGATGGCGGTACTAAAACTGCTTGACCGTAGTATCTTTCGATTAGGTCTCCTGAAGAATCATATTGTGCAAAAGCGAGTATGTTGAGCTGTTCCATCAAAGAGATCTGTTCTGGATGGAAGTGAAGGTTTTGCGCGAGTTGAGCACTTGTGTCATACACCGCTTTTACATCGAGGGCATAACGATCTAGTGCAGCGGTTGTGTTGTGCGCAAGTAAAAGATGCTTTTCATGAACAGCAGCAAACTCTTTCTCTAGTGCATTTTGAATCGTCCAATAGGAAAATAGGGCGATAGGAACTACGGAAACGCACAGCATAGCCGTCAATAGGATGAATCTTAGGGGGAATCTTAACGGTTTCATAAATGCGTTTACCTGCGGACGCTTTTACTACAACAAACACTACTATAGATAGTTGTTGATTTTTCGCTAAAAGACAATGGTAAAATCTATTTTTTTGTTTGAAAAAATAGATTTTTATATCGGGAAATATAGAGTTTGAGTCTTTCACCTCGTTTGAATTCAATATTGGAAATGATTAATGGTCAATATGACCATATTTGGGATTGTTGCTGTGACCATGGTTATTTAGGTCAGGCTATTTTGCAGGCAAAGCCTGAGGCTCAAGTACACTTTTTGGATGTAGTGGAATCCATTACCAACAAACTTGAAAAGCATTTAGCTGGTAGCGATTATTCAACTGAACGCTGGCAAGTTCATTGTGAAGATCTTCAAAAGCTCCGTTTGGCCCTTCCCGAAACTGCTACGAATATTCAGCATCGTCATCTACTTATTATTGCCGGTGTAGGTGGTGACCTGACGCTAGATATGGTTCAGGCCGTCTTGCAACATAATCCTAATTGCGACATCGACTTTCTTATCTGTCCAGTACGACAACTTCATAAAGTACGTAGTGGTGTAAAGGCATTAGGTTTGGGGTTGGTTAACGAGAAGATTGTTAAAGATGGAGGACGCTATTATGAAGCGATCCATCTATCTACGTTAAGTGATGTTGAGATTCCTGCAGTTGGCGGATTTATGTGGGATCTAGCGAAAGACGATCATCAACAGTACTTAAGACAGAATATCAGCCATTATCAGCGTATGCAGGCTCAAGGGAATGAAAGTGTGCGAAAAATTCTAGCTGAATATATGAGCTTACAAGAGCTATCAGCTTGACGATTATCTTAGGGAGCTAAGATAGGCCCCCTAAGATATATAACCTGTTGATCGAATGTCAGGTTATTTTACTTTCCACGCAATTTGCTCGCCTGCGCGAATAGGAACCACATTATCTTCACCAAGTGGGTAAGTTGCTGGTACATCCCAGCTTTCTTTAACCAAAGTGATGGTATCTGTATTGCGCGGTAGACCGTAGAAGTCTGGGCCATTCAAACTTGCGAACGCTTCTAGCTTATCAAGCGCGTTAGCTGCTTCAAATGTTTCAGCGTACAGTTCAATCGCAGCGTGAGCCGTGTAGGAACCTGCACAACCACATGCAGCTTCTTTGGCGTGCTTCATGTGAGGCGCTGAATCTGTTCCTAAGAAGAACTTTTTACTGCCAGAAGTCGCTGCTTTAATCAGTGCATCTTGGTGAATGTTACGCTTAAGAATTGGCAAGCAGTAATAATGCGGGCGGATACCGCCAGCCAACATGTGGTTACGGTTGTAAAGTAGGTGGTGAGCTGTAATGGTAGCAGCAACGTTATCCCCAGCCGACTCAACGAACTCGGCAGCATCTTTAGTTGTGATGTGCTCAAGTACGATTTTTAAGTTAGGGAAGTCATTTACCACATCTTTCAAAATCGTTTCGATAAAGATTTTTTCACGATCGAAGATATCAATATCGCCATCGGTTACTTCGCCGTGAATCAATAGCAGCATGCCTGCTTCTTCCATTGCTTCAAGAACAGGATAAATATTCTTAACGGAAGTTACACCTGAATCGGAATTTGTAGTAGCACCAGCAGGGTATAGTTTGGCTGCGTAAACCTTGCCTGTATCCTTCGCTTTCTTGATGTCAGCAGGGTCAGTGTTATCTGTTAGATATAACACCATCAAAGGATCGAAGTTGCCTTGTGGTTTTTGATCCATAATGCGTTGGCGGTAGCTTAGCGCCTCTTCTGTATTCGTTACAGGTGGAACTAGGTTCGGCATGATGATTGCGCGACCCATATAGCGGCTCACATCACGGACAGTGTCTTTAAGCTGAACACCATCACGTAGGTGAATATGCCAATCATCAGGGCGTGTAATCGTAAGAGAAGTCATTTGGGCAGCACCACTTATCTATCAGGTTAAAACTTATCTTTTAATTATCCCACGGATTGCTTTGAAAAGCTTATGAACAAATCGATTTTTTAATCTGTGTGATGAAAGTTAACCCTTGTTGAATAAAGCATCAAAAAAATAAGGGTTTTTAAGTACTAGAGAGTAATATTACGTTCATTTAGATTGTATTAATATTGAGCGGATTTTCGTTCTAATTACTATAAAAAATGCGTTAAACAGTTGGCTATGAAGTACAAAACCAAAATAATTTTGGCCGTGATAATTCTCGGTCTAGTCTTTCTTGCTGCGTTGTCCGCACTGACTTTAAATCTTCTAAGAACTACTGCTGCATCAGAAGTAGAACAGCGGGTTCAAATAGTTAACACATTTTTAGGCATTACTCTTTTGCCCGAATTAAATACAGATCACCGAGATGGATTAGGGGTTAAAGTAAACGAGTTAATGCAAACTCGTTCGTTGGCGTATTTACAAATTTATGATCAGAACGGGTCGTCAATCATCTCTATAGGTGGGCACAATATGCCTCATACACATGGTCTCGCTGTGTTATGGGGGGATGGTGGAGATATGATTAACCAGCAGTTGTTACTGCGTGGTGCAAATGGATCATCTTATGAAATTCACTATGGTTTGCCGGCGGAGCAAACTAATTTTCTTGTTCAAGGAGCAAGCTATCAAGTATTAGGTTTAGCGCTGTTTGAAATTTTGCTAATGGTTATTGGAGCACATTTAGCGCTTAGGGTGATATCCAAGCAGTTGTCTCATCTAAGAGAGGCAAGTAGTCATATTGCAGCTGGTAATTTTAACTATCGTGTTTCTGAAGAGTCTTGTGGTGAGCTTATTGAAACCGCTCAAGCTTTTAACATTATGGGGGCGCGTCTCGAGAAGTATGAAAAGGATAAAACCAGCGAAAACTTGCACCTGAAAGAACTATCGCAGGCAGTAGAGCAGAGTCCAGTTGCAGTCGTGATGACTGACAGCGATGGGGTTATTACATACGCCAACCCATGTTTTTATCAAACCTCAGGTTACAGTGAGGATGAAGTAATTGGGAAAAACCCAAGGCTACTTCAGTCTGGAGAGACAGAGAAAGAAGATTATATTGACCTTTGGCAAACCATTACGAGTGGTCAAACTTGGAAAGGGGAGCTGTGTAACCGCCGTAAAGATGGCAGTGTTTATTGGGATAAAACTTCTATCTCTCCAGTTAGCTCTGAAAATGGAGAGGTGACTCACTATATCTCTGTGAAGGAAGATGTAACTGCATATAAGCAGATCGAAGAACGGATGCGTGTTGCCACTACGGTATTTGATGCTGCTTCAGAAGCAATAATGGTTACCGATCTAAATGGGGCTATCACGATGGTGAATCCGGCTTTCTATGAGATTACAGGTTACCAATCGAAAGAGGTGCTAGGGCAAAGTCCTCGAGTACTCAATTCAGGTCATCATGATGAGTCTTTTTACAAATCGATGTTTGAAGAGCTACAAAAAAATAATCGCTGGGAGGGGGAGATCTGGAACCGACGAAAATCCGGTGAGGTCTATCCGCAGTGGCAGACTATTGCAATGGTGCGAGATGAAGATGGCGAACCCTTAGAATATATCGCCCTCTTCACGGATATTAGTAAACGTAAAGAGAAAGAAGACGAAATACGCTTCAGGGCTAATTATGATGCTCTAACCCGTTTACCAAATCGTAGCTTATTTAACGAGAGGTTAACCCAGGCTTTGGTTCAGGCTAAAAGGGAAGGAGCGATCCTAGCGCTTTTATATCTCGATTTGGATGGCTTTAAAGAGATTAATGACACCCATGGCCATTTAGCTGGTGATAAAGCGTTACAGCATATTTCACAGCGTCTGACCGAGTGTATTAGGGAATCTGATTGTGTAGCTCGCTTAGGTGGCGATGAATTTGTGATCTTCTTGTCCGGGCTAGAATTTAAATACGATGCTGAAGTTGTGGCTAAAAAGATTATTGATTCTGTACAGCAACCGTTTGCGTACAACGGTGTAAATTTGAAGATGGGTGTGAGTATTGGTATCTCCATCTACCCAGATGACCACTTGCCAGAGAAACTATTTGAGCATGCTGATTCAGCGATGTACGAAGCCAAGCGTGCGGGCAAAAATACATTCCGCTATTTCAGCATTGATTTTGATTAGGTTTTATTTGTGCAGCTGCGGATTCATTCACAGCTGAAGAGGTTATTCGTCTATCCAAACTGTTCTTACGGGTTCGCCGAAGTCATCATAGATGATTTTCTTACGTGGTTTTCCGCGTTTAGTTTTAGCTGCGGTGGCGGTTTTGCTTTTTCGGCGGGCATCGATCGTGGCTAAAAGGCCGTGAACGGGTGTGCGTTCTTGCGGCTTAGTGCGTTCAAAGTTGGATTTATGATGGGTATAGCGCCCATCTACTAGTCCTGATTCGCCCATTTCGACTTGTTTGATTTCCCCGCCTTTTTCCAGAAAACGCGATACCTCAGCATTTAGCTGATCGCGTAACTCCGCTTTGCTCGGGCTTTTCTTAAACATAGTCTTGACCATGGCCTAGGAATTGTATGATTTTAAACCTAAATAGGGGTGCTTGCGAGGATAGTTTTAGCTTATCCTTATTTATAATTATCAATTATCTTGTAAATTAGGCTGTACTTCGCTAGCTGGCTTATATCCAGTGAGCTATGTTAAGCCGGTAAGTATTTAGATATTTAAAGCTTTCTTATGCGACTATCTTTACCGTTACGCTTTTCTATACCGGTTATTATTGTGCTTGTTACAGCACTGATAATTCCTAGCTGTCTTTTCTTTGTTGCTCCTATTATTGAGAAACAGCATCAGACCCTGCTGGAAAACGAAGCTCAAAATGTTACTAAACGCCTTAAAAGCACGCTGAATTATCTTATAGAAAGGGGGGATTCTGCAGGTGTAAACCGTGAGTTCCGTCAAAATCTAAAGTCAGATCAGTTAAGCAAAATTTTGGTTGTGGATTCTGCAAACCAAATTCGCTTTTCGTCTCATAATGAAGATCTAGGTAAAACCGTCAGTCGGCGTGTAGACGTCCATTTAGATCTCAATACCATTATTCAAGTTCGAGATAGGCAGATGTTGCAGTATGCTTATTTTGAAAAAGAGAATGTGCTTTATTCGTTGATTCCGATTGATCTTCCTGTATTTGGTAAGCCAGAACAAGAGCTAGAACAGGGGGTGATGATTCTTGCGCTAAGTGACAAAGAGGTGAATGAAGCAATCAGAAAACAGCTTGCTGTATTAGTTACGGCACTGTCTATCGCTATGCTATTCCTTGCCCTGATTTTGATGTTCGTCATCAATCGACTGGTAACTTCACGTGTACAGATGCTGGTTTTAGCGAGTAGATCTTTTTCACGAGGTCAGATAACCGCTTTTGATGATCAAGCTGGGAGTGATGAGTTAGGAATGCTGGGAACTGCATTCAGTCAGATGGCAAAGCAGATCTCTTCTATACACGCTCAACTAGAAGCTAACGTTGATTTGCTGGACGAATTGCTAGAGAACTCGCCATCGATGATCGTGATACGGGATGTCGAAGGTCAATATCTAAGAGCAAACCCCGCTTATCTAAAATTTGCAGGTTTAGCTTCGGTGGATGAGCTAAAAGGTGATGTGGCTGAAAAGGAAATTCCTGCTGACGTGATCCATGCCTCTCGAGAGGGGGATGCACAAGTCGTTCAATCGAAGCAGCATTACAGCTGGGAGTTAACTTACGAGTGTAGGGGGCAATTTAAGTCTCTTTACAGTGAGTGTTTTCCTCTTTTTGACGATGATGGTCAGTTATATGCGGTGTGCACGATTACTACCGATATGAGTGATAGAGCGGAAAAAGATAAAGCCCTGCGTCTAGCTCAATATATTTTTGAAACCACTAATGACGGCATTATCGTTACGGATAAATACAACAGAATTGTAGAAGCAAACTCTGCATTTGAGAGGGTTACTGGCTACAGTAAGGACGAAGTGATTGGCCAAGCTCCAAATATCCTCAACTCTCACAAACAGCCTACTTCGTTTTATGAAGCAATGTGGAGAGAGCTGGAGGAGAAAGGTTTATGGTCTGGTGAGATCTGGAACCGAAAGAAAGATGGTCAGATCTATCCTGAGTGGCTCACCGTTAAAGCAATTAAAGATGAGCAAGAGAGTGTTACCGGTTACTTTGGTGTATTTACGGATATTTCGGAGCAAAAGAAAACCGAGGCTTCTCTGCGCAACCTTGCTTACTATGATTCCTTGACCAATCTCGCGAATCGGACTTTCTGTAAAGAACGCTTAGCTCATGACATGGAGTTGTCCAATAGGCATAAAGAGTCTTTAGCCTTAGTGTTCATCGACTTGGATTTCTTTAAGCATGTGAATGATTCTTTAGGTCATGAATATGGCGATCAATTGCTAGTTGAAGCAGCGAATCGCATTAAAGAAAAGGTACGTAGCTCAGATACAGTGGTTCGTTGGGGCGGGGATGAATTTATTCTGATTCTGCCAGGGATTTTTCAAGCCAATATGGCCTTGGTTATAGCGAATAATGTCTTGGAGGAGCTTAAACGCCCGTTCAGGTTAAAAAATAGCGATGTATTTATTGGGGCAAGTATCGGCATTGCCATGTACCCCCATGATGCTGATAGTGCTGAAACTTTGATACAACATGCAGATGCAGCCATGTACAGCGCTAAGAACCGAGGACGTGACCAAGTATGTTTCTTCGATTCGGAGCTTAACCGCAAAAATCTGCAACAGATTCAGATGAAGTCTGACATTCGTGCTGCCATTGATGCAGAATCCTTCGAAATATATTACCAAGCTAAAGTATGCCTTACCTCAAGAAAAGTGATCGGCTTGGAAGCGTTGCTTCGTTGGACTGATTTTGATGGCAATAGTATTTCCCCCGCAGAATTTATTCCTGTGGCTGAAAATAGCGGATTGATCCTACCTCTGGGTAATTGGGTTTTTGCGACAGTTTTTAAACAAGTTGACCAGTGGATGAAACAGGGATTGTTGAAAGAGGGAGAGCGAGTCTCTATCAACCTATCACCACGTCAGCTAGCAAGTCCTGATTTGGTGACTGAATTAAGTAAACAGTTAGACCAATATCCTCTAATTGAAGGATATTTGAGTGTAGAAATTACCGAAACAGCGGTCATTGAGAATATAGATCGAGTTTTACCTGTTCTTGAGGCTATTCGAGCTAAAGGGGTTGCGATTGAATTAGATGACTTTGGAAGCGGATATTCGTCTCTAAACTATCTACGTCGTTTACCTGTTGATGTGTTGAAAGTCGATAAAGCATTCACTGCCGAATTGGGCAGCAACAAGTCTGAAAAAGCGATCATGGCGACGATCATTTCAATGGCGCATACATTAGGTATGAAAGTGGTTGCTGAGGGCGTTGAAACTGATGAGCAGCTAGCGATTTTAACTGAATTGAAGTGCGATACGGCTCAGGGTTTCTATTTCTCTAAACCAGTTCCAATTACAGAGACAGAAGCGATCTTAGAAACAGGTTTGTGACGGGAAGTGCATAAGGTTTCACTGGTACAAGTCGCTCGCAACAGGTAGCATAGAGCCAATATTTTTAGACGATATAAGTAGCAAAAGTAGATGAGTTATCAGGTTCTAGCGCGTAAATGGCGTCCTGCTAAATTTCAGGAGATGGTAGGGCAAGAACACGTGCTTAAAGCACTGGTTAATGCGTTGGATGATGATCGTTTACATCATGCCTACCTCTTTACCGGTACCCGTGGTGTCGGTAAAACATCGATTGCTCGATTGTTTGCCAAATCTCTCAACTGCGAACAGGGCGTGTCTTCAACGCCTTGTGGTCAATGTTCTGCTTGTAAAGAGATCGCCGAAGGGCGTTTTGTTGATCTTATTGAGGTCGATGCGGCTTCGCGCACGAAAGTAGAAGACACGCGTGAACTGATGGAAAACGTGCAATATGCACCGACCCATGGACGCTACAAAGTGTACCTGATAGACGAGGTGCACATGCTTTCTACTCACTCGTTTAACGCGCTACTTAAAACGCTGGAGGAGCCACCTCCGCATGTTAAATTTCTATTAGCAACAACTGATCCTCAGAAGCTGCCGATCACAATTTTATCTCGTTGCTTGCAGTTCAATCTTAAAAACTTGATTCCTGAGAGAATCGTTAACCATCTGCGAACAGTTCTGACAGCAGAGCAGATTCAGTTTGAAGAACCTGCACTATGGTTGTTAGCGAGATCTGCAGACGGCTCCATGCGTGATGCGATGAGTTTGACTGATCAGGCGATCGCTTTCGGTGCTGGGCAGATTGGTGAAGCAGATGTTCGCGCTATGCTGGGCACAATTGATCAGCGTTTGGTCTATCAGATGTTGTTCTGCTTAGCGGCATCAGACGCTAAAGGCCTAATGGCGGCAGTGACTGATTTGGCTCAGTTTTCACCTGACTATAATACCGTGCTAGGTGATTTGATCGGTGTATTACACCGTATCGCCATGGCGCAAACGATCCCTGATGCTGTGGATAACAGCATGGGAGATAAAGATCAGATTATTGAACTTGCTGGCAAATTAACGGCTGAAGACGTTCAGCTCTATTACCAAGTTGCTTTGATGGGCCGTAAGGACCTTCCTTTTGTTCCTGATCCACGTGAAGGTTTGGAAATGGTATTGTTGAGAATGCTGGCATTTCGTCCTGCTAGTGCTCAGCCGCGCCAAGTTCAGGTTGCATCAAGTTCGCCTCAACAAGTGAGTCAGGCCGCTAATAACCCTGCAACTGCGGAAGTGCTGGCGCCTGCAGCTGAATCGATTCAATCAGCCCCTGTTGCACAGGCTGCACCTTCGCCTCAATCTGCGCCAATGCAACCGGCTCCAGCGCAGACGGATAGTCAATCTCCAGCAGTAGAATCTCCACCGCCGTATGAGCCGCCAGTATCAGATGTTCCTCCATTAGGGCAGGCAAGTCAGGTAGCACCCGTGGCGGAGGTAAGCCCTGCAAAAAAGCCTGAAGCGCTAAATAGCCAAGGAGATGAACCACCTCCTTGGGATATGGATGATGTAGGTGGTTTTGATGATTCAGAGCCTTCTAATCGTGCAGCGGAGAATTCATATTCTGAAATGGAAGCAGCGGCTCCTGTTTCAGAACCGGCGCTTCAAGCTGAAGTAACAGAAGATATTGGTGAGATCTCTAAAACACGTGTCGAGGTTGTAGAGTGTTCGCGTAACTTAGCGGAAGTCTCCCTTCCTGACTGGGTACATATTAGTCGTAGCCTTGGTCTAAGTGGCATGACCGAAAGTTTAGCGACTCATCTCTCTTTGGAACAAATATCGTCTGAATCGATGGTTTTACATTACACCAAAGAGCAGAAGACGATGCTGAACGATGTACAGTGTCAGCGTATTTCGGATGCACTGAATGGTTACTTTAATAACCCTGTTCAGGTTGAGTTTTTACAAGCTGAACAGCAGCAGGAAACCCCTGCACAGTTTATAAATCGTAAACGAGAAGAGCGTCATCTATTAGCTGTCGAATCTATTCGTAACGATAGTACGGTACAATTACTACAAGAGCATTTTGATGCACGGATTGAACTCTCGTCCGTGGTTCCCATCGATAATTAATTGAGGAAAGATATGATGAAAGGCGGTATGGGTAACCTGATGAAGCAGGCCCAAAAAATGCAGGAGAACCTGCAAAAAGCACAAGAGCAAATCGCACTTGCAGAGCAAACTGGTGAGTCTGGTGCGGGTCTTGTGAAAGTTGTAATGAACGGTCGTCACGACGTTAAAAGCATCAATATTGATGACAGCTTGATGGAAGAAGACAAAGAGATCTTAGAAGATTTGATCGCTGCGGCGGTAAATGATGCCGTGCGTAAAATCGAATCTTACACTCAAGAGAAAATGTCTGAAGTGACCGGTGGTATGGGAATGCCTCCTGGTTTCAATATGCCGTTCTAATCGATGTCATTCAGTCCATTAATTCAGCAGTTAATAAACGCTTTACGTTGTTTGCCGGGGGTTGGTCCTAAGTCGGCTCAGCGAATGGCTTTTCATCTGTTGGAACGTGATTCTGAAGGGGCGTTATCTCTGTCTGCTGCGCTTGAAAAAGCGGTTGCAGAGATCGGTCATTGCAGTGAATGTCGTACTTTATCCGAGCAGGATGTTTGTGATATTTGCCAATCAGAAACAAGAGATAAGCATCTGCTTTGTGTACTCGAGTCGCCGGTAGATGTGTTGGCAGTTGAGCAGACGGGGGGGTATAACGGTCGTTATTTTGTGCTCTCGGGGCATCTGTCACCTATCGATGGCATAGGCCCTGAAGATCTGGGTATTGATCTTCTTTTAGATAAGGTTAGATCAAACGATATCCGAGAATTAATCCTTGCCACTAATCCAACGGTAGAAGGCGAAGCAACGGCTCATTTTATTGCTGCTCAAGTTAAGGGTTTGGATGTTAAGGTTTCTCGGATTGCTCATGGCGTACCTGTAGGTGGCGAATTAGAGTTCGTAGACGGTGGCACGTTAGCTCATGCAATTGCAGGAAGACGTTCTCTGCTTTGAGGTAAGAATCTCCAGATGACAGAATATAGTTGGGAAAAGCTAGAAGTATCAGCAAGAACGCCTGTCTGGGTTCGTTCAGAAAATGCACTAGTTGAGTGTTGTAATAAATGGCGTACGCTTCCAGTCATTGCGCTAGATACAGAGTTTCAGCGAGTTGAAACGTTTTATCCTATGCCTGGGCTTATTCAAGTTGCTGATGATCAATCTTGCTACTTGATTGATCCTTTAGAGATCGAGGATTTTAGTGCGTTGGCTGATCTATTTGCTGATCAATCAGTTGTAAAGCTGATGCATGCTGCAAATGAAGATCTAGAACTATTTCTGAAAATGTTTGGTGTATTGCCAACACCGTTGTTTGATACGCAATTAGGTGGTGCTGTATTGAATTGGGGGTTCTCGTTGGGCCTTCAGCGAATGCTTGAGCAAAAGCTAGATATTCAGTTAGCGAAACATGAGACCACCTCTAATTGGTTGCAGCGCCCTCTTACAGCAAGCCAAGAATTATATGCAGCGCTAGATGTGGCTTATCTTCCAGCCATATACCAGATGCAAAAATCTGAGCTGGACGCTTTGCAGCGTTATCACTGGGCAGAGCAAGAGAATGAGGCGCTGTTAGCTGAAGCACTAGTGGATGATGTTGAAGGTTATGGTTATTACCGTCGCTTCACTCAAATGTGGAATCTGCCAGAGCACAAAATGGCAGCATTGCGTGACCTAACTGCATGGCGCGAACAGATTGCGAGAAAGCGAGATGTTCCACGTAACAGAATCCTCAGAAATCAGGCTTTGTTACAAATAGTGGAAAAGTGGCCGCGCAGTTTATCTGAGTTATCGCGGCTAGATGAAGTGAAAAAGCGTATACTTCGTAATGATGGCGAAGCAATTTTAGGCTTTTTAAAGTCTGGACAGGAAAGTGCGGCTAAAAACAGCCCTGCACCTATTCCTAAACCGCTGCACTTCTTTTGGAACAAACATATTAAGAAGCTGAAGGCGATTGCGCGTCGTGTAGCTGAAGAACAAAATGTCGCTCCTGAAATTTTATTGCGAAGAAAAGAGTTGGAACTACTTATTCGTTCAGGGGTTGATGAGGGTGAGTATCGCTTACCTGAAAAAATTACGGCTTGGAGGCAGGAGCTTCTTGCGTCTCAGTTGTTAGCCGAATTGCAAAAGATTGAAAAATTAAGAACTGAAGGTGCTTAACCGATGAAAATATGCTCTGTTTACCTGAGCCCGCGTAAAGATGAGATGTATCTTTATGTAGATAAGCGAGATCAACTGAGTAAAGTGCCGGAAGCGCTATTAGAAATGTTTGGTTCGCCAAAGCATGTGATGGATATTCCTTTAACGGCTAATCGTGAGCTGGCTAGGGTTGATACAGAAAAGGTGTTGGCTGATCTAGATGAGAAAGGTTATTTCTTGCAGATGCCGCCGCCAAAAGATGACTACATGCTTGATCTTCATAAAGATCGCCCGGAAACTGGTGTTCGCTAAGTGGTAGCTCAAGAAGTATTTTGGCGCAGTAAGAGTTTACAAGAGATGAGCTCTTCGGAGTGGGAATCTCTTTGTGATGGTTGTGCGCTTTGTTGTCTCCACAAGCTGGAAGATGAAGATACAAAAGAGGTTTTTTATACCTCTGTTGTTTGTCATCTTCTAGATTTTGATACCTGTCGTTGCACAAAATATGAGGAGCGTTGCTCTTTAGTGCCTGACTGCGTCAAGCTTACTCCCAAGGATGTTGATGACTTTCATTGGCTTCCGCCAACCTGTTCTTACCGCTTAATTCATGAAGGTAAAGATCTTCCTGAGTGGCACCCGTTATTGTCTGGGCGCCAAGAGACGGTGATTGAGTCAGGTGCTTCGGTGCTGACTTGGTACGAAGTTAAAGATGATGAAATCACCGAAGAAGAGTTCGAAGATTACATTATCGAATAGTAGAAAAGCGCCTAAGGCGCTTTTTTTATGCGTAATGTCTAATTTGCTGTTAGGGTTTTCCTAACATAAAGTTATATCTCGTAGTTGGAGATAATGGCTTTGAGTACTTCTGATCAATTTAATCACCTCTCAGTTCTCGATAATTTCGATGCAATTTCTGCGTTCGATTTTGTGCCTGATGTTATTTGGATTTTTGATCTAGATCGACATGGCTTCTGGTGGGGAAATGAGCGCGCACTCGAATTTTGGGGGTTGCCAACTGTTCAGGATTTGATTGATAAAGACCTATCGGCTGATACCGAAGGTGCTCGTAAGCGGACCGAGCAAACATTTTATAAAGCAGCGGCTCAAGGGGTGACAGTAGACCCTTGGACAACTTATCCAAACGGTAAACCTAAAACGCTCTTGATGCGACATAAAGCGGTGCTGCTTGGCCCTGAAAAGCATCGTGGCATTATTGCGTTTATTAGTGAGCAGGTTGATCTGGGCGAGCAGCCTGAGCATCTCATCTTTTCTGAAGCGATCCGTTATACATCAGTTGCTGTTACTAGTTTTGATATGAGCGGTACGCCGATGTTTGAAAATCCAGCCGCAGCAGAATTATATGGCTTTGTTGATGCTCAGAATAATGATGCTTCTGTGTTTGTGTGCCGATTTCACGACGTTAAAGAAGGGCTTGAGCTTCTTGAGCAGGGGCGACAGCATCAAGATGGGCAGTCAGAACACTTGATGGTAACGAGTAAAGGTGTGCGCCGACATGTTGTGGATCTCCGTACGAGCCGTCATCCATTGACGGGCGATTACCTCCTTTTGGTGTCTGAATATGACGTTACAGAGCTACATAATGCGCTTGAGCAGGCAGAAAAGGCCAAGGTAAGGTTGGATAAGCTCGCTCATTATGATGCCTTAACAGGGCTGCCTAGTTTGCGGTTGTGTCGTGATCGTATGACTCAAGTGATTGCTCAAGCGCAGCGGGAGGGGAGTTCAGCTGCGATCATGTTTGTTGATCTCGATGGTTTTAAAGCTGTTAATGATAGTTTTGGTCATGATGCGGGTGATCAAGTGTTGGTTGAATCTGGGAAGCGTTTGGTTCATCAAGTGCGCGCAGTGGATACGGTGGGTCGTATCGGTGGTGATGAATTTATTATCTTAATGTCAGGGATAAAGTCTGCTAAAGATGCTGAAGTAGTTGCATCCAAGATTATTGCTGTGATGAATGAGCCGTTTTCGATCGCTGATATGAATGGCAAAGAACAAGAGGCCTGTATTGGTGTCAGTGTAGGGATTTCGCTCTTAGAGGAAGGGGAGTTGAATAAAAATGCTGAGGTGCTTCTGAGGGAAGCTGATCATGCAATGTATAAAGTGAAGCGCAGTGGTAAGCGTGGATATAGATTTGCTAGCTAAGTTTATTTAACGAAAACAAAAAAGCCGCAATCAATGATTGCGGCTTTTTAGCTTCAACAAGAAGTGATTACTTCTGGTTGTCTAGCTGAGCTTTGATCAGGTCACCAATTGTAGTTGGGCCGGATACTTCAACTTCAGCGTTGCGTACAGCAGAGATTGCTGCTTTCTCTTCAGCCTGTTCTTTCGCTTTGATAGACAGGTTGATAACGCGGTTGCGACGATCAAGAGTGATGATCTTAGCTTCTACTTCTTCACCAACGTTAAGAACAGTAGATGCATCTTCAACGCGATCAACAGAGATCTCAGATACTTTCAGAGTACCTTCGATACCTTCAGCTAGCTCGATAACAGCTGCTTTAGCGTCTACAGAAGTAACTTTACCAGTTACGATAGCGCCTTTGTCGTTAGCTGCAGCGAATTCAGCGAATGGATCGCTTTCAAGCTGTTTGATACCAAGAGAGATACGCTCTTTCTCTGCATCGATAGAAAGGATAACTGCTTCAACTTCTTCGCCTTTCTTGAACTGGCGTAGAGCTGCTTCAGCATCAGCTTCCCAAGTGATGTCAGACATGTGAACAAGACCGTCAAGCTCGTCCTGTAGGCCAACGAAGATACCGAAGTCAGTGATAGTTTTGATAGTACCAGTAACTTTGTCGTTCGCAGCAAACTGCTCAGCGAAAGTAACCCATGGGTTAGCTGTGCACTGTTTGATACCTAGAGAAATACGACGACGCTCTTCGTCAACGTCTAGGATCATAACTTCTAGCTCATCACCGATCTGAACAACTTTAGATGGGTGGATGTTCTTGTTAGTCCAAGACATTTCAGAAACGTGTACCAGACCTTCTACGCCGTCTTCGATAGATGCGAAGCAGCCGTAATCAGTAAGGTTAGTGATGCGTGCCTTGCACTTAGCACCAGCTGGGTAACGTTCTTTGATAAGAGACCATGGGTCTTGAGAAAGCTGCTTAAGACCTAGAGAGATACGACCAGATTCTTTGTCGAACTTGATGATCTTAACAGTGATCTCATCGCCTGGGTTTAGCATCTCTGATGGGTGAGAGATACGTTTCCAAGCCATGTCAGTGATGTGTAGAAGACCGTCAACACCGCCAAGATCGATGAATGCACCGTAGTTAGTAAGGTTCTTAACGAAGCCTTTAACTTCTTGACCTTCTTCTAGGGTAGCTAGTAGCTCATCACGCTGAGCACTGTTAGCTTCTTGAAGAACTGCACGGCGAGAAACAACGATGTTGTTACGCTTAGGATCAAGCTTGATTAGTTTAAATTCAAGCTCTTTGCCTTCTAGGTGATCAACGTCACGTACAGGGCGAACGTCTACCAAAGAACCTGGTAGGAAGCCTTGAATGTTGTTGATGCTAACTGTGAAGCCGCCTTTAACTTTGCCGCTGATGTAGCCTTTAACAACTTCTTCAGCTTCAAATTTAGTCTGTAGAACTTCCCAAGCTTCAGCGCGTTTCGCTTTTTCACGAGACAGACGAGTTTCACCGAAACCATCTTCAACCGCTTCTAGTGCAACTTTAACGTCGTCACCGATTTTGATCTCAAGTTCGTTAGCATCGTTAAGGAACTGAGAACGCGGGATGATTGCTTCAGATTTTAGGCCAGCATGTACAGTAACCCAGTCGCTGTCGATATCAACAACTTCACCAATTACCAATTTACCTGGAGTCATGTCTAGTGATTGAAGGGATTCTTCAAACAGATCAGCAAAGCTTTCGCTCATTGAATATGTCCTATATAAGGGCTGTTTTATCTCGCTAAGAATGAGAGATTGGATAACAGCACTTCAGCCTGTAAAACCGGATTCACAGGGTCAGTTTAATTATTATGAAGAGGGCGTTTTGACCGGTGTAGCGCCCAACTCAATAGGAAATGAGCGCACATTATACAGTAAATTAACAGAGAATGTATAAGGTTTTAGCGGATTATTAAAAAGGTTTATCGTAATCGTCTAGGCGGGAGTAAAGTGCTGTTTGACAAGGTTTTACAACTGTATCCAGATCGGTTTTTAACTCACTGGTTAGGTTGCTGCTATCCTGTTTACGGAAAAATTGAGTAATAAGGCGCTCTTCACGAGGGGAGTTGGCTGCGATTTCAATGCCATCTCCAACGCAGAACGAGAATTCGGGCATGTAGGTTTTAACGAGATCTTCGCGCTCGCTGTCGGATAGGATTAAGCGTTTTCCACCAATAAATTTCTTATATTCGTTACCAGCAGCTGCTGACATTGCTTCTATTTGTAGGTTAGAGAAGCGTCGGGCATCTGGCATATCGATAAGCAATGTTTTGAGTTGTTTTTCTACAGCGGCAACTTCTTCAACAATGGTTAAAGGAGCAAAATGCTCGTTGAGCTTTTTGTATTCTTCAAGGGCAGCTATTTCGGCTTTAAGCCCTTCAATCTGCTTTTTATAAACTTCCTGTTCCTCTAGAAGTTTCTCGTTGTCGGCCATTAATCCTTTAATAACTTTTTGAGTAGGTGTTAGTTTGTCTTGTCCAAAGGTAGCGGGAAGCTGTTTGGTTCCTAACTCGCCTGTTGTTTCGGTGTGAACATTGCTAGGTAAAACAGTGAAACCAAACTTTTCTAGGTCTTTTAGGTTTTCCTGATGCTGACCTTGCATTTCGTTATAAGCAAAATAACCACCGCCACCGAGAACGGCCAAAACAATTGGAACGATGATCAGTACTACAAGAAGCTTTCTGGTATTCATTGCTTACTGCTTTCCTATCTTGGCGGCTTGCGTTATTTATCCATAGAAGCATGCGATTGCTTATTACGTATCGTGCTTATTTCTGTTCACTCTTTTGGGTTTCGTTAGCTGAGTATTGCAACTGTAGGAAGGCTGTATCAAGGAGAATTCTTCCGCTTTCTACTAACATTGCTTCAGCTTCTGGGTTGATAGGTCTGCCTTGAGCGTCTTTCTCTAGTTCTTTATCAAGCTCTGATAGCGATTTGATCGGAGGTAGTTGTTTTTTGCTACGACGACGGTTTTCGGCATCAACTTGCCATTCTTCAGCTTTCTCACGTTCAATCTTAAGCGCAGATTCCTGAAGAGGAATTAGGCTGCTTTCCTTGCGCACTTCATTAAGATGCTCAACCTGTTCGCGCATGAAAATGAAGTCAGGATCTGTCAGGCTGCGTGACTGATAGCGTGAGTTAATTTGAGTTAAAAACTGTCTTAGGTTTGGGTATGTGCCATGAGGAGCGGATCTGACTTTGTCCCAAGCAAGTGCTTGATCCAGCGCACTTTCACCAATGATCTCAGGATCATAAAGGGTAGGGAATGTGATATCAGGCATCACCCCTTTATTCTGTGTGCTGTCACCAGAAATTCGATAAAACATAGCGTGTGTCAGTTTAAGCTGGCCGTGGTTAAGGGGTAGTAAGGTTTGAACGGTGCCTTTACCAAAGGTTTGTCCTCCAATAACGATGCCACGGTTGTAGTCTTGGATTGCACCGGCAAAAATTTCAGATGCTGAAGCAGATAGGCGGTTAACAAGAACAGCCATTGGTCCACCGTAGGAGACTTTTGGGTTAAGATCGCGAAGAACCTCAACTCGACCTGTAGAGTCTTTCACCTGAACTGTTGGGCCGCGTTGAATAAATAGGCCTACAGTGTCGTTGGCTTCACGTAGAGAGCCACCACCATTGTTGCGAAGATCTACGATTAGCCCGTCAACATCTTCGTCTTTAAGTTCTTGAATAAGCTTTTCTACATCGCGGGAAGTGCTTTTATAGTCGTCATCACCGCGCTGTAGTGCTGCAAAATCGATATAGAAGGCCGGTATCTCAATTACGCCAAGTTTAAACGGTTGGCCTAGGTGTTCAATTTCAAGTACGCGCTTTTGGGCAGATTGCTCTTCTAGTTTTACTTTATTGCGAACAATTTTTACGATTTTGGAAGGGATGTCTTCGCGCTCAGAAGTCCTTACTTCGAGTCTAACAGTAGTTCCTTTAGGACCTCGAATAAGTTGAACAACATCGTCCAATCTCCAGCCTACGACATCTTCGATATCACCATCTTCACCTTGACCGACACCAATAATACGGTCGGTTGCTTTTAGTTGGCCGGTTTTTTCTGCAGGACCTGCAGGTACCAGGCGCACAATCTGAGTGAATTCGTTTTCACTTTTTAATACAGCGCCGATCCCTTCAAGAGATAAGCTCATGTTGATTTTAAAATTCTCAGATTTTCTTGGTGAAAAATACTGAGTGTGAGGATCGTATTGCTTGGTAAAAGCGTTGGCAAACGATTGGAATACGTCTTCGCTATTAACCTGCAGGCTTCTTTTTAGTTGGTTTTTGTAGCGTTTTATTAGAATTTCTCGTGCTTCTTCCTCGGACTTGTCGGCTAGAAGAAGGTTGAGTAGAGCACTCTTAAGTCGGCGATCCCAAAGCGCATTCATCTCTGGTGTGGATTCAATCCAAGCTGCGTTTTCTCGATCGGTGTTTAGGCTTTCATCAATCGAAAAATCAAATACCTTGCCTTGTTCTAATTCATCAATAATGAACTCTAGGCGACCTTCAATACGCTCTTGATAGCGGTTGAAAATGAAATAAGCTGCAGAGAGTTCTCCTGAGCGGATTTGATCGTCTAGTACTAAGCGATATTTTTCGAATTCATCTATATCGCTTTTGTAAAAATAGCTGCGTGCAGGGTCGAGATCTTTAATATATTGATTAAAGATTTGTCCGGATAGAGAATCATCCAAATTGACTCTGTTATAGTGGCCTAGTTTGAGCGATTCTGTAATTTCTAATAACGTTTGCTTATGCACCGGCTCTGATTTGAGCGGTGTTGCAAGTGCATTGGCAGTACTTGGAATTAGGAAGGATAACGCAGTAAACAACAGTGGCTTTAATAGCGATCTATGCATAATGTAAGTCTTAATTCAGCGCTCTGGATTTAACTATGACCCTAAAAAAGGGTTGTGAGTTCCCTGTCACAGTTTGTTGAGTGTAGACATGCGCGGCACTGTTGTAAAATCAATTGCTTATAAAGAGTGTATGGATTTATTTGGTATTCGTTTATGAACATGAAATTCGTAGGTGTTACAGCTCTGGCGATGGCGCTAGGATTGGTTAGTGGTTGTGGTGAAGATCCTGAAGAGAAAAAGTTTCGTCAAGCGTTGGTTGAGAAGGCGCTTAATGATGACGTCAGGAAAGAAGGTGTTGCCTTTCTAGAGTCAAATGCAAAAGATCAAGATGTAAAAGTAACACCGAGTGGCTTGCAATATAAAGTTGTTCAGGCAGGAGAGGGTGGGAGCCCTAACGTTACTGATACTGTCACTGTTCACTACGAAGGTACTCGTGTTGACGGGCATGTATTTGATAGCTCTTATAAACGTGGTGAGCCTAGTTCCTTCCCGTTAAATCGCGTTATTCGCGGCTGGACTGAAGGCTTAGCTATGATGAATAAAGGGGCGGTTTGGATGTTTTATATCAAGCCGGAATTGGCTTACGGTGCTACTAGCCCAAGTGTTGATATTCCAGCGAATTCAACTTTGATATTCAAAGTTGAGTTGATCGATTTTAAGGCTTCTGAGAAATAGGGTTTTAAATGACAGATTTAATTGCAGATTTACAATTGTTCTTAGAAGCGTCTCCAACGCCGTATCACGCGGTAAAGGAGATGTCGCAGCGTTTGGCTAAAAATGGTTTTATGGAGCTGCGTGAAGAGGATAGTTGGCAGTTACAAGCGGGTGGGAAGTATTACGTTACTCGCAATGGCTCTTCCATAATTGCTTGGTCTTTGCCGCGTGATGTTAATCTGGCAGAGTCTGGATTACGTATGGTGGGCGCGCATACTGATTCTCCTTGTCTAAAAGTGAAGCCGGTTCCTGAACTGAATAGACATGGCTATCAGCAGTTGGGTGTTGAGGTTTATGGTGGGGTGTTGTTAAACCCCTGGTTTGATCGTGATCTGTCTATGGCAGGGCGAGTGAGTTATAAGTCTCTAAAAGGTGAGCGTTCTAAGGCATTAGTCAACTTTAAGGATCCGATAGCACTGATTCCTAGTTTGGCTATTCATCTGGATCGAGAGGCAAATAAAAGTAGAACAATCAATGCTCAAACCTATTTGCCAGTTATTTTAGGGCAAGGGGATAAAGGGTTTAGCTTTAAGCAGATGTTGGCGGATAGATTATCTGCTGAAGGTGTTGAGGATGTGGCGGAGGTACTTGATTATGAAATCTCGCTATACGATACGCAAAGGCCAGCACTGACAGGGTTAAAGAAAGAGTATTTGTCATCTGCAAGACTGGATAATCTTTTAAGTTGCTACATGGGATTGGCGGCATTGCTGCAATCTGATTTTGAGCAAGGGGCGCTTTTAGTCTGCAATGACCATGAAGAAGTAGGCAGTATGAGTTCTTCTGGTGCTCAAGGGCCAATGTTGAGCCAGGTGTTGGAACGATTGATGCCTGCTGTCGAGGATAGGGTGCGGATGATAAGTCGTTCTATGATGATCTCGGCAGATAATGCTCATGGTATTCACCCTAATTTTGCGGATAAGCACGATGCAAACCATGGCCCTTTAATTAATGAGGGGCCTGTAATTAAGCTCAACGCGAATCAGCGCTATGCTTCCAACAGTGAAACTAGTGCGATATTTAGGGATCTTGCTCAGCAGGTGAATGTTCCGGTTCAGGCATTTGTTGTAAGAAGTGATATGGCGTGCGGTAGTACCATAGGGCCAATTACAGCTGCGGAACTGGGTGTGAAAACGCTGGATATTGGTGTTCCGCAATTTGCAATGCACTCAATTCGTGAAATGGCTGGTACTAAGGATGTTATTGCTTTGACGAAAGTTCTGGCGAAATTCTTTGAAGAGCCTACTGTCTAACCATACATAGTTCATATTGGAGCCGGTTGCACTGTCTATGTGATCGGTTCACTTTTCCCTCTCGTAATATTTGTTTCTCTGGAATGTAAGGTGAAACAGATGTTCTCATTTTTAAAGCAGAATCCTGAAAAAAGACTTAAGAAAGAATATAACGCTAAGCTTGAGCAGGCTATGAAAGCGCAGCGTAGTGGTGATATTGAAAAATATTCATTTCTGACGCGTGAGGCTGAAGAGCTTTATGAAAAATTAAAACTGGTTCAGGAAGAAAAATCTTAGCTTTGGTTTATGGTGATTATACTGGGGGAATTGCCTACGAGTTATTATTGAGCTAGGCGTAATGGGCTTGATGTTTACGAGGAAAAACTGCTGCGAATACAATCTAATAGACGACGAAAGCAATGAGTTATCAAATTCAACTCTATTGATTTAGTTAGTCATTGAAAGCAAATAGAGAATATTAAGATGGTCGGAGTGGAGGGATTCGAACCCCCGACCCTCTGGTCCCAAACCAGATGCGCTACCAAGCTGCGCTACACTCCGACGATGATACTTGAGCAGGTGTTTTGGAAATTAACCAATGAAAGTGGTCGGAGTGGAGGGATTCGAACCCCCGACCCTCTGGTCCCAAACCAGATGCGCTACCAAGCTGCGCTACACTCCGACGATCATACCTGAGCAGGTATTTAGAATAATTGCCAATGAAAGTGGTCGGAGTGGAGGGATTCGAACCCCCGACCCTCTGGTCCCAAACCAGATGCGCTACCAAGCTGCGCTACACTCCGACTAAATGGCTCCCCGAGCTGGACTCGAACCAGCGACCAATAGATTAACAGTCTACTGCTCTACCAACTGAGCTATCGGGGATCATCAGCTGTACTATCAAGTTGGCTCCCTGAGCTGGACTCGAACCAGCGACCAATAGATTAACAGTCTACTGCTCTACCAACTGAGCTATCAGGGATTAGCCTTGAAAGTGCGGCGTATCTTAATGACCAAGGGTTGGGGCGTCAAGGGGTTTTTTACAAAAAAACTCAATGATTAGTAGGGTTGATTATAGCGTAAACAATTTTGGCTGAAATTAGCTCAAATTATGTTCAGGTGAGATAAATTCAGCCTGTCTAAGGTGGTTTTTTGATTTCGAATAATTTGATCTAACTTATTAAAAACTAGAAAAAAATATATACCTGTACCTCGGTACAATAGTTTTTGTTTATTTGGGCATTTATAAAGGACAACAATCATCCAGAGATCTGTTTTCTAAGGAATAGTATATATGAATGTAATTGGTACAGTTTCGCTTCTGATTGGAAATGTAGTAGCTGTCAAGGCAGATGGTACAGAGAGGCTTCTTTCATTAGGGGAAGAAGTATATGCAGATGAAATGATACGAGTTGCTCCTGATGCGTCGATTGAGATTGCTATGGATGCAGGAGAACCTGTACGACTGGATGGTGGCCAAAATTGGTTGGCTAATGCTGAGACATATACAGAATCTAATAATTTTGATCTTTCTGAAGCAACGGCGGATGTAGAGTCGATTCAGGCAGCGATCTTAGCAGGTGCCGATCCTACAGCTGTATCGGAAGCAACTGCAGCAGGTGGTGATACGCAAGCAGGTGGTGAAGGTAATGAAGGCTCTTCAACAGTAAATATAGAGCGTACGGCTGAAGAAGTAGATCCTAATGCAGGTTATGAAACGGTAGGCTTTACACGGTCAGATGATACCCTTGAAGTATTTGAAGGAAGTGATGAACAACAAACCTCTGAAGCTCCTGAAGCTGATCCTATAACTTATACCTTTAAACTGTTTGTAGCGAATGAAGATGGAAGCGTATCAGAAGCTGCGTCTGAGATTAGTGAAGAGGGTGAGACCAGCGCTTATTATGTAGTACTTGCGGTAGGTGAAGATGGTCAGCCATTGGCGGACAAAGATCAGCCAACAGGTACGGTTGATGTGCGTTTTACGAATAACGGTGAAACTAGCGATGACGACTACACAATAAGTGGCACGCAAGCGACGATCGGTACAGTATTTAGCTCTACAGCAAGCAATGATGCCCTAGCGGATAACGGTGAAACGTTCACGGTTTCTTTGGTGGGTAACTACAGCGAAGAAGATGACTACGAAGCGATCACTTATGATGAAGCGACCGTCACTACAACGATCATCGATGAAACTTCGAATGACCCAGATAATACAGACGATAATGACAGTGCTTATACGTTCAAGCTATTTGCAGCGAATGCAGATGGTAGCGTATCAGAGGCTGCGTCTGAGATTAGTGAAGAGGGTGAGACCAGCGCATACTATGTAGTACTTGCGGTAGGTGAAGATGGTCAGCCATTGGTGGATGAAGATCAGCCAACAGGTACGGTTGATGTGCGTTTCACGAACAACGGCGAAACCAGCGATGACGACTACACAGTAAGTGGTACGGAAGCGACGATCGGTGAAGCATTTAGCTCTACAGCAAGCAATGATGCCCTGGCGGATAACGGTGAAACGTTCACGGTTGCTTTGGTGGGTAACTACAGCGAAGAAGGTGAGTACGAAGCGATCACTTATGATGCTGCTACAGTGACTACTACAATCACAGATGTGGATGCAGCGGTAACATTTGCAATCAACTCTACACCGTCGATTTCAGAAGAGTTGGAAGAGACAGCGACGTTCACCGTGACGCTGGGTGGCGATCCGCTTGTAGCGGGCAACACAGCTAGTGTTGCTATCACTCCAAGCGGTGATGCAACTTCAGATGAGGACTACAGTGACTTCGTAACAGCGATTACAACTGCGGCGAATAACACACAGGGTGTGAGCTACAGCAATGGTACGCTGACGTTTGACAGTACTTTTACCGGCTCTGATTTCAGCTTTGATGTAAGTGCGATCAATGACGATAACGTTGAAGGCACCGAGACGATCACGGCGACGTTAAGCGGCGAAAGTGTAGATCACGGTAGTGCGTCGATCACCACAGCGAGCACTGACACTGAGATCACAGAACTGGATGCAGCGGTAACATTTGCAATCAACTCTACACCGTCGATTTCAGAAGAGTTGGAAGAGACAGCGACGTTCACCGTGACGCTGGGTGGCGATCCGCTTGTAGCGGGCAACACAGCTAGTGTTGCTATCACTCCAAGCGGTGATGCAACTTCAGATGAGGACTACAGTGACTTCGTAACAGCGATTACAACTGCGGCGAATAACACACAGGGTGTGAGCTACAGCAATGGTACGCTGACGTTTGACAGTACTTTTACCGGCTCTGATTTCAGCTTTGATGTAAGTGCGATCAATGACGATAACGTTGAAGGCACCGAGACGATCACGGCGACGTTAAGCGGCGAAAGTGTAGATCACGGTAGTGCGTCGATCACCACGGCGAGCACTGACACTGAGATCACAGAACTGGATGCAGCGGTAACATTTGCAATCAACTCTACACCGTCGATTTCAGAAGAGTTGGAAGAGACAGCGACGTTCACCGTGACGCTGGGTGGCGATCCGCTTGTAGCGGGCAACACAGCTAGTGTTGCTATCACTCCAAGCGGTGATGCAACTTCAGATGAGGACTACAGTGACTTCGTAACAGCGATTACAACTGCGGCGAATAACACACAGGGTGTGAGCTACAGCAATGGTACGCTGACGTTTGACAGTACCTTTACCGGCTCTGATTTCAGCTTTGATGTAAGTGCGATCAATGACGATAACGTTGAAGGCACCGAGACGATCACGGCGACGTTAAGCGGCGAAAGTGTAGATCACGGTAGTGCGTCGATCACCACGGCGAGCACTGACACTGAGATCACAGAACTGGATGCAGCGGTAACATTTGCAATCAACTCTACACCGTCGATTTCAGAAGAGTTGGAAGAGACAGCGACGTTCACCGTGACGCTGGGTGGCGATCCGCTTGTAGCGGGCAACACAGCTAGTGTTGCTATCACTCCAAGCGGTGATGCAACTTCAGATGAGGACTACAGTGACTTCGTAACAGCGATTACAACTGCGGCGAATAACACACAGGGTGTGAGCTACAGCAATGGTACGCTGACGTTTGACAGTACTTTTACCGGCTCTGATTTCAGCTTTGATGTAAGTGCGATCAATGACGATAACGTTGAAGGCACCGAGACGATCACGGCGACGTTAAGCGGCGAAAGTGTAGATCACGGTAGTGCGTCGATCACCACGGCGAGCACTGACACTGAGATCACAGAACTGGATGCAGCGGTAACATTTGCAATCAACTCTACACCGTCGATTTCAGAAGAGTTGGAAGAGACAGCGACGTTCACCGTGACGCTGGGTGGCGATCCGCTTGTAGCGGGCAACACAGCTAGTGTTGCTATCACTCCAAGCGGTGATGCAACTTCAGATGAGGACTACAGTGACTTCGTAACAGCGATTACAACTGCGGCGAATAACACACAGGGTGTGAGCTACAGCAATGGTACGCTGACGTTTGACAGTACCTTTACCGGCTCTGATTTCAGCTTTGATGTAAGTGCGATCAATGACGATAACGTTGAAGGCACCGAGACGATCACGGCGACGTTAAGCGGCGAAAGTGTAGATCACGGTAGTGCGTCGATCACCACAGCGAGCACTGACACTGAGATCACAGAACTGGATGCAGCGGTAACATTTGCAATCAACTCTACACCGTCGATTTCAGAAGAGTTGGAAGAGACAGCGACGTTCACCGTGACGCTGGGTGGCGATCCGCTTGTAGCGGGCAACACAGCTAGTGTTGCTATCACTCCAAGCGGTGATGCAACTTCAGATGAGGACTACAGTGACTTCGTAACAGCGATTACAACTGCGGCGAATAACACACAGGGTGTGAGCTACAGCAATGGTACGCTGACGTTTGACAGTACTTTTACCGGCTCTGATTTCAGCTTTGATGTAAGTGCGATCAATGACGATAACGTTGAAGGCACCGAGACGATCACGGCGACGTTAAGCGGCGAAAGTGTAGATCACGGTAGTGCGTCGATCACCACGGCGAGCACTGACACTGAGATCACAGAACTGGATGCAGCGGTAACATTTGCAATCAACTCTACACCGTCGATTTCAGAAGAGTTGGAAGAGACAGCGACGTTCACCGTGACGCTGGGTGGCGATCCGCTTGTAGCGGGCAACACAGCTAGTGTTGCTATCACTCCAAGCGGTGATGCAACTTCAGATGAGGACTACAGTGACTTCGTAACAGCGATTACAACTGCGGCGAATAACACACAGGGTGTGAGCTACAGCAATGGTACGCTGACGTTTGACAGTACTTTTACCGGCTCTGATTTCAGCTTTGATGTAAGTGCGATCAATGACGATAACGTTGAAGGCACCGAGACGATCACGGCGACGTTAAGCGGCGAAAGTGTAGATCACGGTAGTGCGTCGATCACCACAGCGAGCACTGACACTGAGATCACAGAACTGGATGCAGCGGTAACATTTGCAATCAACTCTACACCGTCGATTTCAGAAGAGTTGGAAGAGACAGCGACGTTCACCGTGACGCTGGGTGGCGATCCGCTTGTAGCGGGCAACACAGCTAGTGTTGCTATCACTCCAAGCGGTGATGCAACTTCAGATGAGGACTACAGTGACTTCGTAACAGCGATTACAACTGCGGCGAATAACACACAGGGTGTGAGCTACAGCAATGGTACGCTGACGTTTGACAGTACTTTTACCGGCTCTGATTTCAGCTTTGATGTAAGTGCGATCAATGACGATAACGTTGAAGGCACCGAGACGATCACGGCGACGTTAAGCGGCGAAAGTGTAGATCACGGTAGTGCGTCGATCACCACGGCGAGCACTGACACTGAGATCACAGAACTGGATGCAGCGGTAACATTTGCAATCAACTCTACACCGTCGATTTCAGAAGAGTTGGAAGAGACAGCGACGTTCACCGTGACGCTGGGTGGCGATCCGCTTGTAGCGGGCAACACAGCTAGTGTTGCTATCACTCCAAGCGGTGATGCAACTTCAGATGAGGACTACAGTGACTTCGTAACAGCGATTACAACTGCGGCGAATAACACACAGGGTGTGAGCTACAGCAATGGTACGCTGACGTTTGACAGTACCTTTACCGGCCCTGATTTCAGCTTTGATGTAAGTGCGATCAATGACGATAACGTTGAAGGCACCGAGACGATCACGGCGACGTTAAGCGGCGAAAGTGTAGATCTCGGTAGTGTGTCGATCACCACAGCGAGCACTGACACTGAGATCACAGAACTGGATGCAGCGGTAACATTTGCAATCAACTCTACACCGTCGATTTCAGAAGAGTTGGAAGAGACAGCGACGTTCACCGTGACGCTGGGTGGCGATCCGCTTGTAGCGGGCAACACAGCTAGTGTTGCTATCACTCCAAGCGGTGATGCAACTTCAGATGAGGACTACAGTGACTTCGTAACAGCGATTACAACTGCGGCGAATAACACACAGGGTGTGAGCTACAGCAATGGTACGCTGACGTTTGACAGTACTTTTACCGGCTCTGATTTCAGCTTTGATGTAAGTGCGATCAATGACGATAACGTTGAAGGCACCGAGACGATCACGGCGACGTTAAGCGGCGAAAGTGTAGATCACGGTAGTGCGTCGATCACCACGGCGAGCACTGACACTGAGATCACAGAACTGGATGCAGCGGTAACATTTGCAATCAACTCTACACCGTCGATTTCAGAAGAGTTGGAAGAGACAGCGACGTTCACCGTGACGCTGGGTGGCGATCCGCTTGTAGCGGGCAACACAGCTAGTGTTGCTATCACTCCAAGCGGTGATGCAACTTCAGATGAGGACTACAGTGACTTCGTAACAGCGATTACAACTGCGGCGAATAACACACAGGGTGTGAGCTACAGCAATGGTACGCTGACGTTTGACAGTACTTTTACCGGCTCTGATTTCAGCTTTGATGTAAGTGCGATCAATGACGATAACGTTGAAGGCACCGAGACGATCACGGCGACGTTAAGCGGCGAAAGTGTAGATCACGGTAGTGCGTCGATCACCACGGCGAGCACTGACACTGAGATCACAGAACTGGATGCAGCGGTAACATTTGCAATCAACTCTACACCGTCGATTTCAGAAGAGTTGGAAGAGACAGCGACGTTCACCGTGACGCTGGGTGGCGATCCGCTTGTAGCGGGCAACACAGCTAGTGTTGCTATCACTCCAAGCGGTGATGCAACTTCAGATGAGGACTACAGTGACTTCGTAACAGCGATTACAACTGCGGCGAATAACACACAGGGTGTGAGCTACAGCAATGGTACGCTGACGTTTGACAGTACCTTTACCGGCTCTGATTTCAGCTTTGATGTAAGTGCGATCAATGACGATAACGTTGAAGGCACCGAGACGATCACGGCGACGTTAAGCGGCGAAAGTGTAGATCACGGTAGTGCGTCGATCACCACAGCGAGCACTGACACTGAGATCACAGAACTGGATGCAGCGGTAACATTTGCAATCAACTCTACACCGTCGATTTCAGAAGAGTTGGAAGAGACAGCGACGTTCACCGTGACGCTGGGTGGCGATCCGCTTGTAGCGGGCAACACAGCTAGTGTTGCTATCACTCCAAGCGGTGATGCAACTTCAGATGAGGACTACAGTGACTTCGTAACAGCGATTACAACTGCGGCGAATAACACACAGGGTGTGAGCTACAGCAATGGTACGCTGACGTTTGACAGTACTTTTACCGGCTCTGATTTCAGCTTTGATGTAAGTGCGATCAATGACGATAACGTTGAAGGCACCGAGACGATCACGGCGACGTTAAGCGGCGAAAGTGTAGATCACGGTAGTGCGTCGATCACCACAGCGAGCACTGACACTGAGATCACAGAACTGGATGCAGCGGTAACATTTGCAATCAACTCTACACCGTCGATTTCAGAAGAGTTGGAAGAGACAGCGACGTTCACCGTGACGCTGGGTGGCGATCCGCTTGTAGCGGGCAACACAGCTAGTGTTGCTATCACTCCAAGCGGTGATGCAACTTCAGATGAGGACTACAGTGACTTCGTAACAGCGATTACAACTGCGGCGAATAACACACAGGGTGTGAGCTACAGCAATGGTACGCTGACGTTTGACAGTACTTTTACCGGCTCTGATTTCAGCTTTGATGTAAGTGCGATCAATGACGATAACGTTGAAGGCACCGAGACGATCACGGCGACGTTAAGCGGCGAAAGTGTAGATCACGGTAGTGCGTCGATCACCACAGCGAGCACTGACACTGAGATCACAGAACTGGATGCAGCGGTAACATTTGCAATCAACTCTACACCGTCGATTTCAGAAGAGTTGGAAGAGACAGCGACGTTCACCGTGACGCTGGGTGGCGATCCGCTTGTAGCGGGCAACACAGCTAGTGTTGCTATCACTCCAAGCGGTGATGCAACTTCAGATGAGGACTACAGTGACTTCGTAACAGCGATTACAACTGCGGCGAATAACACACAGGGTGTGAGCTACAGCAATGGTACGCTGACGTTTGACAGTACTTTTACCGGCTCTGATTTCAGCTTTGATGTAAGTGCGATCAATGACGATAACGTTGAAGGCACCGAGACGATCACGGCGACGTTAAGCGGCGAAAGTGTAGATCACGGTAGTGCGTCGATCACCACGGCGAGCACTGACACTGAGATCACAGAACTGGATGCAGCGGTAACATTTGCAATCAACTCTACACCGTCGATTTCAGAAGAGTTGGAAGAGACAGCGACGTTCACCGTGACGCTGGGTGGCGATCCGCTTGTAGCGGGCAACACAGCTAGTGTTGCTATCACTCCAAGCGGTGATGCAACTTCAGATGAGGACTACAGTGACTTCGTAACAGCGATTACAACTGCGGCGAATAACACACAGGGTGTGAGCTACAGCAATGGTACGCTGACGTTTGACAGTACTTTTACCGGCTCTGATTTCAGCTTTGATGTAAGTGCGATCAATGACGATAACGTTGAAGGCACCGAGACGATCACGGCGACGTTAAGCGGCGAAAGTGTAGATCACGGTAGTGCGTCGATCACCACAGCGAGCACTGACACTGAGATCACAGAACTGGATGCAGCGGTAACATTTGCAATCAACTCTACACCGTCGATTTCAGAAGAGTTGGAAGAGACAGCGACGTTCACCGTGACGCTGGGTGGCGATCCGCTTGTAGCGGGCAACACAGCTAGTGTTGCTATCACTCCAAGCGGTGATGCAACTTCAGATGAGGACTACAGTGACTTCGTAACAGCGATTACAACTGCGGCGAATAACACACAGGGTGTGAGCTACAGCAATGGTACGCTGACGTTTGACAGTACTTTTACCGGCTCTGATTTCAGCTTTGATGTAAGTGCGATCAATGACGATAACGTTGAAGGCACCGAGACGATCACGGCGACGTTAAGCGGCGAAAGTGTAGATCACGGTAGTGCGTCGATCACCACAGCGAGCACTGACACTGAGATCACAGAACTGGATGCAGCGGTAACATTTGCAATCAACTCTACACCGTCGATTTCAGAAGAGTTGGAAGAGACAGCGACGTTCACCGTGACGCTGGGTGGCGATCCGCTTGTAGCGGGCAACACAGCTAGTGTTGCTATCACTCCAAGCGGTGATGCAACTTCAGATGAGGACTACAGTGACTTCGTAACAGCGATTACAACTGCGGCGAATAACACACAGGGTGTGAGCTACAGCAATGGTACGCTGACGTTTGACAGTACTTTTACCGGCTCTGATTTCAGCTTTGATGTAAGTGCGATCAATGACGATAACGTTGAAGGCACCGAGACGATCACGGCGACGTTAAGCGGCGAAAGTGTAGATCACGGTAGTGCGTCGATCACCACGGCGAGCACTGACACTGAGATCACAGAACTGGATGCAGCGGTAACATTTGCAATCAACTCTACACCGTCGATTTCAGAAGAGTTGGAAGAGACAGCGACGTTCACCGTGACGCTGGGTGGCGATCCGCTTGTAGCGGGCAACACAGCTAGTGTTGCTATCACTCCAAGCGGTGATGCAACTTCAGATGAGGACTACAGTGACTTCGTAACAGCGATTACAACTGCGGCGAATAACACACAGGGTGTGAGCTACAGCAATGGTACGCTGACGTTTGACAGTACCTTTACCGGCTCTGATTTCAGCTTTGATGTAAGTGCGATCAATGACGATAACGTTGAAGGCACCGAGACGATCACGGCGACGTTAAGCGGCGAAAGTGTAGATCACGGTAGTGCGTCGATCACCACAGCGAGCACTGACACTGAGATCACAGAACTGGATGCAGCGGTAACATTTGCAATCAACTCTACACCGTCGATTTCAGAAGAGTTGGAAGAGACAGCGACGTTCACCGTGACGCTGGGTGGCGATCCGCTTGTAGCGGGCAACACAGCTAGTGTTGCTATCACTCCAAGCGGTGATGCAACTTCAGATGAGGACTACAGTGACTTCGTAACAGCGATTACAACTGCGGCGAATAACACACAGGGTGTGAGCTACAGCAATGGTACGCTGACGTTTGACAGTACTTTTACCGGCTCTGATTTCAGCTTTGATGTAAGTGCGATCAATGACGATAACGATGAAGGCACCGAGACGATCACGGCGACATTGAGCGGAGAAAGTGTAGATCACGGTAGTGCGTCGATCACCACAGCGAGCACTGACACTGAGATTACAGATGCTGATTTTAATGCACCACCAGCTGCTGATGATGTTTCAACCCAATCTAATTTAAGTACAGATTCACTAGATGCTAATTTCCCAATTGGCAACTATGCATTTATCAAGAAAATCGATATAGGTGGTGGTCTTGATGGTGATCTGTCTGTCGCTGAAAATGATGAAACTGTAGGTGGTGATCCTGCTGATCTTGGGGGTTCTGATCTTGAAACTGCAGAAGATAGTCTGATCTTTAGTATAGATTCTCTTCCAAATTATGGTGACATCTATCTGCTTCAAGATGGAAGCTATATCAAACTTGATGCATCCGAAATTCAGAGTGATCAATTTAGCACATCAGATACTCTTTATTGGGTAGCTGAGCACGATCAAGTCTTAGAAAGTACGGGTAGTACTATTTCCTTCGATTTTACTCAAGGTTTTGATGCTGTTGCTGCTAGTAGTGCAGGCTTGGATGTTATTGCTTATGGTTTGGATGGTACCCAATCTTCTGTCACTCAAATTAATAATGACGGTTTAGGGGTTGATAGTGGCTCTGATGATCGAATCAATCAGATTGAGTATGCTGATGGCAATACTGAAACTCTGTTGTTTGATTTTGATCAACCTGTTACTAACGCAACGATTGGTGTTACTCACTTAATCAATAGCGAAAGTGGCGGTGAGATTGGCGTGGTTCATGCTTATTTGGACGGAGCTTTAGTTGGTACATGGACTTTCACAGCATCTAGTACAGCAGTTGCAGATTTCTCTCCTAGCAATGGAAATGTTGATACTACCTCTATTGGTAATAACAACGGTACTGGCAGTGCTTCATTTACTTTATCGGATATTGCATTTGATCAACTTCGTTTCGTTGGGACGGAGTATCAGAATGAGAATAGCCCATCCGATTCGAGTGATTATTACGTTGCTTCGTTGGCGTACGATCTTGTTGACGATGTTTCGTTTACTTATTCGGTTGAAGATGAAAAGGGTTTAACAAGCTCTTCAGCGACAGTAGCTATTGATGTTAACAGCGATACTCCTGTACCAACCGACTTGTCATCTACTGTAAAACCGTCTGTGTTTGAAGATGTTAAAGAGGTTGAAGAATCGCTATTGGCTTCATCTAGTCCAGTTATTGTCTCTGGTAACTTACTTGCCAATGATAATCTACTGGGCATCGATTCGGAGCTTACTCATATAGATGGTATTCGTGTTGATCCTACTGGCATTACCGTAATTACAACTGATATCGGTGAACTTACTGTTTATACAGATGATTTCAATGGTCGCTTGGCTGGTGATTATGACTACGAACTTACATCTACAACAGATGAGGGCGTTAATGATATCGACCAGTTTGCTTACACTGTAACCAACGTTAATGGTGCAGAGGCTTCAACTAATTTAACGATTAGAGTGATTGACGATGTACCTGTGGCGGTAAATGATTCTGACGCTGTTATAGATACCTCTGTAGTTGTAGAGGGTAATGTTCTATCCAACGATTATTTAAGTGTTGATGTAGATAATAAAGTTACTTCTGTGAATGGTAATCCGGTAAGTCCATCTGGTGATACCGTTATCCAAGGTGCTTATGGTGCGTTAACTATTGATGCCAATGGTGAATACAGCTACGAATATAACGCTACAAGTGAAACTATTCGAGTAAAGGTTAATGATACTCAGGGTGCCGTTATTTCAGCGTATTCTGATACTGAAAGTAGTTTTGCATTTGATTTGTACAATGCTGATGGTTCTCTAAACCTTAATCCGACCATTCAAAGTGACGTTTCCGTTTCTACTCATGGCTCGGCTAGCGCTAACAAACAGGGTTACGGTGTTGCTGATAATAACGGAGCTGCGACATTAGATAATGGTGAATATCTTGTATACGAGCTTTCTAAGGCTGTGTCTGGATCATTTACATTTGTCATTGGTCAATACAATGCTAATCAAACGGATCCTACTGATATTCAGTGGCAGGCGTTTGCTGCTGATGGGTCTCTAATAACCTATGGTGATATGTCTGGAGGTCAGTCAGTAAGCAATGGTACTTATACCGGTAGTGCTGAGGGTATTTCCGGTGAGGTTAAATATCTTGTGTTTACTATCACGGATCCTTCGGGTCAGGGTATAACGCTTACAGAGATTAGTTACGATTACTATCCGACTGGTATTGATTCATTCGAGTATGAAATTGAAGATGCTGATGGTGATACTTCATCTGCAGTTCTGAATATTACGTCTGACGATTATCTAGTAGGCGACAGTCTGGACAATGTTCTAGTTGCAGGTGATGGTGACGATATACTAATTGGACAAGCAGGAAACGATATTCTAACTGGTGGTGAAGGCGAGGATTTGTTTGTTTGGTCTAAGTCTGATCTTGGAGTTGATAACGCACCTGCTGCTGATCAGATTGTTGATTTCAACACTTCGGAAAATGATGTGATCGATCTATCGGATGTACTGTCTGATGGTTCGCATGTTATCTCTGCAGTAGAGAATGTTGATGGCAATCTACAGTTGCAGATCACTGATGCATCTAGCTCTAATGTTGTTCAGACTATCGACTTGAACAACGTTGCAGCGGATACAGATGTAGCAGCGCAACTACAGCAGCTTCTTGATAACAACAACATCGATGATGGTATCAACTAATAATCGATAGAGTTATCAACTAGTTAAAAGCACCCTTTATGGGTGCTTTTTTGTTTTCTAGGGGAAGATGAATTCCCGTCTATATTCAACTACGAATATAGTGGATTTAACCCTTATCCCTAGTCCAATTTTCCGCTAGAATCGGTTCCTATTACCTTATAAAAATAGAACCCTGTTCACGGGTTTAAAGACCGCGGATTAACGCTGAATGCTGTTTAATAAACTTCCTGATAACTTGTTTTTGCCTTTATCCGGGCAGAATCGACAGGTTTATCAGGCTGTACTTATCTCATTGGCCGACCTGTTCTTTGACGAAGATTTGGTTGACCCGTTTGTACCTAAGGATTTGGTACGTTCAACGATCGAAGGGGCGGTAATTCGTCTAGGTGTTCGTCGTTGGGAACCAGAAGAGGATGATTCTGAAGAGGATCAGCAAGAACCTCCTCGTTCAACTGCCGAATATACCAGTCGCATCTATCGTCGCTTGGTTTCTACTGGGTGGTTGGAAGAGGAGCAGCGTATCTATCGCAGTTATGTCCTGCTATCTCCTGCGAATAGCTTCCTGTTACGTACTCTGGTTTCGATTGCGAACCTAGAGAAGCGTAGCTACGGCGGTGCGGTTCTTAACGTATTGAGTTCGTTAGAATCTGCGATCAATGATCCTCAAGGGCGTGGTATTACTTTATCAGAAGCGGCTCAAACAGCAGCTGATTTCAGCGCCCACCTTACAGATATGATGCTTGGCCTGCGTGAGCTAAAGATCAATCTGTCGCAAACCAATAACCCGCAAGAGATTGTACGTAACTTCTTTGATCGATTCGTAGAGCATATCTTGGTTTCAGACTATAAAACCCTGAAAACCAAAAATAACCCGTTCCGATTCCGTCAACAGATTTTATCTCTATTGCGAGAGTTACAGTTTGATACAGTCAAACTGGAACAGTTGATCATGCACTATCAAGAGCAGTTTGAAGTTGATATTCATGATGCTGAAGCGCGCGTGCATCAACATATCAACCGTATTATCCGTATCTTCGAATCAGTGGATCAGCGCTTAGCGATCATTGACGATTTCCGCTACAAGTTGGAAAAACGTGTATCTGACACTGTTCGCTACATGGATAAAACGACGCCGGGTATGGCTTCACGTCTATCCCGCGTAATCGCTCAAATCAGCGAAAAAGATGGCCGCGAAATCCCACGTATCCAAACTTTGGATACAGTTGGTTTCCTTGCGCCGGGTAGTGTTCGTGCGCCGGTTAAACGTCGCACCATTGCAGAACCTCAAGTTATTACGCGTAAAGAGATCGATCCAAAAGTTCTACAGCTTCGCCAACTCTTTAAGGAATACAAAGAGCGTCGTGAAGTTAAAGTTGATCGTATAGAAGCGTATTTAGAACGCCATCTGATTGGTCGTGAAAAGATTAACGCCTCCGATTTCGAGATCAGCTCGATCGAAGATTACATCTGCTTTAGTTACGTCCGCCACCTGAAATCATTAGGTAAGAAAGCGCGTAAGACGAGCGAGCAGTATGAGATTAAATTCCAGGAAAATTACGTGAACGTTGCCGACATGGTTGAGTGTCGTGATTTTTATATAACTAGAAAAGATCATTCAAAGGAAGTTTCAAATGCTAGGTGATCTGCAGAAAATTATCGGTCGCAGCGATCAGTATCAAGCCAGCGATTTTAGCCGTGCGGCGAATCAACTGCTGACCAATCAGTTCCTATATGCGGAGCGTCCTGGGCACCGTGAAAGCTATTTTCTAGTTTCTTCGCATGTAGACTACTTTACTAATCTTTTTGAAGCGATCGGCTGGTCTTTTATCCATCAGCCTGATGAAGCTTATATGGGTATCATCCCTAAAGGTGAAGAGCGCTTTATGCGTTTACGCTTGGATGAATCCTTGTTGCTGCTTTGCATTCGTCAGCAGTATGAACAGCGCTTAGAAAGTTTCGAAGTGGAAGCAGGGCAGGCATACACCAGCACTGACGAACTGCTTACGGTTTATGAAAACCTAACGCGTAAAGAGATTCCAAACGAAACGCGTTTGAAAGAGATCCTTTCCTTGTTCTCTCGTCACGGTGTTATCGAACGCGGTAAGCCAGATGAGATGGAACCTAAGAATATCCCGCTTAAGATTAATCCAGTAATCCGCCAAGTTGTGGTTGAAGACTTTATTCGTCAGCTTGAAGGCCTTTGTGAGTCCAACGAGCAAGATGGTGAAGTTGTATTGGATATGGATGAAGTCGCGGAAGCAGCGGTAGAGCCTGCTGAAGAAAACAACGAAGATGTCTCAGAAACAAAAGTTGAAGCAGAAGTAGAAGCTGCTGACGAAACATCTGAAGAGCTAAACGAAGCAGTCGCTGAAACGGCAGAAGAAAAAGAAGAGGTACCAGCTGAATGAAGCAGCTAAATCGTATTATTCTGGTTAACTGGTACGTTCTTGGTGCTGTAGAGATACCGATTAAAGGTAACGTTGCGGTTGTCGGTCCAAACGGTTCTGGTAAATCATCCCTATTGGATGCGATCCAAACAGTATTGATGGGTGGTAACAAGCGTCACTTGAGCTTCAACGCATCGGCGGGTGAAAAGAGTGAGCGTAGCCTTCGTACTTACTGCCTTGGTTTTCTTGATGACGACGGTAAAAAGAATACTGCACGTCATGATTCCCTTTGTTATTTGGCATTGAGTTTCTTCGATACTGAAACTGCTAAAGAAACGACGGTTGGCGTAGCGATTAGTGCATCTACTGCGTCTGCTGATGAAGATGTTCTAGGTCGTTTTATTCTTCCAGATTGCTCTGTATCCCTAGACGACTTTACCGAGAAAACAGGTGAAGGCCGTCTACCTAAAGCTTGGGATCAAGTTCGCGATCATCTCTACAAGCAGTGCCCAGATATGATTCTGGAAAAGCGTTCTAGCCGTTTTGTTCGTGAATTGGTAACGCACCTGAGTTACGACCCAGAGATGCCAAACGATGACGATAAGTTTGTTAAGAACTTTAAGAACGCGCTTAAGTTCGTGCCAATCGACAGCCCTACACGCTTTATTCGTGAGTTTGTTCTAGACGAAAACATTGTCCATGTCGGTGCATTCCGTAAGTCTCTTGATGAATACCGCGCGATGGAAACTAAGACGCGCGAAGTAGCGAACCGAATCGGTGAGCTAGAGAAAGTACAAGAGCTTTGTAATGGTATTCAGCGCAATGTGAAAAACGCTGCAGAATACGAGTGGGTTGTTCACGAAACACGATTTGAAAATGCAGACCTTAAAAAAGAGGATGCTGCAGAGCGCTTGGAAGATAACCAAGCGAAAGAGGAACAAGTTCAGGTGGATCTGGAGAAGAAGAGTGAAGAACTCAACCAGATTATGCAGAACTTGGCCGAAGCCCGTGCAGAGCTAAATACTTCTGATTCAGCTCACAAAGTTAAGGCGCTTGAGTCGTCTATCACAGCTAAAACACACGAAATTAATGTTGTGAAAGAGCGTATTCAGGGCGTTTATAACCTGATGCGTACTACCGTAGGTTTTGCTGAAAACAGCGAACTGCTACCTGAGAAATTCCGTCCTGTTGTTGAACAGTGTGTAGAACAGTGGCGTTCTGGTCAGGACATTATGGCGGATCTATGGCCACAATCTCCTGTAGAAGTTGATAACGTTCTAGAAAGCCTAAAACTTCAGGTTGAAGGTGTTCGCCGTGATATCGCGCGTCGTTATGAGCACTCGGTTATTCGTATCAATGAACTGCGTTCTGAGATCCAGAACCAGAAGAGTGCCGTTGAAGCGCTAAAGCAAGGTCATGCACCGGTTCGTCGTAACACTCGCGAGTTGATGGAGCTGTTACAAGAGTACGGCATTGAGTCCACGCCGATCTGTGAACTAGCGGATATCAACGATGACAAATGGCGAATTGCGATTGAGTCTTTCCTAGGTGCGCGCCGTGAAGCGCTAATCGTCGATCCAGATCGTGTGAAAGAAGCGATCACACTTTACCGTCGTAAAGGTCGCCACCTTAAAGGTTGCCGTATCGTTAATACGACCAAATCTGGTGACTGGCTAAACCGTTATAAAGCGGGCTCACTGGCTTATTTCATCGATACTGAAAATGATCATGCTCGTGCCTATATGAACCGTGCACTAGGCGGCGTGATGGCGGTTGAGACTGAAACCGAACTACTGCGTCACGAGCGTGCATTAACTTATGACTGCATGTTGCAGACAGAAGGTTCGACAACGGCGATCAACGAACAGCAGCCTATAATGGGTATTCGTCGTCGTTCTGACCAAGCTGCGCTACAAGGTAAGCAGGTTGATCAGCTGGTTTCTGAATTCACGCAGCTGGGTAAAAATCACGATACATTGGAAAAACTACGTGATGCGTTAATTACGCTGAACAACGGTTTGGACAATGTGAACGAACGTGTATTCGACTTGGTTAACCAGCGTGAACAGCTTGATACAGAGATCGAAGGTCAGCGTCAGGCGATCACCGATCTGCGTAACCAAGATGATACTGGTGTTCAACAGCGTATTGCTGATCTAGTAGCTGAACAGAAATCTACTGAGCAGATGCAACGTAGCTTGATGGATAAGCTTCAGAAAGTACGTACGTCCATCATCAAAGATACAGCAGCGCTAGAAGTATTCGACCAAGAGCTAGAAGAGCACGCAACTGCACGTACTACTTGTGAAGAGAAGGGCGAGTTTGATGCGCAATCTGCGCAGGAAAAACGCGATTACCTAGATGAATCATGTTCTGGTGAACTAGAGCGTATTATCTTTGAAGCAGCGAAAAAGGCTCAGTCCGAATTGTCTCTGCACGAGAAGAAGAAAAACGCTGTTCGCGATGGTGTTGCCCAGTACAAAGCGAAATACCATGGCGGTGGCTTAAGCCATCAGCAACTAGATAAAGTTACACCGGATTCTACGCACGAAGAGCTATCTGCATTTGTAGATGAAACCGTTCAAGCGCTTAAAGATTCTGAGCTGGCGAACTACAGTCAGAAAGCAGAGCGTGCGCGTCTGGAAGCAGAAACTGCATTTAGATCTGACTTTGTTGCGCACTTGAACGATCAGATCAACAAGATCAAAGATCTTATTCGTGAGCTTAACCAACACCTTAAAGGCCGTCCGTTCCATAAAGAGATGTATAGCTTCGACATGATGCCGAACCCAGAATTGAAAGATATTTTGGAACTGGTAGAAGCTTACACTCAGATGGATTCAGCGAACGTTGGCTCTCTATTTGATCTGAAATTTGATAGCGATAAGCCTCATAAAGATGCACTGGCTAAGATTCACGAAGTGCTTAAAGATGAAGGTGAGAGCAGCCTGTTGCAGGATTACCGTAACTTCTACAACTTCGAATTGGTTGTAAAAGATCTCGACGGTAACCGTAAAACAACCCTGACTCAGCGTATCAAAACCGGTTCCGGTGGTGAGCACCAAGTACCGTTCTACGTGGCAATTGCTGCAGCCCAAGCTGCAACATACCGACTACGCGAAGGTAATGATGGCAATCCACTAGGTGGTATGAGCCTGTCTGTATTCGACGAAGCCTTCAATAAACTGGATTCTGAGAACACAGTAACCTCTCTAGGCTTCATGAGTGATCTAGGTTTACAGACAATTATCGCTGCACCGGATGAGAAGTACTCACTACTAAGTTCTTGTATGGATACCATTATCAACGTATGCCGTGATGGTCGTATCGTAGACTTGGATGTTGAGTTCCCAACGCTTCAAGGGCGTGAACTTCTAAACTCTGACAACCCACTGAAAATGATGGCTGAGTTGGAAGCAGAAGATCAAGACGAGCAGGAGCTTGAGCCAGAACCGGCTTAATACTCTCGGAATAAAAAGGCGCTTCGGCGCCTTTTTTATTGGCTGGAATGTATCACCGAATATTAGCTAGATGTCTTTAAGCGTGGTTTCGGCCAAGCAAGCTTAGGGATCAGACTGATAAATGGTTGCTTGCCGCGGAAGATATGCAACCGGCCTTTATGTATCTGACCGATGCATTGCTCAACAGGGTCGAGCAAAATCATCATAATCGTACTGATGCTCGGCGGCGGAGCCCCGGCATTTTGCTTACTGCCCGGTAGAGCTTTAACTTCATTTTGAAGACTAGAGAACTGCTGATGGCTAATGAGTTTTGCCAACGACTGAGCGTCCCATATATCAGGCTGCGCCATTAAGGGCTCAAGTAAACCGAGCGTATTTGGAGATACAAGGCAGCGCTCACGGCTAAAGTACTTTCGAACACTCAGATCGGTATGGACTTTAAGTAGGGAGTTATCGCGAACATTACTGTCGAACGCCATCTGCTCCAGACCACTCAAAATTGCATTTAGATCCCAATTACAGCCTTTTATTAAGCGCCAGACAGGTTCCATGCTAGTACGCGAACCTAGGCTGTATTTCACCGCATCATGAATCAATGTGGCTTTAGGTAGTAGAGTGATCTTTAGAAAGGTCGTCTGAAAATCGACCAAGCATTCAGGGCTTTCAATAAAGCAGTATGGCAGTTCACGGCGGCAGAACGCCATCCACTGATCGCGCGAGTTAAGTTGTTGTAATACAGGAATAATCACAGAATTAACTCAATAAAACAGTTTCGTTCGACTAGCCAAAGGTAGTAAGCTAAAAAGCTACCTCAACAGAGGGTAAACTTCATCTCTTTACCCCTATCAGGTGATCAATCAACTGTTATGATGGGTCTAATAATTTATAGCCCGAGTATAACCAAAGCTAAGGATAAGAACCATGAAGTTGCTTAACCGTTCAGCATTTGTTGTTTTACCGCGACAGCCATTTGCAGACTGGACTAATAGTTTAGATGTGGATGCAGACGGTTTACACCAGTGCTTAACTCTAGACGAGCAGCGTAGGGAAGGCACCGTTTATCTGGTTGATGAAGTCAGCACGGAAGAGGATTTCTCTAAAGCGCTGGAAACTCATTGGCAATCTATTTTCGAAAGCGAGCTTTCTGCTTGGGATGAGTTGGGTGATCATTGGCCGCGTGAAATTAGCTTTGCTAACTTTCAAGAATGGTTTGATGTCTATCCGCAAATCATGGCGTTGGATTTAGCTAAACAGCCATTAATGATGGCAAATTTGGAAGATGTATAGCCGCGTTAGTTAAGGGCTTTTGGAGATTTTATGGAGCAGATTGTTAACCCTCATGGACTGAAAATGCACCCGATGCGGGAGCGTTTGTACAGTGAATTACACTCGCGCCCGTTTCAGGTTATTCCAAGTCCGGCTCGCATTACCCATCTAGCAGTGATGTGTAATCCTGAAGAGAGCAAACAGCAGTTTGCGCACCTGCAGGAGTTGTTTAAGCATTTCGGTGTTGAGCCACCAGAAGTTGATGAACTTTGTTACCACGCGGACTTCGGTAATCTACGTGTACGCCGTGAAAAACATATGGAGTTCACTACTTATACCTTTATCAATACAGGTATAGAGCAGGGTGGTAACCCATTTGAAGTTACTGGGCTAACACCGCTACCAGAAGGTTGGCTTGCTGACATTCCAGGTACAGTGATGTCGGCCTTCCACGTTTCAGTAGAAGATGCGCGACAAACACATGAGTTGAATCTGCCACTAGTAAAACGCTTCTTTGAAGGTATGCGTTTAGTCGGTAGTAGCCCGCAAAATGGCGATGCCCGTGTGTGGACAACATTCCAGATGCACAGTGATGGCTTCGGCCGTTTCCTGATCTACAACAAGCAGATGAGTGATAGCCAGCTAGGTCGATTAACTCAGCGTATTATGGAGATTGAGACCTATCGTTTGATGGCATTGCTTTCGCTGCCGACTGCGCGAGAGATCAATCCAACGCTTGGCGATATGGACCAAAAGCTGGCTGATATTACCGATCATCTAGCCCATAGTGGCGATATCGATGAGCAGGAACTGCTGTTCCGCCTTACCGATATGGCATCTTGGGTGGAAGACTGCAGGGCACGAGCAACCTTTAGGTTCAGTGCAACTTACGCTTACCATGACCTGGTTATTAAGCGCCTTGAAGAGCTGCGAGAAGACGAAGTCTCTGGGCACTTAACCATTACCGAGTTTATGACGCGTCGTTTAACACCTGCGGTAAAAACCTGTCGCGCGACCAGTAATCGTCTTGAAGATCTATCCCGTCGTATCGACCGTGTAGCAGAGATGATGCGCACGCGTGTAGAGCTATCGATCCAATCGCAAAACCAAGAGCTGTTGGCTTCTATGGATCAGCGCTCTAAAGTTCAATTAATGATGCAACATACGGTAGAAGGCCTATCCGTCGCAGCAATCAGTTACTACACTATTGGTTTAATTAAATACCTATTAGATGCCGTGTATAACTCTGGTGTAGATCTGAACAAAGATCTGATTTTAGGTATCTCGGTACCTGTTGTAATCGGCGCTGTTGCATTAACGACACGTAAAATCCATCGACACTTCTTGAAAATGGCTACAGAAGAGGTGGAAAGAATGGATGAAAGTAAAAAGAGTAAAAAATGAGTATTGAAGCGGTAATTAGAAATCGTCTAGAAGATGGTCTGGCAATTGAGCATCTTGTGATTGAAAACGAGAGTCACATGCATTCTGGCCCTGCAACTGACTCACATTTTAAAGTAACAGTTGTGTCGGATGATTTTGAAGGTAAGCGAAAGGTACAGCGTCACCAGCTGATTTTTAGCTTCCTATCCGATCGAATGAACAACCCAATTCATGCCTTGTCGATGCATTTGTTCACTCAGCAAGAGTGGCACGACAGAGGTCAGGCGGTTGCCCCGTCACCGAAATGTTTAGGTGGCTCTAAAGCTGATAAATAACAAAAAGCGACTTCGGTCGCTTTTTTATTTTTGACCGACTGAAAGGTCTGATGAGCTGGATCAAATTCCCTAAAAGTAGCACTATCTCTCAAAAGAATAACCCTATATATTCTAATGTTAGATATATGAAATATAAGAAAAAATAGCGATTGAGATGTAACAGGGGCTGCTATGAAAAATAACCAACCCGTTAATAATACTGAGCGTAAATTCAGTAACGATACGCCGCTGATTTCCACCACGGATTTAAAAGGGCAGATAACATTTGTAAATGATGCCTTTGTGGATATATCAGGTTTTACTCGGGATGAGTTAATTGGCAGGTCTCATAATGTCGTTCGACATCCAGACGTTCCCCCACCGGTTTTTGGCGACCTGTGGTCAAAGCTAAAAGAGAATAAGCCTTGGATCGGTATAGTAAAAAATCGTTGTAAGGATGGCTCTTACTACTGGGTAAATGCTTATGTAACCCCAATAGTTGAGTCCGGGCGAACCATTGGTTATCAATCTGTTCGAACAGTGCCTACCTCTGGTCAAGTGGCTCGAGCAAACGATGTTTATAGTCGCCTGAATAACAACAGTCGTCGTGTCTCGATGCATGATATGTCGATTCAGACCAAGATCATCATTCTATTGTTGTTAGCGGTGCTTATCCCTATGGGTGCAGGCTACTTCACACAGTGGTCTCCGATGCTCACAATGGGAACAGGCCTAGGTGCTTTTATATTATGTGCAGGCTTGTCTTATCACTGGTTAGGCCCTCTAAGGTACCTGCAGTCCCGTGCTAAGCGTATGTTAGATTCAAAAGTACTCGAAGAGATGTACGCAAACTCAGTGAGTGAAGTGGGTTCGATCTATCTTGGAACTATGGTTGATCAGGCGCGAATCCGCTCTGCCAATGCCCGTGTTACTTATTCGGCCAAAGAGCTGAATCAACAGGGTGAAGATACGATTGGTATTGCGCGTCAGGCCAATCAAGCGATCGAACGTCAGAGCTTAGAAATTGAAGATGTTTCAGCGCATATCCAAAACCTTTCTATTGCTATTGAAGAGGTGGCGCAGCATGCAAGAACCACTTCCGAGGAAACTAAACAAGCGACCAATACAGCTGATCAAGGTCATTCGATTGTAAAAGGCACAATCGATGCGATTCATCACCTAGCAGAAAATGTTGAGCAAGCGGCTCAGCAGATTGATAGCTTGCGCAAAGCTACCGAAGAGATTGCGAGTAAGACATCAGTAATCTCTGAGATAGCTGATCAAACCAACCTGTTGGCATTGAACGCAGCAATCGAAGCAGCGCGTGCCGGTGAGCAGGGGCGTGGATTCGCTGTTGTTGCAGATGAAGTACGAGAGCTAGCTAAACGTACTCAGCTTTCTACTAAAGAGATCGATACCACGATTGCAGAACTTCAGGGCGAAGCCGCTCAAGCCATGTCGATGATGGAGAAAAGTCAGGATTCAGCAAAAGGCTGTGTTGATAAAGCCGGTGAAGCGGGTTCTGCGCTGCAAGAGATTATGGCGGGTGTAGGTAGCATTGATGATATGAGTACCATGATCGCCGCTGCATCCTCTCAGCAAAGTAATGCTGCGGAAGAATTAAAGCAAAACATCATGTCTATTCAGGAAGCCGCGCAAGTTGCTCAGTTGGCTGCTCAAGCTACAGAGCGATCCTCTGTTGACCTTGCTGATACCTCAAAAACCATTGTCCAGAGTGTAAGTGTTTAAGCTCTATCCAAATTGAAAAAGGCTGCATCTGCAGCCTTTTTTGTGTCTTTTATTCTGTCTTAAATAAGATTGGGTTAGATCAGGTCTTTAGTTTCTAAATTTAACAGATAGCTCTTATTCTCAAGCCCGCCGGCGTAACCTGTTAAATTACCATTACTTCCCAATACTCGATGACAAGGGATAATAATGGGAATCGGGTTGCGGTTGTTTGCCATCCCTATAGCTCTAGCGGCTTTTGGGTTGCCTATTTTCTTAGCGACTTCACCATAGCTACAGGTCTTACCGTAAGGGATTTCGTTTAACGCATTCCACACGGATTGCTGAAACTTTGTGCCATCAGGTGCCAGTGGAACATCAAATCTTACCCGCTTCCCAGCAAAGTATTCGCTTAGTTCAGAAACGCACTGATTGGTGAGCGCGTTGCCCAAAAGCTCGGGCAACGTTTCATTATCTTGTAGGAAATGAATCGAGGTAATAGCACTGTTGTTAGCTTTAATAAGCAGAGAGCCTAATGCGGTGTTCATGATTGCTGCATACATAATATTAACCTCCACTTATATTCTTTTTTATAGTTTGGAACCTGTATTGATGTCCGTCAATGCTTTGTGGTCATCAGAGGAGGAGACTGAAGTCAAAGAGATAAGAAAGAACGATTAAGGGGAACATCAAATGCCTATTGAACATCATGATTTGATTCACGAATTTCCAGAGCACCGTGACCGTATTCACAATCTAAAAATGGAAGATGCACATTTTGCTCGCTTATTCGATGAGTACCATCAGGTGACAAAAGATGTTGAGCGAATGGAATCTGAGGTTGAGCCGGTATGCACTCAAACTGAAGAAGCAGCCAAGTTTAAGCGCCTTAAGTTAAAAGATAAGCTTTACAAAATGCTACAAGCATAACCGCTAAGCCTATTTAGAAAACCCGCAGACACTGCGGGTTTTTTTTTGCTCAATCTAATCTAGACCGAGGTTTAACGAGTACAATTTAGTTATTACTGAGTTTGCGTAAAAAAGGATCGTTTGTGAAGCCGTACTACAGTTGGCGCTATATCTTAAAGGTGGCATCTGAGCATAAAACCGAGCTGATTAAAGCGAACATCATCGCTTTCTTTGCCGCCTTGGTTTCTGTTCCGCTACCACTGTTTATGCCATTGTTGGTTGATGAAGTCCTGTTAGATCAACCTGGGTTTATTGTCGAAACTGTAGGCCCTATGTTTCCGCCAGAATGGCATGGGCCGGTACTGTTTATCGGTGTGATTCTGTTTGTCACACTGTTTCTACGTCTAGTCGCGCTGATGATGAACGTTTGGCAGGCGCGCCAATTCAGCATTATCTCCAAAGATGTAACTTATCGGATTCGGGTTGGCTTATTAGAGCGGCTTAAAAAGATCTCAATGGCCGCATACGAAACTGTCGGCAGCGGTGCGGTGTCATCTCACTTTGTGACCGATCTAGATACTGTAGATCGCTTTATCGGTAGCTCGCTCAGTCGTTTGCTGATTGCATCCCTATCTATTCTTGGTACCGCCATTATTTTGCTGTGGATGCACTGGCAGCTCGCCCTGTTTATCTTGTTTCTTAATCCGGTGGTGATCTATTTCACCACCATGGTTGCTAAACGGGTTAAGCATCTTAAAGGTCAGGAAAACAAAGCATTTGAGGTGTTTCAATCGGCATTAACCGAGACGCTGGACAATATCCAACAACTGCGGGCCTGTAACCGTGAACAGCATTATCTAAAAGGGCTAATCGCAGAAGCCAAAACCGTACGTGATCATTCAACTGCGTTTGAGTGGAAAAGTGATGCGGCCAATCGCTTAAGCTTTGTCCTGTTTATGATCGGCGTTGATCTCTTTAGAGCGGTTTCCATGCTGATGGTGGTGTTCTCCGATCTGACTATTGGCGAAATGATGGCTGTCTTTGGCTACCTCTGGTTTATGATGGCGCCAGTGCAGGAGATTCTAGGCATCCAATATAGTTATTACGCTGCTAAAGCCGCTCTGCAGCGGATCAACAATTTGGCAGATTTTAAAGAGGAACCGCAGTACCCAGCCAAGGTTAATCCATTTGAAGGCAAGAAGACTGTCGCGGTTAAATTACAAGATATTCACTTCAGTTATGAAACCGGAGTCGAGGTACTCAAAGGCGTCTCGGTGGATATCCCCGCAGGGCAAAAGATTGCTTTAGTCGGTGCCAGTGGTGGCGGTAAATCAACCTTAGTGCAGGGGCTGTTGGGCTTATACCCAATCGAGAAAGGGGAGATGTTCTTTGACGGTGTCTCGATCAAAGATATAGGTCTGGCTTGCGTTCGAGATAACGTCGCAACCGTACTCCAGCATCCTGCTCTGTTTAACGGTTCGATTCGTAGCAATCTGACCATGGGAAAAAGCTATTCAGATGAAGAGCTTTGGAATGCCTTAGATGTAGCCCAGTTAAAACCGTTTGTTGAATCACTAGAGCAGCAATTGGATACGCAGGTTGGGCGGCAGGGCGTAAGGCTCTCCGGAGGACAGCGCCAACGTATCGCTATCGCACGTATGCTGTTAAGTGACCCTAAGGTTGTTGTATTAGATGAGGCAACTTCAGCATTGGATGCAGAGACCGAGCTGAATTTGCATCAGGCGTTAAAGAGCTTTCTAAAAGATCGCACTACCATCATCGTGGCTCACCGTTTAAGTGCAGTAAAACAAGCCGATCATGTCTATGTGTTTGAAGATGGCAAAATCTGTGAGCAGGGCAATCATTCTGAGCTGCTACAAAGTAATGGTCTTTACTCTAGGCTCTACGGTGAATATCAATAAACGCTATGGCTGAGTTGGTTCATTTTAGGTACATGCTCAAGGTGTAAACTCAGTAGTTAATATTTATGGGTCGGCGTGGATCGAATCTGGCTAAAGGCTGTCTATAGGGATAATCAAATATGGAAGGGCAGGCTCGAGTAGGCTATAAAACGGTTTCAGGGTATTAATTGCTAAAATGTAATTGATAGTAGAAAGGGATTTTGGCCCGAACAAATCATCTGATATGAAGATCAGATAAGAGGATACACCTATGAGTAAGTATGCAGTTGTTGTGACCATGCTATGTGCGCTAACACTAAGCGGTTGTGTAAGTAATTTAAGCGGTACAACCTATTCGCGTAGTGAAGCACGCCAAGTTCAGCAAGTTCAGTACGGTGTTGTGCAATCTGCCATTCCTGTAGTTATTGAAGGAACCGGTGGTGTAGTAGGTGGTGCAACAGGTGCTGTAGTGGGTGGCATCGCAGCCAGCAATGTTGGTGGTGGCCGCGGTAAAGATATCGCGACAGTATTAGGCGCTGTTGCCGGTGGTGTCGCAGGTAAAAAAGCAGAAGAGATGCTAACACGTGCACAAGGACAGGAGATCACTGTGCGCTTAGACAATGGCAATATGGTATCTATTGTCCAAGAGATGGACGGTGGACCAGCCTTCGCAGCAGGCGATCGTGTAAGGGTGCTAACCCGTGCAGGTACTGCTCGCGTAACTTACTAAGCCTAAGTTAGCTCTCATCTAAAAAGCCCTTGCTGATTAGCAGGGGCTTTTTTTGGTGTTTTTCTTTATGAGCTTCCTTTTAAGAGCGATGAATTCCCCTGAGTAAGGTATGTACTAGCTGTTGTTCAACGTCGTCTTTATTCATCGCGCCTTGTGCCAGCATCCATGAAGCACTGTAGAGCAGGCTGTCTAATACCGAGACGACCCACTCAGGTGTTAGGTCGGCATTGATCTCCCCTTGGCGTTGCCCTTGCTCGATCCACTGCTTAACAGTTTCCATCTGTTTTCCGTACAAATCTAAAAACTCCTGGTCCATCTCTACCAGCGTCCAGACCATTTGTAGAAAATGGAAACGGTCGGCTAGAGGTAGTAGTGCCGCAATCAATTTTCTAAAAGCAGCCTCTCCCTGATTATCACTGGTGATAATAGGCAGCATCGCATCTTTAACAATCTCCAACGATTCGACAGATATGGCTGTAATCAGGCTTTCTCGGGTAGGGAAGTGCCTGTAAAGCGTTGCGCGTCCAACACTCGCTTGGCTTGCTATCTCACTTAGAGATGCGTGCGGGTTGTGCAGCAATACTTGAAAGCTGGCATCCAATAAAGCGCGCTGTGATTTCTTTATGCGTAGATCTGTCATGTTAAATTCTCATAATGAGACATTGTTGTATCATAAATGCTCTGCTAATATGATACACAAGTGTTTCATATTATATAAGAGATTTGCCATGACAAAGCTATTTGATCGTTATAAGGAAACAGCCAGTCTTCCTCTAGGCAAGGCATGCAGCTTACCTTTTGCTGTTTATAAAGATAGCCAGGTTGCTGAACTGGAAGCAGATAACATCTTCCATCAGCAATGGGTGTTTGTCTGTGCTACGGGCATGCTAGCTGAGGTTGGGAGCTACTTTGCCTTTACGCTCGCGGGTGAATCTGTTGCGGTGGTTCATGGTAAAGATGGGCATATCCGAGCGATGTCTAACAACTGTAGCCATCGCGGAACACCGTTGTTATCAGCGGGCTTTGGCCATATAGAGAAAAACATTGTCTGCCCTTACCACGCTTGGACTTACTCAGATAATGGCGAGCTAAAAGGTGTGCCTTTTGATGCCGCCAAATGTGTTGATAAACAGCGTCATGAGTTACCAAAGTACGCCTTACAAGAATGGATGGGCTTACTGTTTATTAACCTGTCAGATAACCCGAGTGATCTGCTGAGTAGCTTGAACGAGATCAACCCTTATCTACAGCACTACAAAATGGAGCGCTTCACAAAGGCTTACGGTGGTGCTAGCGAACACTGGAACAGCAACTGGAAGCTAGCGGTTGAAAACGGTATCGAGAGCTATCACCTGTTTATGGTTCATCGCGAAACCCTAGAGGTAAATACGCCTAGCAAAAAGGCTTATTACATTGCTGGTGATGCTAACTGGAGCCTAACGGGTGGTGAGATAGTCGAGCAGCGCAGTGCATTGTCTCGATTTTTCTCCGGTGATACGCCCGAGCCTCTCAACCACTATGTACTGATTTATCTACCACCAGGCTTTATCGGCATTCTTACCTATGAATCTTTCGATTGGATCGCTGTTACCCCAGATGGCCCAGAGCACTGCTTTGTGCATGGCGGAGGGATGGCAGAATATGCGCCTGATAAAAGTGATCAAGCCAGTGAAGAGTTCGCTGCGGCGTTTTTGCAGGAAGACAAAGATATCTGTGAACTGGTGCAAAGCGGCATGGGTTCTCGGCACCATAAAGGCGGAACATTGCTGGAAGTAGAGCGCATCGTCGTGGATTTTCATCAGTATTTAGCTAAACACTTATTTGGCGCACAGGTCAGCCCTTTGCATGAAAGCGATGCTGCTGGAATGTTTAAATAATTAGCAGGGGTAAAACATGATACGTGCCATTATTTATGCGGTTCTGGTGTGCGCAATAATGACCATCGGGCTGGTGGCTTTAGATCTGAATAAGGATAAGCCGATTTCTGTAGCTCCAGAAAAGAAGGAGCTATCTGAAGCTGATAAACAGCTCACGAAAAAGGCCGTTGCTATACAGATCAAAGCTGCAAAGACCAAAGCTGATCAAGTTAACCCACAACAGGTAAGTCAAAAAACAACGAGCATCACGCTAACTGCGCTAATTAAAGGTTTGCGTAACGATAAAGGGCAGATCATCGCCCAGCTATTTGATAACCCAAATGCGTTTAACAACAATCATTTTGATCAAGCCGTTCGTACTTTAGTGATACCCGCCAAAGACTTTTCTGGAGAGCTGAGTTTCAATCAGTTACCACGCGGTGAGTATGCACTGGTGCTATTTCATGATGAAAACAGCAATCAGCAGTTTGATCAAACCGGCTCGCTGATAGAGGGTTATGCCTACTCAAGTAATCTAAGTAAAAATGTTGCGGCTAAAACTGCTGTGGTGACTTTTCGAGACGCAGCCTTCCGCGCTGAAAGCGATAAAAAATTGAATATTAGCCTGCTTTATCACTGAGGATTATTTTATGGCAACGTCAGCACCAACGAGCGTCAAAGTAAAAGCCTCTGCCCCTAGTCCGATTGAGGCTAAGGGGAGGGACGAGGTTAATAAAAGCCAGCAATCATCACAAAAAATAGGCAAGGTTTTGCCTTGGAAAACCCAATTGGGCTTAACTCTCATCCTTACCGAGTTATGGCTAAATGCCGGCATTATCTGGGGCGTATTTATGCTGCTATGGGCCATTATGGGAATCAGTTCAGGACAGACCTATATTCTTGAGATCTTGCAACGTAAAGAACACCCGCTTCTGTTCTGGTTCACTATCCATCTATGGCTACTATTTGCAGCATTCTTCTTTATGAGTAATCAGCATATCTATACCTTCTGTGGGGCTGTGATTGCTAAGCTTGGTGCTGTGTTTAGCTGAGATAATTGGGGTGCTACCTGTGCAGACACGGCTGGCGAAACTGCTAAACTTGAGTACGTTTATACTGAAGCCCTTGCTGAATCGCAGGGGCTTTTTTGTATGGGTGCTATCTACTGTTCAAAACCAATATATTTGATAGTTGATTTGTACTCAGTAGTAAGTTAAAAAGTCTTATAAAACATGCAGATGGAAGTCTAGCGTGGGTTAAAATTACTCTCGTATATCAATTGATATAGCGCATGCGCGGTTTGTCACGGAAGAATCTTTGCAATTTCTCGTTTATTCCTTCCTTTTTGATTCCTTACATCCGTTATTAAAAGAATTAAAGGGCTCTGACCCCTTTAATTGCACAACTCTGGGAATATCATCAATGCAGAACTCGCTGAGGTGGAGAAAATTTCTGGAAGTAGCGAGGGCTACTTTGAGAACCTTTAAAGAACCTAAGAAGCGCATGTTGTCGTACTAGTTTTCCGCTGCGCTACAAACCAGCACAAATGTGGGCGTTATAAATCAAAGGAATTTTTAACTCATGGAGCTGAGTGTTTTTACCCAATTATTTAAGGCTTAGAGGAAAATAGGATCAGAGTTTGATTCATTGAAAATATACTTTTCCCTCCATTTAATTTGGAATGAAGTTTAATAACTGAAGGAGTTCTTGTATGGCCAAGGCGCCAGCGAAAAAAAAAGATGAGTGCATAAATTGCTTTGTGATAATGCCAATATCCTCGCAACCTGGATATGATTCGGAACATTTTACTCATGTTTATGAAGATATTATAAAGCCAGCAATTTCTCTTGCGGGGATGGTACCTGTTCGGGCAGATGAAACTGCTAATACGAATTTGATCCAGTTAGATATTCTAAGGAAAGTTATCGAGTCTGATATTGCTATATGCGATATGAGTGCTAAAAATCCTAATGTATTTTATGAATTAGGTGTTCGTCAAGCGTTCGATAAACCAACTGTTTTGATGATAGATGATGAGACTAATGCACCTTTTGATGTATCAAGTTTAAGGTATGTAGACTATAAACGGGGCATGAAATATAGAGATGTTAACTCTGCGGTAGCTCGATTAGCTGAAACATTAAAGGATACATACTCTAAAAAAGATGATCTTGCAGAAATAAATTCATTAATTCGCCTAATGGAACTGACTTCTCCAGCACAACTCACGCAAGTAGAGCTTAGCGACGAGGATCGAACTGAAAAAATTCATGAGTTACAAATCTCGGAATTAACTAACATGATACAGCAGCTTCAAATGAGCCAGAATGAAATAATCGACAGTATGGCGATCGATAGAAAAATGTTAAAACGAGAAGATAATAATAGAAAAGGAGATTCTGAGATGACTTTTCAAGAGTTTCTAAAGGGGGCAAAAAAGAAAGGTAGCGTCCCTCCACCCCCTCACGAGTGGTAGAAGAAACTCAATATGTGAATTAAATGGGGGCAGAGCCCTTTAATTCTTTGGTCGTTTTGGTGATTGTTTGAAAGTGAAACACTTAACAAGTCACAGCTGTAGATTGTCGCTGTATAAGTTCCTCTAACCAATCTCACTCAGAAAAATAACAAACCGATGTATCAACAAAGAATAAATGGGGTCTAAGAATAAATGGGGTCAGAGTATAATTTATTGAAAATTTACTCTGACCCTAATTATTCTATTTAGTATTTGTACTGATACTGCACTCCGCTTGCTGTCTCTGTTGGTAAATATCATGCGAATTAAAAATATACTTGGGGTGGTAATGATTCGAGACAAAGTAATAGAGAAATTTAAATCCGACTTAGACCTAAGAAACAAAATAATCGATAAGGTTTTACTTGGTACAGTTTTATTGGCTTTTAGCATTGTCGGCGGAATTTTCGTAGATAGAATAAAGAGCGATTTAAGTTATTCGAATATATATGCTAAAGAGAAATTAGAAGCACTACTGCAAGTTAATGAAAAGCTAGGTGACCTTTTTACAAGTTATACAATCCGACATCGTGAACTGCGATCAGGTTCACTTATGCAGGATCATGCTGATTGGAATAAATCGCATGAGGATAAGAGAGCTATGCTGGTTGAAGTCGTAAATCAAAAAGAGTTGTTAATTGCTGAAATAGTACCAAATCTTCAGTTTGTTGTTGTTATTCACGACATTCTTCGTAAAGACGACTTATCAAAGGAAGAGTTTTTAAAATTTGGCTGTATGTTAAAAAGAACCCAAGAGTACTCCGTCAGTATATTGGCTAAGCAAGTAAGGCCTGTAGGGGTTCTGGAAGAAATATATGCACAAAAAACTGCACTTGTAACTTGGATTAATGAATCTTTGAACTCAATGCCAAAGGATACTTCGCAACGGATGAAGTGGATGAATAATATACAAAATGAGTTTGTAAAAATCGATGAGCTGGAGTGCAAATACATCTAAAAGTTGAGTCTAAAATTAATTTTAGGAAATAATTGGGGGTAGAGTATAATTTATTGAGAATTTACTCTGACCCTGTTTGTTTAGAAGTATGGAGATGTAGTATGGTTTTTTTTGAATACCTAAAAAGTCACCCTATAAGTTATAAATCTTTTTTATATCCTTTTTGCGGATTTGGGCTTGTTTCTATAGTTGTGTGGTTGTTTATTTTGCTGGAAATAAACCCTGGTTTTTTTGGTGGGTTTCTCAGTGAGCAAGTTGCTTTAAAATGGATTTGGTTGTTTGCTTCAGTTTCGATAATTTATTTGAGTGTAAAGTTCATTATTAGTGGCCCTGTTACTGATTATGACAATAAATATGTGAAAAGCTTAGGCATTTATTTTGCTAATACTGCGTTAGCAATGAGCTCAACATATGTTGGGATTATGTGGGGCGCCTTAGTTCCAGTCTACTTCTATCGAAATGATTTACCTTTGGAACTAGCTTTTACAAAAATACTTGTAGTTTGTGTTCTAGCGGCAATTTCTATACTTTTTGTTTATGCCTTTTATCTTGTGCTTACAGCAAACAAAAATGCACCTAGGTGGCACTATCAGCAAGTGAATAGTAAAACTTTCAAGTTTCTTGTTGGTATGTTTTGCTTTGCGTTTATCAGTGGGCGGTTGCTAGATTTGCTACGAATCTTTAAGCCTGATTTATTCTGAAAATTCATGCATAAAAAATGCTTCAAGACGTGGATGAATAGAATAAATGGGGTCAGAGTACAATTTATTGAAAACCTACTCTGCCTCCCTTTATTTAAGTAACGCTTACGGCGAAGCCTGATAAATGGGGTCAGAGTAAAACTATTTTAAATTTACTCTGCCCCCATTTTTACTGCTCTTCTTACTGACTGGGACGCGCGAAAAACGTGCGCGCCCCTGTTGCTGATCTTTATATCAATTAAAAGGATGTTATGGACACTATCTATACTTTGGACGCTAGAGATCACATCATGCTTGAGGTTATGGCTGATTATTTCAAACTTGATCATAGCGCTATTTATCGGGAAATAAATGGGATGTTTCAGGAGCTTCTCCTTGTTCTGAAAAGCAAATCAATAAACTATCAAGAGCTGCGCGCATGCCTGTCTCCCTCCATCGAAAAGAAAGAAATAATGCTGGTATTTGATTCTTTTCAAATAGATAGTTCATGGTACGGTGGAGAGGTCTTTAAAAAAATATTACCCCTGCTTGATAGACGAACCAGTCATAGTTTTTTATGTGGTGATTACATTGATAAAGGATTAGATCAGGATAGATTGTATCATGAGTTGGTATCTAGCATTGAGCTTAGAAACCCAACTGAGTACGGTCATAGCAGTCAGTATTTTCTTGTCTACATTAATAATGTTTCAGAAAATTTATTAAAACAAATAGATGACGGTTTGAAATCATATATACCCTATACAGGGTATGTTGATGTTACCTTTTCCTGCTTTATGAAAAGGTACGCATCGGTGAGCCTTGTAAACTCATTTATCAAACATAAAAACATAGTGATTTGCGGTCACGAAGATGACAGGGATAACTCTGAAAACATAAATATGCCTGGATATGCATTCGAAGAGAATAGCTACAGGTGCTATAGCCTTCAAGCTTCATTGGTAGGGATATTTCTATCTTACAAGATTGAACGCCCTGTATATGACGGCTTCAAAAGAGATACAGAATTTGCAATAAATTCAATCAGTAGCAATGTTTTAGCTATTGATGGTTTTGATGTTGAGATTGACGATAGCAAGCTAAATTATTTAAGAAAACATAAGACTGGAAGAATGAAAAAGTCAGAGCTTATCAGTTTCAGCAGAGCAGAACTGGAAGGCTTGATACGGGAAAAAATTGGTGATAATTATTTGTACAATTTGACCCATCTAAAAGAACATGCAACAACTAAATTTAATATTCTTATTGAAAAGCTAGTTAGTAACGGCCCACCTGTTAGGTTGATGGTTGCTTTAGAGTACATTCCCAATGAGCGTAAGCTTAGGCTTATTACAATGGTCTGATGATATAACAAACGCTATTCGCGGACTGTTTTATGCTGGCGTTCCATGAATGCATTGGGGTCACCCATTAGCCGCTTCGGGTAAAGGGCACGAGTGATCCCCTGATGTTTTTTAAACATCATCCGACAGTTTGGAGAAGTTAAATAAATGGGGTCAGAGTATATTTTATTGAAAGATTAATGGAATTAATGGAATTAATGGAGTCAGAATTTAAAGGGTTAGAGCCCTTCAATTTTCTGGTGATTAGCGGTAAGTGAAATGCTTAACAAGTACCCACAGCCGATCTTTGCAGTATCCTTCCTGTATTTAGCGGCGAAAGCCCCTAATACACCTCACTCAGAAAAATAACAAACCGATGTATCAGCAGAATGCTTAGCCTGATACATCGCTTTATCTGCTCGTTGTATCAGTATCTCTGCGCTGCCTGCGTCCTCTGGGAATATGCTGATTCCAATACTTGCTGAAATAATATGTTGCGCCGGTTTTAGATCAAACGGGGCGACTAGGCTGTTTAGGCACTTCTCTGCAACTAAGATTGCTTGTTCGCGCTTTTCGATATCAATCAGGGCGACAAACTCATCACCGCCGATACGGGCAATGGTATCGGTGGAGCGGAAGCAGTGTTTTAAGCGTTTAGCGACTTCGCGCAGGACTTTATCACCGGTGGCGTGACCGTATTGGTCGTTTACCGGTTTGAACTTATCCAGGTCGATATAGATAACCGCCAGTTGACTTAGTTGTCTTTCAGCACGGGAGATGGCGCTTTCTAGTCGCGAGTAGAAGAGTCGGCGGTTGGGTAGATCGGTGAGTGGATCTTGATAGGCTTTGGTCAGAAGGTTGTCTGCCATTGCACTATGGGTCTTTTCGTCACGTACGATCAGTACAAATTTATTGGCTTGGACCGATTGGCCTTGAACCGCGTTCAGGGTGGCGAAATAGGTTCTGTGGTCGTGACTGCAGATCTCACCGCACCAGCTACCATTGGATTCGGTCAGTCTGTCCAGATCGATAGCGTCACGTTCTGGGCTGTATAGCAATTCATTTAGTTGAAGGCTTTGCGTTTTATCTTTGAGCTGAGGGAACTGGGTTTGCGCCGCTTCGTTACTGGATATGATCTCGCCTTTGTCGGATAGAATGATGCAGGGATCTGGGGTGGCATCAAACACTAAGGAGGCGAGGAGTAGGTTCTGCTCGGCTTCACGCTCAAAGGTGACATTACGGCCTATGCCTAGGACACCAATCTCAGTTGAGTTGCTCTCTTTTAGGGGCAGTTTGTACATGTCCAATAAGCGGCGACGGCCATCTTTGTAGGAAACCCATTCGTCGCAGCGTTGTGCTTCTAGGGTTTCCCTTACCTCTTTATCTTTATTGGCAATGTATTCGGCTGAGGTTTTCGACATCAGCTCGTAATCGGTGCGGCCTAAGATATCTTCGGCGGGTGTATCCAGAAACTCTTCAAAGCTTTTGTTGCACAGTTGATAAACCCCTTCAGGGCTTTTGGCAAAGATAAAGTCCGGTACTGCGTTGATAATGGTGTGCAGTAGTTCTTGCTCGCGCTCTAGCTCTTTGTGGGCTTCGATAAGATCGGTGATGTCGTGCAATACCACCATTGCGCCTAGATCAGTGATCAGTGAGCCAGAGTAGGAGGTGAACTTGCCTTCAAAGGTATGCTGCTGTTTGAAGATAGAGGTCTGGCTGATTCGTGCCTTAGCTTGGTTGCCCATAAAGGCTTGTTCGAGCGCATCTTTGATCTGCTGTTCGTAGGCTTCGGTACCATGAACTTCGGCAACGGTTTTGCCGATAAACGCATCTTTAGAAATACCAAAAAAGTTTTCGTAGCCTTTATTTACCGCCACAAACTTATTGTTTTGATCAACGATGGCAATCATGTCGCTGAGTTGATCAAGCATAGATAGCTCTGTTTGTGGGTGTAGCTTAGAAGGATCGTTCTGTTGTTCGTTCATACTGACCTTGGCATTTTGATCAAACTTCTATTGAGCGAGCAATATCGTTCAAAAGCCTTTTTTAGGGGCGGCTACGAAGAAAATATTCGTAATGTCTTAAGTAAGGGTAAAAGAATAAAACATACGTTTAAATTAAACAATTGTTTGAGATTGGCGCTCCGATAATTTACACAGTGGGGATCAACATACCTAGGAGAGAATGATGACCCCTTTATTTATGAAAGCCCGGCATTTTTTTGAGGATATTTGTCCCGCTCAGGATGACACACTAAAACTGGTTGTTGTTACCCATCTACTTGATACGCCTCCGGTTTTTTTGGATGCGTTGGAGCAATTTTGCCGTGTAAAAATGGTGTTACCGAAGCCGAAAAGTATCAGCCGCTCAACACTGGAACAAGTAGAACAAAGGTTTCAGGTGGTGATTAAAAAGCGCTCTCAGATCAGTTCGGTCGAGGTCATATCAGCAATTTTGAATGAATATATCCCAGAAGGGGATATGATCTTAGTCGATATCGGTGGCTATTTTGCTTCTGCGCTGCCGCAATTACCTGATCGATTAAAAGCCAATCTGCTGGGCGTGGTAGAAGTCACAGAAAATGGCTTACAACGTTATCTTGAACATGAGCAACTGCCGGTACCGGTGTTATCGGTTGCCCGCAGCCCCCTAAAAAGTCCCGAAGATTATCTGACCGGCCAATCGATTGTTTATTCCGCCGAGGCTTTGATGCGTGAATGCCACCAAATTATGAATGGTGGCAATGCGGTGGTGTTTGGTTATGGCAAGATCGGTCGCTCGATTGCTAAAGCGCTGCATGAAAAGAATATCAATACTAAGGTGGTTGAGATCGATCCGATTCGTGCGATCGAGGCGAGATCGCGTGGTTTTGATCTGATCAATAAAGAGGATGCCTTGCAGAGTAGTGATGTGATCTTTTGCGCGACGGGCAATCAATCGCTGAATAATCATGATTTTAACCGCATCAAAAACGGCGCATTTATCTTTTCGGTAACTTCCTCTGATGATGAGTTGGAGCTCAGCCGTGCTGATACCAATTTCTCGGTGAGTCAGGAAACCCAGCATATTGCGCGGTACGAGCGTTTGGGCCAGTACTTTTACTTGGGCAATCGGGGTAATGCGATTAACTTTATCCATAACGCTGAGGTTGGCCCTTATATCTACCTTGTGCAAGGAGAGGTGATTAAGGCGATTAACTATATTCGTAGCCAATCTTTGCCAGCCGGATTGGATCAGTTACCTACGCCGGAAAGGCGAGATCTGGCTGAGCGTTGGCTTGCGCACTTTGGTTAACCTGAAAAGTAGTAGAAAAACAGGTGCTCGGTTGTGCTTCCGAGCCTTGTTTTACGTGTTCTCACAGGCCGAATTACTATAGAATCCCTGCTTTATTAGCGCACTATTAAGAAAGCAGTATAAATATGTCTGAAAGTCATCAAGCCCATATAGGTTTAACTGATCCTAAGAGCCCTGAGAATGTTGGGGCGATCATGCGTGCAGCGGGTTGCTACAACGTGCAATCTGTTACCTACACGGGTAATCGTTTTAATAAAGCGCAGGAACAGAATAAGCGACTGCAGACAGATACCCGCAATATGTTGGAGCGTATCCCCCTAGATCATATTGAATGCTTTAAAGCGTCTATTCCAAAAGGCGCTAGACCGGTTGCGATTGAGCTGGTGGAAGGTGCGACTTCATTGATCGACTACGAGCACCCTGAAAATGCTTACTATATCTTTGGCCCTGAAGATCGCTCGATCGATAAAGAGATTGTGGCTTGGTGTGAAGATGTGATCTACATTCCAACCGTTGGCTGCATGAACTTAGCCGCAACAGTGAATGTTGTGCTTTATGATCGTATTGCTAAGTTAGGCCCGAAAGCGTCTGGTGATGAGTTGATCCGTACATCGCGTGATCGCAATAATCAGCTTAAGGTGTAACGACGGGCAGTAATGAAAGGCGAGATAACTAGCCTAGTTCGTGAACTAGGCTAGCTGTAGTAAGCGTATAGAAAGCGAACTTACTTATCTGGTGCGTGGAAGTAAAGGTACAGATCGATCAGAAGTTCTGGAATCTGCGCGCACATCTCTGCACATAGTTTCTCATCTTCACGAATCTTGTTGATGTCATCTTCTTCAAACAGTTCAGATGCAACCATTACTGGTAGAAGCATCTCAGCTACTTCTTCCTGTTTCTTGCTGCCGAACCATTCTTCTTCCTGAGTGAACACACCTTCCATAAAGGCTTGTGACCACCATGCTAGAGGCGAGATATCTTCATCTTCTTCAGCGTCTAGAGATAGTTCGCACGGTAGTTCGATTTCGCCGTCGCTGTATAGCTGGCCGCCGATAGTGCTGTATAGGCGTTTTAGTAGGCCCATGATCTCAGCTTCTTGCGCTTCTGATTCCCAGTTTGGCGTCTGATCAAAAACCAGTTCCATCCACGTGGATTCATCAAGAGGAGTAGGGCTGATATTTAGCGCGCTAAACAAGCCGTGAACGCCGATAAGATCAAGGCAATCTTCTGAAACAGCATCGGAATAAAGGAAGTCGTCCAGTAGATCCAGTTCTGAATCGGTAAGTGCATTCGCTGAAGTGAGAGTCATGAATATATTCCTAAAAGGTTATGCTGATGATTTTAACTTGCTTGGTCAGATTTAGCAGTATTTTTTAACTGCTCAATTCAATACGGTTGTCAGTGACAAAGGCGCACGCTTTCTGGATAATCCAGCCATGAATTCAAGCGCGTTACAGATCCTCAAAGAGGTTTTCGGTTACGATCAGTTCCGAGAGCCCCAAGCCGAAGTTATAGGTACCCTGGTAAATGGCCAAGATGCCTTGGTGGTTGTGCCTACAGGTGGTGGTAAATCACTCTGTTATCAGCTGCCTGCATTGATGAGGCAGGGCACGGCTATTGTTATCTCGCCGCTGATCGCGTTGATGCAGGATCAGGTTACTGCGTTATCTCAATGGGGTATTCGTGCTGGGTGCTTGAATTCGAGCATGGATTTCTCTTTGATCAATGAAACCGAGCATCAGTTAAGATCCGGTGGCTTTGATCTACTCTACATTGCGCCGGAACGATTACTTCAGCCGCGCACGCTCTCTCTGCTTCAGTCCTGCCAAATTGCACTCTTTGCCATCGATGAAGCGCACTGTGTATCCCAGTGGGGACATGATTTTAGACCAGAATATTTGCAGTTAAGCCAGTTGGCTCAGTTATTTGCTGGTGTACCGCGTATTGCGTTGACGGCAACTGCGGATGAGCGTACTCAGCAAGAGATTGTTGAGCGCTTGGCGCTGACCAATCCTGCCGAATTTATCCAAGGTTTTGACCGCCCGAATATTCGTTATCGTATCGGGCAAAAAGACAGCGCTAAAAAGCAGCTGTTAAAGTTTCTTAAAGATGAGCACCCGAAAGACTCCGGTATCGTTTACTGCCTTTCTCGCAAACGAGTAGAAGATACTGCTGCTTGGTTATGTGAGCAGGGCTTTAATGCCTTGCCTTATCATGCGGGACTTGCGGCAGACCTTCGAAGTCATAATCAGCATCGCTTTTTGACTGAAGAGAATATCATCATGGTCGCAACTGTTGCGTTTGGTATGGGTATTGATAAACCCAACGTGCGCTATGTGGCTCACTTAGATCTGCCAAAAAGCATTGAAGCCTATTATCAGGAAACTGGCCGTGCAGGCCGTGATGGTTTACCTGCCGATGCCTGGATGGTTTATGGCTTGCAGGATGTGATGTTCCTGCGCCAGATGTTGGAAGGCTCGCAAGCGCCAGCGGAACAGAAGGTGGTTGAGCGCCAGAAACTAGAAGCGATGCTTGGATTGTGTGAGATCACGACTTGCCGACGTCAGGTGCTTTTAAGTTACTTTGGTGAGAAAGATCATCAGCCATGCGGCAACTGCGATACCTGTTTAGAGCCTGTTCCTGTTTGGGACGGAACTGAAGCGGCACGCAAAGCCTTATCGGCTGTTTACCGCTCTGGCCAGAGCTTTGGTGTGAATCATGTGGTCGATATCCTGATGGGGAAATCGAATGAGAAAACAAAAAACTTCGCCCATGAAAAGCTTTCCACTTGGGGTATAGGCAAAGAACTGGATAAAAACCAGTGGCGCTCTGTTTTCCGTCAGCTGGTGGCTCGTGGGTTGCTGGGTGTGAATGTCGATCAGCACGGTGTTTTGCACTTAACCGATAAGTGCCGTCCGCTTTTGCGTGGTGAAACCAAAATCCAACTGCGTAAAGATCAGCGTCAGCATACGCCTTATCGTAAGAACCAAGTACCGCAGAGTCAGCTGGAAGCAGAAGATTATGCGCTGTGGAATGAGCTTAAAGCGGTGCGAAAACGCTTGTCTGATGAGCAGGATGTGCCGCCTTATGTAATCTTCCACGATGCAACGTTGATGGAAATGGTGATGTATCGCCCGCAAACTTCAGATCAGTTCAAACGTCTGAACGGTGTGGGTGAGCGGAAGCTAGACCTTTACGGCGCTGATTTTATTCAGGCGATTGAAGAGTTTGAGGATCAGCACAAAGCCGATAATGTCGCGACTCAGGCGATGGAATCAGTTGTGCTTTATCGCAGTGGCATGACGGTTGATCAAGTCTCTAGGCAACAGCATCTATCGGTTAATGCGATCTACGGTCACTTAGCCCAAGCGATCCAAAAAGGAGAGTTGGCGGTTCAGGATGTGGTCGATCTTCCTGAGAAAGAGTTCAGTCATATCGAGCAGGTGATGCTGGAGTGTCAGCAGGAGTTTGGCCAAGCGTTAAAGCCTGTACATGAAGCCTTGGCTGGCGTCTATGAAGTGGGGGTTCTTCGTTGTATTAAGGCTGGGCTGGAATCCGCGTGAGCGAAGATCTGAGTCTCTCAGCTTTATTCATCAGTGGTTTTATATCGGCTACGTTGTTACCCGGCGGTTCTGAAGTTCTTCTGGCTTGGCAACTCTCTCAAGATGTTCATGATCCTTGGAGCCTTTGGGCTGCAGTGACCGCGGGCAATGCCTTGGGCGGTATTGTGACTTTCTTAATGGGCTGGGGAATTGCCCATTACTATCCTCTACGCGCACTATCATCACCTAGACAACAGCAAGCGCAACGATGGCTTACTCAATATGGCCCTGTGGCTTTGCTAATGTCATGGGTACCGTTGATCGGTGATCCGCTTTGTTTGGTTGCTGGCTGGTTAAAAACCAATTTTTGGCTTAGTGTACTGATGATCACTTTGGGAAAAGCGATCCGATATCTGATTATTGTTGGTGTGATTTAAGGGATTAATTGGAGGGGCCGTTCGTGGGATTAGTGGCTAAATCGCAACGAAGTACATGGGGTCGGCTACGTTTAATTATTCTGACCCTTGCGTTAATCGTGGTGGCGATGAATGCTTGGCTATCGCAGCTACGCTCAACCGATTGGGATCGGCCGCTTTGGGTGGTGATCTATCCGATTAATGCCGATCAAGGCGCTGATACCCAACTCTATGTGGATGCCTTATTAGAAGGCCATTTCGACGATATCGAGCATTTTATGGCGCGGGAAGCGCGTCATTATGATCTGCCCCTCGAAACACCGCTCGAAGTTTATCTTGCTCCCCCTTTGACTGAGCACCCTCCAAAACCGCCACATAACCCGAGTATGTTAGATAGTGTTTTATGGAGTTTAAAGCTGCGTTATTGGGCTTGGCAAAACGATAGTTGGACTGGCTCAGCGCCTGATATCAAAGTCTATTTGAAGCTGCATTCGCCTAAGACTTATCAAGTACTGGAGCATTCCTTAGGTTTGCAGAAAGGGATGATTGGTGTGGTGAATGGTTTTGCTAGTGTCGATTATCAAGCACAGAATAACTTTGTGACTATACATGAAGTACTGCACACCTTAGGGGCGACCGATAAATACGATCTCAGCAATAACCAGCCGATCTGGCCAGATGGTTATGCAGACCCTGAACTAGAGCCATTATTGCCGCAAGCTTATGCGGAGGTGATGGGTGGTCGAATTCCACGGACGTCGACCACAGCAGAGATGCCTGAGAGTCTTGAGCAGGTTTTAGTTGGCGAAAAAACTGCTCAAGAGATCAATTGGGTTCAGCCTTAATCTTACGAGTATTTATTGCTCGATAACGGATTTCAGCGCTTTAACAATATCCCCTTCAAGTTCAATCAGAAGATCCTGAGCTGGACTTTCTGGATTGATCTGACTTGGGCGTAAGAACTTGATATAGGTTGTCTCGTTTTTGTGTTGCAGGGTGATAGAAAGAGGGCAGAGTGCGCCCATATCTGGGTCTTTGTTAATCACATGGTTGGCGTACCAAGGATTACAGAAGACTAAGCTGCGAATCTCTTCATAACCGTGTTTGTTGTAATCAGCACCCCAGCGGTCTTTGTAGTGAGTCAAAGAGCGGCCAATATTGGGCTCGAAGATGACATAAAAGCGGCTCTCTTCTAGAGCTTGGCTGATCTCCGTGTGGTTTATATCAAAATCCCCCTCCATCTCAAAAGATAGAATAGGGTTAGCAAAAACGGTGCTGCTCGCTAGCAGGGTTGCCGAGAAAACCAGTCTTTTGATCAGCTTAAGCATTACTTGCTCCAAAGAATCCATTTACCGTTGAAAGTTCAGTTTAGTGTATCACCGCTTCTTAGCCGAGCAAGCGTCAAGGTGTAGGACTTCTTAAGATCATCTAGTGTATAATCTGCGCTCCGAAATAGAGCTGAAGACCATGACTACTAGCAACACCTCATCCATTGAAGATCCTCAACTAACTGACGCCGAAGCTGCAGCAGAGCAGAAGAAGCAGAAAACCCGTATGAACAAGCTGCAGAAGCGTCTGCGCCGTGAGATGGGTCGCGCGATTGAAGACTTCAATATGATCGAAGATGGCGACAAGGTTATGGTCTGCCTTTCTGGCGGTAAAGATTCCTATGCGATGCTTGATATCCTGATGAATCTGCAGCGCAGTGCCCCAATCAATTTTGAACTGGTGGCGGTGAATCTGGATCAGAAACAGCCGGGCTTCCCTGAGCATGTTTTGCCTGCATATTTGGAATCGATCGGTGTACCTTTCCATATCTTAGAGCGTGATACTTATTCCGTTGTTAAAGAAGTGGTGCCTGAAGGTAAAACGACCTGTGCACTTTGCTCTCGTTTACGTCGTGGTTCTCTGTACGGTTTTGCTGAAGAGATCGGTGCGAACAAAATTGCACTAGGTCATCACCGTGACGATATTTTAGAGACGTTGTTCCTGAACATGTTCTATGGCGGTAAGTTGAAATCGATGCCACCAAAATTGGTTTCGGATGATGGTAAGAACATGGTTATCCGTCCGTTAGCTTATGCGCGCGAAAAAGATATCGCTGCCTTTGCCGAGCTACGTGGCTTCCCAATCATCCCTTGTAACTTGTGTGGTTCTCAGGAGAACCTGCAACGTCAGGTGATCAAAGAGATGCTGCAAACTTGGGATAAGAACTTCCCAGGTCGTATCGAAACCATGTTCCGTTCGTTGCAGCATGTTGTGCCATCACACTTGGCTGATACTGAACTGTTCGACTTTAAGGGCTTGAAGCACGGCTTCCCTCACGGTATTGATCCAAACAGTGACACTTCTATGCGTCCGGATAACGCGCCGACAGAAGAGGCGGTACAGACGTTTAATCCGCAGAAGATCGACGTTCTTTCTCTCTAATCTATCTATTGCTTAATGATGCATGTCCGAAATTGTCGGATATGTGTCATTGATGACATTTCGGTTTCGCGTAATACTGCTATCACAGGTTAAAAACTCAGGTTTAATCGCCGTGGGAGTATTACGTGAAAACAATCGCCGTTCTTGGCTACGCTGATTGCCAGATTCTAGATGTGACCGGGCCATTGCAGGTATTTGCATCGGCTAATCGGGCATTAGGGCAAGATTTCTACCAGATTAAAATTCTTGGGTTATCGCAAGAGCCTATAGTGACCAATTCGGGGATGCGCTTGGTTCCCGATCAGTGCTATTTCGATGCTACGGATATAGATACGTTGCTGTTTGCAGGTGGACGTGGAGTAGATCTACAGCGGAAAAATCAGGAGCTGATTAACTGGATACAGGAGCAGGCTAAAACTGTTCGACGAATTGGCTCTGTTTGCAGTGGTGCTTTCCTTTTGGCAGAAGCCGGATTGTTAGCGGATAAAGAGGCGGTATCTCACTGGCAATGTTGTGATTTGTTAGCCGAAGAGTTCCCCGATACGCGGGTTAACTCCGATGCGATCTGGATTAAACAGGGGGATCTGTATACCTCCGCAGGTGTGACTTCTGGCATTGATCTGGCCTTAGCCCTTGTTGAGGAGGACTTAGGTCATGAGATCGCGATGGCGGTTGCACGAGAGTTGGTGGTGTTTATGAAACGCCCCGGTGGTCAGGCACAATTTAGCACTCAGCTAGAAGCTCAATTAAAAACCACAGGGCCTGTTGCTAAGGCAGTTGCTTATATCGAACAGCATCTAAATGCAGAGCTTAATCTCGCAATATTGGCCGAGCATTGTTGTGTCAGTGAGCGGCATCTGTTTCGTCTGTTTAAAAGTGAGTTTGCGCAATCGCCAGCCACTTATATCGAAAGCAGCCGCTTAAGTTTGGCTCGGCAGCTATTAGAAAGCGGCGCATTGAATCTACAACGAGTAGCTGAGCAGAGTGGACTAGTATCCGCTGACAATCTTCGTAGAGTGTTTATTCGCCGTTTAGGTATTAACCCAAGTGAGTATCGGGATCGTTTTGGTTCTGTAACTTGTGATCAAGTATCAAAGGATATTAATTCATGAATCTGAATGTTTTCTTGCTCTCCGGTTGCCAAGCCTTATTAACGACCGGAAACATACTTTTAGTCTCGGTAGTAGCTTTGATCGGTCAGAACCTCGCGGCGAGTCCTTCCATGACTACATTTCCGGTGGCGACTCAGTTTATCGGGTTGATGCTTGCGACGATTCCTGCCTCTCTGATTATGCGCCGTATAGGCCGAAAAAATGGATTCTACTTAGGGAATTCGATCGGCATATTGGGTGCGGCATTGTGCATTCTTGCTCTGCAAGGAGAGCAGTTCTTTCTATTCTCGTTTGGTACTTTCCTTTTGGGTATAGGCATTGGCTTTGGTACTTTGTACCGATTTGCGGCGGTAGAGGTTTGCGATGATCAGTCGAAAAGTAAAGCAATCTCCTTAGTTATGGCCGGTGGTGTTGTGGCTGCGGTGATTGGGCCGCAGTTGGCTATCTATAGTCAGGATTTGCTAGGCGAAGCGGAGTTTGCTGGTGCTTTTGTTGGATTATTAGGCCTTTACGTTATTGCACTGTGTTTGCTGTTTTTTACTCATATTCCCAAAGAAGTGGCTGCTGAAGAAACTGACAAAGCACGTCCGTTGTTAACGATTGTTAGGCAACCCACCTTTATCGTCGCCGTTGTTGTTGCAATGGTGGGTTATGTGGTGATGAACCTACTGATGACAGCAACGCCTTTGGCGATGGCCCGTTGTGGTTTTACCTTTGCTCAAGCGGCTCATGTTATCGAGTGGCATGTGTTAGGTATGTTTGTACCGTCGTTCTTTACCGGCAGTTTGATCGCACGATTTGGCCTTAATCCTGTTATGTATGCCGGCGCCGTATTTATGTTGGCCTGCATCGGCATTAACTTGATGGGCGTATCTGAATGGCATTTTTGGACTGCATTGGTGTGTTTAGGAATTGGCTGGAACTTTATGTTTATCGGAGCAACTCAACTGGTTACCACAACTTATAGACCTGCAGAGAAAGCTAAATCTCAAGCGGCGAATGAGTTTTTAGTGTTTAGTATGGTGACAGTTTCCGCAATGTCTGCGGGTTGGATGGAGGCTGTATTGGGCTGGCAGGCGATGAATTGGATTGTTTTACCTTTGATCCTTTGGGCAGTAGCAGTTATTTTCTATATAGGCCGCTCTCATTCTGAGCCTGTGGCTGCTACCTAAGGAAGGAATATGAAGTCGCCACAATTTTTATCTATCGTGACCTCATCGCCAGTTAAAGTGAGATTGACCAATCTCCCTGAAATAGAGGCTTTAGGCATCACTACTGTATGTGAATCTAACTTACAACGATTCACTGCTATGGATAATAACAGGGCGTTGGGGCTTGCAGATTATCTTGCAGAAAACCCCGAAGAAACAGAGGTATGGTCTGCTGCGTTTTATCCTGAACTCCCCCTTGAGGCCGTTGAGATTCAACCTTATTCAAGGGCGCAGCGTGGCTTACCCTGTTTGTTTTCCCAAGTAGGGGAGTTACCCGGCATCGAAGATGGTGATCGCTTTCCTGTGGGAGATCAGTGGCCACTAAGCTGTAGCCCTCAAGAGCGAGCGTTTAGCTTGTTGCAGGAGCGGATGCGTAAGCTATGGAGCGAAGGGCGACCGGATGCTGAGATGAAATTAGCTTTAATCGCTGATTATGCCGGACGCTTAAATCGATTAAGCGGTCACCATTTTATTCATTGGGATGGTGAGTTGCTTTTTGCCTATTCTGGTAACGAAACTGACCTTGAACCTTTGGCTTACCAGAGCTTTTCATTTAGAGAGCTTTGTTTGAATTATGGGGTGGATCTAGAGCTTTCTTCAGAGGATCTTGTGACTGGTGTTATTGTCGCTTCTCAGTCTTTGTTGGGCGACGAAGCTATTACTATAAATCCGGGGAATACCTTATGTTTCAGGCAAGGACAGCTATTTGAGCAGTGTGAGCCCGTAAGTTTTTGGGAAAGAGTAGAGTAACTCTTTCCGAAGTCTATATTGCAAATTCATACCAACAACCACTTCCATTATTGATCCAGCTTCTTGTTTTAATTTGTTTTTTAATATTCCTTCATAAAATCAGATTGTTGACTATATTTAAATTACTTAAGGATATAGAGTAGTGGTATTACCAATTAAAATATTGGTAATACCTTCGACTGTTTGTTTTAGAAAGATGGTTAGGCGCAGTAAGATTTATGAAGGAAAACGCAGTTCCTCAAGCAGGTATCCCGCCCATGGCAATCGTTGATATGACAGATCAATCCATGCTTATTCAAGTGTTTGATCGCATTGTCTTACCAACTTTTGTACTTGATAAAGATCACACCATTATTTATTGGAACTCTGCTCTTGAGGCTATAAGTGGTCTTAGCAGAGAGGAGATGATCGGTACTAAAGATCAGTGGAGGCCGTTTTATTCCTCTGCACGTCCTTGTCTGGCTGACTTGATCCTTGAAGGTGGTAAGGATGAAGACGTTAAGCACTATTATATGAATAAGTGTCAGCGCTCTGAGTTGATCGAGGGTGCTTATGAAGCCGAAGATTTCTTCCCTGACTGTGGTGTCGATGGTGAATGGCTGCAATTTACAGCTTCCAGTATTGTCGATTCCAACGGTGAGTTGATCGGTGCGATCGAGACATTCCAAAATATTAGTGGGCGTAAAAAAGCTGAATTTGAGCTGCTTGAGCGAGAACGGATATATAAAGAGCTGAGTATCACAGACAGCTTGACCGGTCTTCATAATTCTCGTCATTTCTATGACCAGATGGAAAATGCGTTGGAAACTGCCCGCCGTTACCATCATGGTTTTACTTTATGCTTTTTCGATCTAGATGATTTCAAAAAACTCAATGACTCTCATGGCCATTTGATGGGCGATAAAGTGCTCGAAACCTTCGGTGCTTTGGTTCGCTCTTCCCTACGAACCTTAGATAGTGGTTATCGCTATGGTGGTGAAGAATTTGCAATCTTGTTGCCATCAACCGATGTTGATGGCGCTGAAACGGTGGCAGAAAGGGTGCGAGAAAGTTTACAGAACTATCAATTTATCTTGCCTGATGGTGAAACCATTCGTTGTAGTGTCAGCATAGGTGTAACCGCTTATACCGTCGGTGATAGTGTACAAAGCTTGATGCAACGTGCAGATAATGCGCTGTATAAAGCAAAAGAGCAGGGTAAAAACTGTATTGTCACAGTTTAGCTTTTCACAACCGCTTCTCTATGTAATCATCTGCCTCCGTAACTTGGAGGCAGTATGAAGAGTTTTCTTTTTTCTACAGACAATGATCGTGGTGGCGTAATTTTGTGTGATTTAGACACCTTGCCAGAAGCGGTCGACTATTTGAAACAACGCTTTAAAGGGGTTGTTCGAGTAGAGCAGGGCCGAGACTATTGGTCCGAGGAAGAAGGCTTTGCAAGTTTGCCTGCACCAGCTGAAGAAGATAACCCTCACAGTAGTGGTTGATGGCTGTTCTACTACCTTGTTTATTCGAGTTAATCTCAGCGTTCCACAATAATTAGTAACTGACATTAAAAGTCCAGTTCAGTAAAGTAGATAGCTCTAATTACCAACCCTCGTTGGTGAGCAATTTTTACTGCATCAGGGCACGGATGTTTCAGGTTTATCACTCCAATTCGATATTGGTCCTTAAGGATCTCTTAGTTGAATTAATTCGGCGCGACCCAATCGCGGACCCCTTTATCTCTGAGCAAATTCTGGTGCAAAGCCCAGGTATGGCGCAGTGGCTCAAACTCGAGTTAGCACAGGCATCCGGGATCGCAGCATCCATCGATTTTCCTCTGCCGGCATCGTTTTTATGGAAAAGCTTCTCTAATGTTTTAGATGATGTTCCCGAGCGCTCTGCCTTTACCAAAGAGGCGATGGCTTGGAAGTTGATGTTGGTATTACCCGATCTGCTGACCCAACCTGAATTCCATCCGCTGCAAACCTATTTGGCAGACGATGAAGAGGATTACCGCCTCTACCAGTTGTGCAATAAAATTGCTGATATCTTCGACCAATATTTGGTGTATCGTCCCGATTGGATCGCTGATTGGGAACAAGGCGGAAATCTAGCCGCTGCCCGTCATAGCTGGCAGCCAGTCCTATGGCGAGCATTGACCGATTACACTCTGTCCTTAGATCAATCTCATTGGCATAGGGCCAATATGTTTGGCGATTTTGTAAAGCTGCTTCGTCAACGCTCTAACCTGAAACAGTTACCGCCACGCCTGTTTGTCTTTGGTATTTCAGCGCTACCGCAAAATTATATCCAAGCGCTACAAGCCTTAGGTGAACAAGTTGATGTGCACCTGATGATTATGAACCCTTGTCGCTACTACTGGGGTGACATTCTAGATGCTGCTCAGATCGCGCGAGTAAACCGTCGCTGGTTTGGCAAACCCGAACTAGAGATGAGCGAGTATGCCCAAGGCAACCCGCTTTTGGCGTCTATGGGTAAGTTGGGGCGTGATTACATCTATCAACTACAAGATAACGCGTTTGAAGAGATCGATGCTTTTGCTGAACCGGAAAGGCACTGTTTGTTGAACAGCATTCAGCAGGATATTTTGGATTTAGATAATCCAACCTCATTCCCTGAAGATCCAAGTCATAGCGAAACAAAGCATAGCGTTGATGAGCAAGACCGCTCGATAGTGTTGCATAGCTGCCATAGCCCGCTGCGTGAAATCGAGGTTTTACATGATCAGCTGTTAGCTAAATTTGAGGAAGATCCAGAACTCAAACCTCGCGATATTATTGTGATGATGCCGGATGTAGCGGCTTACGCGCCTTATATCGAGGCGGTATTCTCCAATGCACCTTCTGAGCGTTATATTCCATTTTCTATATCGGATCGCAGTAATCGTCAGGAGAATCCTCTATTACTTAGCTTTGAAAAAGTACTGAAGCTAAATAGCAGCCGCTTTACCGTATCTGATGTTTTAGAGTTACTCGAAGTACCTGCGATCTTGCGTCGATTTGGTTTGGATGATGATAGCTTCCTACGTCTTCGTTACTGGGTTGATCAAGTTAATATACGCTGGGGTCTGGATGCTGAACAACGCAGTGTCTGGGAACTGCCGCTGTTTGAGCAAAACAGTTGGCGCTTTGGTTTGCGCCGTATGCTCGCAGGTTATGCATTAGGCGAACAAACGGCGTATTGGCAAGAGATAGCGCCATACACTGAAGTGGAAGGACTTGAAGCTGAATTACTTGGCAAACTTGCTGATTTTATTGATCTGTTGGAAGAAGCGAAAACCTACTTCAGCCAGTCGCTCTGTTTAGATGAATGGGTTGCGGTCATTAACCAATTGTTGGAAGCGTTTTATCTTGCCGATGAGCAAGATGAGATCGCTTTGAACTCAATTCGTCAGACGCTACAAAATCTGCAAGAACAGCTATCAGATGCTGAATTTAATCAGCCGTTATCCTCTTTAGTAATTACCGATTATCTGTTGAACGGGATGAACCAGCAGCGCTCATCCCAACGCTTTATGATTGGTGCGGTTAACTTCTGTACCTTGATGCCGATGCGTTCGATCCCGTTTAAGGTGGTTTGTCTGCTTGGCATGAATGATGGCGCGTACCCGCGGAGTATCCCTCCGGTTGGTTTTGATTTGATGACCGACTACCCGCGCAGAGGTGATCGTTCCCGTAGAGATGATGACCGTTATCTATTCTTGGAGGCGATGCTTTCGGCTCAAGAACAGCTTTATATCAGTTTTGTCGGACGCTCTATTCGCGATAACAACCCTAAAATACCTTCGGTCTTGGTCAGTGAACTGCTCGATTACATCGAACAGGGTTATACCTATGCTGCCGATGCGACTCTTCCGTATACGGATAGTGGGCAAAAGCTGAGGCAGTCGTTGATCCAGCAGCATCCGTTAGTTGCTTTTAGCCCGCAGTACTTTGCTGAGCACTCGCAGTTGTTTAGTTATGCCGCTCAATGGTTACCAGCTGCTGGGGCTGATACTAAGCCTCTGCTGCAATTTATCAATCAGCCGTTGGAAAACGAAACGCTAGCCGAATTAGAACTCTCTGATTTGATTCGCTTTTTGAAAAGCCCATGCCGTAGCTTCTTTAATCAGCGGTTGAAAGTGTATTTCAGTCAAAGCGAGATCGAAGCGCAGGACGAAGAGCCGTTCGCGCTGGATAACTTGGAATCTTATCTGATTAAACAGCGTTATCTGGATACGGCGTTGGCAGAGCAGTCGCTTGATCAACTGGATCAAACGGTATTGGCCGAGGGTATTCTTCCGGTCGCTCAGGCGGGTGAGTTAACACTGCAAAAAATACGTCATGACTGCGAAGAGCTTGCTGAGAAGATCCGACCTCTATGTGAAGGTACCCCTGAGCGAGTTGAAGTAAATTTGGATCTGGATGGTGTGCGTTTACAAGGTTGGATTGATCATTGCTATCCGGATCATCTGTTGCGTTATAGACCGGCGCAAGTCAATGCCCGGGATCGCTTATCGACCTGGGTTGAGCATCTAGTTCTGTGTGCACTAGGAGTTCGCAAAAACGCGGTATACCGCGGTTTGTCTGGTAAGGCATTCTATCGCCAAGTTGAATCTTCAGAAGCGCGTCGCTTTTTAACCGAGCTGGTGGCGTTTTATCAGCAGGGGATGACGATGCCACAAGCGTTTGACGCTTCATTAGCCCATGATTATTTTGCGCAACGAGCTAAAGATCCTGATAAGGCTTTGCAAAGCTTAGAAAAACGCTTCTACGGAGACAGTTTTAGTATCGGGGTTTTAGACGACCCTTATGCGCGTCGGGCATTTCCCGATTTTAATCAATACACCGAGCAATTTATTCCTTTGGCAGAAGCAGTGTACGAGCCGCTACTAGCGTATGTAGAGGAGGGGAAAGATGACTAGTGTACTTCCGCTAGAGCCGTTTACTTTTCCTCTGAAAGGACAGCAGCTCATAGAAGCCAGTGCTGGTACCGGTAAGACCTACACGATCACAGCCTTGTATCTGCGTTTGTTGTTAGGCCAAGGGGATATCAGTGATAAGCCGTTAGGACCTGATCAGATCTTAGTTGTGACCTTTACCGAGGCTGCGACAGAGGAGCTTCGAGACCGTATCCGCAGTCGAATAGTCGATGCGCGAAATGCTTTTCTGTTACCAGATGTTAGTGATCCGTTTTTAGATCAGCTAAAGCAAAATACAGCGGATCATGAACAGGCGATCAAACTGCTAGAACAAGCAATTCGGCAGATGGATGAAGCGGCGATTTTTACCATCCATGGTTTCTGTCAGCGGATGCTAAAACAGCATGCGTTTGAAAGCGGTTCGTTATTTGAGAGTGAACTGACCCAAGACGATCAGAGCCTGATTCGCAGTGCAGCGATCGATTTCTGGCGCAATACCATCTATCCATTATCAGGTCCGCTCAGTAGCTTGGTGATGCAGTATTGGTCTAGCCCTGAATCACTGATGATGGAAATACGCGGTTTATTGAGCCGCAGTGTTCGGGTAACGCCAGACTTATCTGATCAGGATCTGGCTGAGGCTTATGAGGCAAGGTTAGAAGCGCTGAATGAGTTCAAGCAAGCATGGCTACAGAATGAAGATGACCTGGTTGCGCTGGTTCAAAGTTCAGGGATAAACAAGCGCAGCTATACCAAAGCAAATCTACCGAAATGGATTGCCCAGATCGATGATTATGCGGCATCAGAACAACTGGAGCCGAATAAAAAGCTGGTTACAACACTGCAGAAATTTACCTCTTCAGTGTTGCAGGAGAAGACGCCAGAAGGTGCTGAATATCCGCAGCATTATCTGTTTGAGCAGTTAGAAACCCTGTTAGAAGGGGCAGTTCCGGTTAAAGAGATACTGCTGAGTCGCGCATTGAAAGAGGTTCGGCTCCGTTTAGCCCGTGCTAAAAAGCAGTATCAGGTGCAAACCTTTGATGACTTGCTGATCGACCTGCATCAAGCGTTATACAGCAACAGTGGTGAGAGCTTGGCCGGTGCTATTTGTGATCAGTTTCCGGTCGCAATGATTGATGAGTTCCAAGATACTGACCCACTGCAGTACGGCATCTTTTCAACGCTGTACAAAGATGTAAATCGACATGCCTTGATCATGATCGGTGACCCGAAACAGGCGATCTATGCCTTTCGTGGTGCCGACATCTTTACTTATATTCAGGCCCGTCGCCAAGTGCCGCAGACCTTTACCTTAGAGACTAACTGGCGTTCGACCACGCCGATGGTTGAAGGGGTAAATCATCTTTTCCAATCGGCTGATTCTGCTTTTATCTATGATGAAGATATTCCATTTATCCCCGTTAAAGCAGCAGATAAGGGTGGTAAGCGCTTAAAGATTCAAAACGTCGAACCTCCCGCATTAACCTTGTGGCATCAAGAAAGTGATGAGCCCCTAAATAATGCGCAATATTTAGCGACTTATGCTCAAGCTACGGCTTCAGAAATAGATCGCTTATTGTCTAGTGATACGCTGATCGGAGATCGAAAACTACAAGGCTCTGATATCGCCGTGCTGGTTCGAGATCGTTTTGAAGCAGAAGAGATTCGCAGGGCTTTAGCTGTCTATGAGCACCCTTGTGTTTACTTGAGTAACAAAGATTCCGTTTTTAAATCTAAAGAAGCGATCGAACTCTCTTTGCTGTTAACGGCAATTGAAAACCCGTTGAATGATCGTGCGCTGAAAGCTGCATTAGCAACAGAGTTTATGCAGCTTGATATGCATGATCTTGATCGACTGAATCACGATGAATTAGGTTGGGAGAAGGTGATCACTGAATTTAGTGATTATCGTGAAATATGGCTCCGGTTAGGTGTGTTGCCAATGTTAAGCCGACTGATTCATCAACGTAATCTAGCTGCAATGACGCTTGAGCAGGTTTCCGGAGAGCGTCGTTTAACAAACATGCTGCATCTGGCAGAACTTCTGCAACAAGCGAGCGCTGAAAGAGAAGGTATAGCTGGATTGATCCGTTGGTTTAACGAACAGATTTCTCAGCCTTCAGGTGGTGGTGACGAGCAGATTTTACGCTTAGAAAGCGAGCGAAATCTGGTAACTATTGTGACCGTGCATAAATCTAAGGGTTTGGAATATCCAGTCGTCTTCTTGCCTTTTGCTTGCCGTTTTAAAGAGCAGAAAAGTGCTTTTTATCATGATGAATCAGGCGAAGCTGTTTTAGACCTTAAAGCTGAACCGGAAGCACTGGAAGAAGCGGATAAAGAACGACTGGCTGAGGAGCTACGTCTACTCTATGTAGCGCTAACCCGTGCAGTTTATAACTGCTATATCGGTATCAGTCATATCAAGATCGGTAATAGTAAAAAGTCCCGATTGATCGATAGCGCCTTGGGGTATCTTCTTCTGCAATCGGGGATTGAGTTGGATGAAGCTTTGCAAATACTCGAACAGCATGCTGCTATCCAAGTATTAGCGCCGCCAAATTACGGCTCTCAGAAAGATCTATTTGCCGTTGAGGAAGAGCAAACTGCTCATCTAGAAGCTCGAGATTTTGAGCGTAAAATTGATCGTGATTGGCGTGTCAGTAGTTACTCTGCGCTGAGTAAACATCAGGCTAGTCATATACCTGAACTTCCAGGGTTGGATCTGGAAGTGGCTGCGGAAGGGCAGGAACAGGTCGAAGACGTTATACCTGACGAAGATAATATCTTTACCTTCCCAAGAGGCGCCAATGCCGGCACCTTCCTGCATAGCGTCTTTGAAGAGATCAGCTTCGCACGATATCAGCAGATCATGCTGGAATCGGATGAGTACCGCACTCAACTTCAAGATCAGCTACAGGTAGCAGGCTACGAAGAGCGTTGGCAGCTTGTGATCGAAAAGCTGATAGAAGATGTTCTAGCAACAGATCTTAATGGACATGGACTGCGCTTAAACCAGATCAAAGATGAAGACCGGTTGGTGGAGATGGAATTTATGCTCAGTGCAGAACACATCACGGTAGGGCGTTTAGAGTCTTTGATTCGTCGCTACGATCCTTTAGCGGCTAAGGCTAAACCGCTCTCTTTTGAGCCTTTAAGAGGCTTGTTAAAAGGCTTTATTGATCTGCTCTTCCGAGATGGCGAGAAGTACTATGTCTTGGATTACAAATCTAACCACCTAGGTTATGAGGCTTCCTGTTACACCCAAGAGGCGATACAAGAATCGATGATTGATCATCGTTACGATCTGCAATATCTGCTCTATACCCTCGCGGTGCATCGATTACTGAAGCAACGTATACCTGATTACGATTATGAACGACATTTCGGCGGCGTTTATTACTTGTTCCTCCGTGGGATGGACGGTGAAAGCTCCAATGGGGTGTTCCATGATAAACCGGATATCGAATTGATTGAGAAGTTGGATCTAATGTTTGCCGGGGAGGTTGTTGATGTCTAATGCATACCTACCCCAGCTGAAACAGTGGTCGCAAGAAGGGATCATTCGTTCTGTCGATTATCAACTTGCAGCGTTCGTTGCTGAACAAAAGCCTGATGATTCAGCATTACCGCTACTTGCCGCTTTGGTTAGCTTTGAGTTGGCCTCGGGTAACGTGTGTCTGCCTTTAGAGAGGTTGATCTCACCAAAAGGCTATTGGTCTGAAGAGATAGTGGCTTTAGTCGAGTCTATCGATTGGAAGGCACTAAAACCTGACGCTCGTTTGTTGATGCTGGGGACTAATGGATCGCTAGAAAGTGGGCTACTGGTTTTAGATCAGGGGCGCTTCTATCTTCATCGATATTGGCAATATGAGATCCAAGTCGCTAAGCAGTTAAGCCAACGTACTGTGCCTGTTGATGTGGATCTACCTTTGCTGGGCGATCATCTTGCGCAACTTTTCCCTAAACAAAACGAAGAGATCGACTGGCAGAAGGTAGCTGCTGCGGTTGCTATTCAAAAACGTTTCTCGGTAATTAGCGGTGGTCCGGGTACAGGTAAAACCACAACGGTTATTAAACTGTTGGTTCTGTATATTCAACAGATGCAGGCTAAGAGCTTAGATATCAATATCCGCTTAGCTGCACCTACGGGTAAGGCTGCAGCGCGTCTAGCTGAATCGATAAATTCGGCAAAACTGAAATTAGCATTACCTGCCGAGCTTGCTGATCTGGTGCCTTCGGAAGCCAGCACACTTCATCGTTTATTGGGTGTGATTCCGAACCAGATAGGTTTTCGTCATCATGGGGATAACCCGTTGCACTTAGACCTGTTGGTATTGGATGAGGCATCGATGGTTGATCTACCGATGATGGCGCGTCTATTGGATGCGCTGCCTGATCACGCACGATTAATATTGCTTGGAGATAGAGATCAGCTAGCGTCGGTAGAAGCGGGGAATGTCTTAGGCGATATCTGTAGTTGGCAGGGAGAATTGGATTACAGTGCTAATCAACAACAGGTATTAACCCAGTTAGGTGCATTTCCTCAGGCCCAATCGTCCGGTTCAGTTCAATCTTTTTCAGATTGTTTGGCGCTTCTACGTAAAAGCTATCGCTTTGATGATAAAAGTGGCATCGGTTATATGGCGAAAGCCGTTAACTCTGGAAGCGTTGAGCATGTTAAGAGGGTGATGGCTAAGGGGTTTGAAGATCTTAATAATCATTACCTGTCTCGTGACAGTTACGAAGAGATGATCAATCTGGTTGTTGCTTTTTACAGTGAACTGTTTAGTCATGTTAATCCTGAGGCTTCACCCAAATACTTATTGGATCGATTAGGTGAATTTCAGCTGCTGTGCGCGCGGCGTGAAGGAGTCTATGGCGTTGCCGGTCTGAATGAACGTATTCAAAAAGAACTGCGCAGCAGGGGCTATATCAAAGGCTCTGATACTTGGTTTGCTGGACGACCGATTATGATCACCCGTAATGATCCTGCACTGAAATTGTTTAATGGTGATATCGGGATTGTGCTAGCCGATGATAGCGGAAAGCTCAAAGTGTGGTTTGAATTGGATGGCGAGCTACGTAGTGTGCTGCCAAGTCGCTTGCCTGAGCATCAGACTGTGTTTGCGATGACTGTACATAAAAGCCAAGGTTCTGAGTTTGATACGGTCGCGTTTATTTTACCGCCGGACGACAGTCCTTTGCTGACGCGAGAGCTTTTGTATACGGGGATTACCCGAGCACGTAAAACCTTGCACCTATATGCGACTAAAGCGGCCTTATTTGCTTCTACAGAGCGGAAAACGGAAAGATCGGGTGGTTTAGCTGTGAGGTTATGGGGCGGTAGATAAAAATAAAGCCTGATCAGGTGTTGTACCCAAGTCAGGCTCTTATACATATCACAGCGGTAATGGATTAACGGCGACGACGCGCTGGATGCTGTGGGTGTTGCTCATTCTCAATACGAATAGGTTGTACATGTGGCGTGCTGTTTCCTAAGGAATACAAGAAAACTACGCCTGCTGCGATGGCAACCAATGTAGCAAATGTCATCATAACTCACTCCTAACTGGTGAAAGACCAGTACAACTGTCTAGCAGTATAACTCAATAAACAGGCTTATCATTATTTAGCGGCTAATATGGAAAAAATCTTAGTCCTAGCCTGCTATCTAAACAGTTATATGGGCATCAGGAAATAATTTAAACCCCTTGGGCGTTTAAATATGCTTCTAGCTCAGTGAAACCACCAATATGTTCTTGGCCGCAGAATACTTGAGGCACGGTAGTTACTGGTTTGCCCACTGTTTGCTCCAGATCTGCTTTGCTGATGCCTTCCTGATGTATATCGATATAACGGTAATCAAGCTGTTTAATTTCACAAATCTGTTTTGCGCGGGAACAAAAACCACAACCTTCACGACCAAAAATAGTAATACGTTTCATTTGTCTTCCTCCGTTTAAGTGATGTGTTAATTGAAACAGAGGCGGCTGATTGATCCCAATTAGATATGTTTATCTAATCGATTGGTTCTTTTTATGGAACATCTTAAAGAATGCTATACGAGAGAAGGTATGGTTTTTTGTAGGACTTTAAGGTGATTAATATATGTTGTGAATACTATTTTGCGCTGCACAAATTTAGCTGAAAAGGAGTGATTTCGGGGGATGGAAGGTTTTTCCCCAATCTTTGTGGATAACCTTGTAAACAACTCTTATCGAACTTCGTTAAAGGTAGATAAAACCTTGCGATTAACGGATTGGTTAAAAAATAACCAATGGTTTATATGTATGATTTGAAAGAGTTTTTAGCCTTATTTCTATGGGAAAAGTTGTTTTTGAGTGGCCAATCAGCTATTGCGTGTAAAGTTACAGGGCTGTAATTAATGTCAAGGGGAATGATCGATAAATTAAGATTTTTTTATTGATTGAAGTCCTTTTTAAACAATAAAAAACCGGAGTTCTAACTCCGGTTTTTTTGTGTATGAGCTGAAGTGATCAGAACCACTCATCCTTACGCTTTTTACGTTTAGGGAAGTAAGGAAGGATCAAACCGAGGAATACACCACCTAGCGCTACTAGGCCGCCGTGTGTAAACCAGCGCATCAGATTGCTTTCATCGCTTGATTCGATCTTAAAGTTCAGATCTTTAATGGATGCTTTTAATTGTTCAACTTCTGCAGTCAGCGTTTGATTGTCTTTCTTTAGCGAAGCAGATTCTTGCTGAAGCGTTTCGATCTGCTGAGCTTGCTCTGTCACGGTTGTTTGGCTTTTCTCTAAGCTGCTTTGAAGCTTAGGCAAGCGAACTGACATACTATCGCCAGAATCAATCGCAGAAGGTTCTACCCAACCAATACGGCCTTGAGGCATACGGATCTGAGCGTATTTAGTCTTAGGGTCTCGTTTTAAGATAGTGACAGGGGAGCCACTTTTGATACGAGTAATGATTCGATACTCATTACTTGGGCCGTTATGAACGTAGACCATTGCATCGTCTGCAATATGACCTTTTTCCGCTTGAGCAGATACAGAAAATAGTAGGAGAGAAGTCAGTAATAACTTTTTCATTGATACATTTGTTTGAACGCTAGAATTTGGCATATTGTACGGATTAAACTGGTTGCTTAACAGGTTGTTTTTGGAGTTATTCTGATTTCATTTTTCTAATTTAGAATAAATAGTGCAGAATACCCGGAAGCGAGACAGCCTCAGCAGCCTGTTTGGCTGTTGTTCAGATTCGTTTTGATTAAATTCGTTCACTTTTTTTAAGATCTTTCTCAGGGGAACCTTAATGGATAACTTCTTTGATGCTTACGTATTTCCATGGATTGTGGATATTGCGCTTGCACTGGCTATCTTCTTCATTGGTCGTTGGGTCGTAAAGCAGGTAACCAAACTGCTTGAGCGCGTACTACGCAAAGCCAAAGTTGAAGACATGTTGGTAAACTTTGTCTCCTCAATTGCGAATGTAGCGTTACTACTGATCGTAATTGTTGCCTCTCTAAACCAGCTAGGAGTTGATACAACATCGCTAATCGCACTCTTGGGTGCTGCTGGTCTGGCGATCGGTCTATCTCTACAGGATTCCCTGAAGAACTTTGCTGCGGGCGTAATGCTTGTCATCTTCAAGCCATTCCGTGAAGGCGACTTCGTAGAAGCGGCGGGTGTTGCAGGTGTTGTTGAGCATATTCAGATCTTCAACACAATCATGCGTACTGGCGATAACCGCGAAGTAATCATTCCTAACGGTTCAATTTACAGCGGTGTAATCACAAACTACTCTGCTCGCGATACGCGTCGTGTAGATATGGTGTTTGGTATTGGTTATGACGATGATCTGCGTAAAGCGAAAGAGATCCTGAACGAGATCATCGCTGCAGATGAGCGTATTTTGAAAGATCCTGCACCAGTTGTTGCTGTATCTGAGCTAGCTGATAGCAGCGTGAACTTTGTTGTTCGCCCTTGGGTAAACTCTGCTGATTACTGGGCAGTGCTATGGGATACAACTGAAACTGTGAAACTACGTTTTGACGAGGAAGGTATTAGCATTCCTTTCCCTCAGATGGATGTACATCTTCACAAAGAAGAGCAAGCGTAAGCTTCTCTTTTCTCCTTCTACAAAAAGAGCCTGATTTATCAGGCTCTTTTTTATCTATCTTCTTTTCTAGTTTGTAGCTTTACTCGGACTGCTCAGCTTCAGAAGAGTAACCACCGTCTGATCGATCTCGGAGTATCTTCTTAAGTTCGTTTCTTAATTGAGCATTATCCTGTTTAGACTTTTGCGCCTCGAGACGATATTTAAAGATCTCTTCGTAACGCGCTTCCAACTTCACTTCCATGTTGCTGATTGTTTTTTGCTGCGTTGCGAGCTGATCTTCCAAATCATCGATCTGGGTTTGTAGGTCTTCGATTAAGCCATAACCGGAGTGACTGTCGTCGCTACCAGCAGCGCTGTCTTTCTCGGTCGATTGTAGCTCAGTGACTATATGGCTATAGAGCGCTTTGAGATCAGCTTCTTCGCGACTGTTATAGCGGATCGTATTCTCAATCGCTTTATGGGCACTGGCTGCACCTATAGAGCCGGCTAGAACGTGCTCCACCATACGATGGAACTCTACTAGCTCTATAATGGTGATCTGCAGTTTATCGATAACCTGGAGGTCTTCAGCAATGGTTCGGACCTCTTGCTCAGCTTTATCTTCATGCAGATAGTTTGAGAGTAGGCTATGCGCTTCTTCCAGTTTCGGTTGCAGTGAAATATAGGCATCTAACCCTGTAGGCCTTGCGCGACGCGAATGGGAGGCGTTCATCGCACTGATAAATTCAGTGGTTAGATTTCTTTCGCTTTTATTAGGGCTAAAGATAATTGAGCCAATAATGTAGCTGCCAATATTAAAGATAAGTGACCAGAACACTGCGTGGCTTACAGGGTGCAGACCGTCTAAGCCAAACAACGCTTCTGGGCGCAGTGCAGTAATATTCCAAGGGCCTTGAACTAACAGTGCCTCTGTAAACCAGCCATGTTTAATGAAGGTTGGAATGAGTAGACAGTAGGTCCAGATAATAAAACCGGTGAGTAACCCCAAGAAGGCGCCAAGGCTATTACCTTTCTTCCAGAACATGCCGCCAAACAGGGCTGGTGCAAACTGTAGAACCGCCACGAAAGAGAGAAGGCCGATAGCTGCAAGAATGTAGGAATCTGCAAACTCTTTTGCAAACCAGAGGCTGCCGAGAAGAATCAAAGACACCATCACCCAGCGAAGCTGAAGAAGGTAGCTACGTAATGGCTGTAGCGCAGGGATCCTCTCTAAGGTCGGCAAAATAAGATGGTTAGATGCCATGGTTGAAAGCGTCATCGTTGTGATGATGATCATACCCGTCGCTGCAGAAAAACCACCTATAAAGGCTAAGATTGTAAGGCTTTCACTGCCAGCTTGTTGTGGCAAAAGAAGCACGAAGAAGTCTGCGCTTTCGGCGGGCATTCCCATTAATAATCCTGCTGCTGCGATAGGTACGACAAAGATGTTGATACCTATCATATAAGCAGGGAAGAGCCACATAGCGGTCTTTATGTGGTTTTTGTTGGAGTTCTCAACTACTGAGACATGGAACTGGCGCGGTAGTGTATGAATCGCAGCGAAGCTTAAGATCAGTAGAGTGATCCACATTACACCGCTGTTTTCACCGTGGTTCATACTTACTAGGTGCTCTAAACCAGCGGTTTGTATGCGACTGTATATATCGCCGAAGCCATCAAAAAGTGTGTAAGTTACAAAGAAACCAACGGCGATAAAGGCAATAATTTTAACGATACATTCGGCAACTAAAGCCGCGATCATGCCTTGATGGCGTTCAGTTGGATCCAAGCGTCTGACCCCAAAGATAATGGTGAAACAGATCATGAAGATCGTCACCATCCAGCCCGATAGATCAAATGCAGAGCCTGTCTGTGGGGTATCGGTGATGATTGAGAAAGAGCTGATAATCGCTTTTAACTGCAGGGATATATAAGGAACTATGCCGATTAAAGCGATGATAGTAACGAGGGCTGCGATCTTTTGAGAGCGGTTATAACGGGTGGAGATAAAGTCGGCAATACTGGTAATGCGGAAGGTTTCTTTGGCTTGTACCATCCGTCTGAGTGAATACCACCAGAAACAGATACCAATTAATGCCCCTCCGTAGATACTGAAAAAGAGCAGCCCCGAATTAGAAGCAAACCCAACACTGCCATAGAAGGTCCAAGAGGTATGGTAAACCGCTAGCGAGAGGGCATAAATCCAGGGATTTCCTGCGCTCTGCTCACCCTTATTTTTAATCCTCTTTTCTACCAGCTGCGCGATAGCAAATAGGATGCCCATGTAAACGGTAACGTACAGAATAACTGACAGCGGTGTGAACATAATATCCAGCTTATTCTTAGGGGTTAGATTCTTATCTTAAACCCTATAGATGCTTCGCTGAAAGGTGTCAAAGGAAATAACTTACTGATACCTAATCAAAAAGCTCTGTTTCAACAATAAAATATAGTGCTGTTAATCAGGTTTATAAGAAAAAGCTGTTATTTACTGGAGGATGAATCTTGCTCAGCGTGATGGTCACAGCAACTTTTAGGCATAGGAACAGGGTCATAACCACCGTCGTTGTACGGGTGGCATTTGCTAAGTCGTCTCAATCCTAGCCATACGCCTTTAAAAGGCCCGTGGAGTTTAATTGCCTCAATCATGTAGCTTGAGCAGGTTGGATGAAAACGACAACGAGGGCCTATAACAGGGCTGATAAGGTATCGGTAGATATTTACCAATCCAATTAGTAGTGAGCTAAGGCAGCGCTGTAAGAAGGAAAGCATTAGGCGATACGTTATTTTGAAGTCGTTTTCTGAAAAAAATACCGGGTAAGAAAGGGCTTACCCGGTTATATATCCGGGGAGGATTAAAACAATATGTGATCTTTAGCACCACTAAAAAATGAAAAGAGGTTGAAAATCACAGAGAGCTAATTATAAGGATTCTAATGTAGATTAAAAGTTAAACAGTAGTTCTTGTCTGGTTTTTTAAGCCTTCCCACATGAATCAGCGTATGCAGGAAGGCCTAAAGAGCGAGTTTGTTGATCGAATTAGAGATGCTCTTCAGCATATTCAGCCAGTCTTGAGCGGAAGATACCTTCTAGATGAACATTCGCAGCCCCTTCGTAGTCTTTAAAGCGTTCGACCAGATAGGTTAAGCCGGAAGTGAGCGGTGTTAGATAATTCGAGTCAATCTGTGCAAGGTTACCTAAACAGATGATCTTTGAGCCCTTACCGCATCGGGTTACGATAGTTTTTAGCTGTGACGGCGTTAAGTTTTGCGCTTCATCTAAGAGTACAATTGCTTCTTGAATACTGCGGCCGCGGATAAAGTTTAGCGATTTAAATTGAATATTCGCTTTCTCAATTGCGTATTTCACGCTGCTTTGCGGACGCTCATCGTGTTCGTGCATCGCTTCTAAGTTATCTTGAATCGCACTTAGCCAAGGGGTCATCTTCTCCTCTTCAGTACCCGGTAAAAAACCAATGTCTTCGGCAACGGGTGGGGTAGAGCGAGTCACAATGATTTTGTTGTAGCGCTGCTGCTCAATCACCATCTCTAAAGCGCAAGCAAGAGCGATCAATGTTTTACCAGAACCTGCTGCACCATTGAGAATGACAAGGTCCAGATCAGGGTCTAGGACTGCATCCATAGCAAATGCTTGGAATACGTTAATCGGTTCTATGCCCCAGCAGTTCTGCTGCATTAAGCGATCGACCCCTAAGTCTCTTAATGTAATTTGACCATCGCGTACTGAAGATACGCGCGCAGCAAACTCCTCTGAATCATCGTAGATATATTCGCAAGGGTAAGTTTCAGGTAGCACTGATTGGGCAAATTGATGGTAAGTATGGCTGCCCTCTTGGTAGCTTTTAATGTCGTCGACGCGCTCCCAGAAATTGCCTTCCATATTGCTATGACCAGCAGGCAGGAGTTCTATGTCGGAAACAAGCTGATCGGTACGGTAATCTTCAACCCGTTTTAGCCCCGCACCTAAGGCTTTTAAGCGCATATTAATATCTTTGGTAACTAAGATAATATCGCGGTGAGGGTTGGTCGCTTGAAGATGAAGCGCGCAGTTTATGATCTGATTATCTTTATTGGAGTTTTGTGGCAAAAAGCCTTGGCGAGCTGTTAACTCATGATCGGGAAAGATACTAAGTTGGCCTAATTTCTTTTCACTGTTTGCAGCGGTTATCGGGATAAAAATATCGACCCCTTTGGTGATTGCCGCTGCATCATCAGCATGACTAAGAATGTCGTCTATGGCCCGTATGGCGGCCCTAGCTTCTTGAGATACATTTTTCTTTCGGTCCTTAATGTCATCTAACTCTTCTAAAACAGTCATCGGAATAGTGATGTCCTGTTCTTTAAATTCATACAGACACTTAGGATCATGAAGAAGTACGTTGGTGTCGAGTATATAGAGTTTAGAGGCAGTCATAGCCGGTTCCTTATATAGCCGAAGGGAAGATATGAGCTAATGAAATTATAAAAATTAGAAAGTTTGAACAGATCAAAGATTGAGTGTATTTGGGGCTTTTTAAATTCTCTATGGAAAGGCCGATAGCGACCAAAGCTTTGAAGGCGCTTAGCTACTTCAAACACAGCAGAGTAGGCTGCTGACCTAGAGATAGACTCTGTAGGTTTCGGAGTCGTAATGATTATTCTGTTACTGACGTACTGTGAAATATGATCCACCACGAAGTCTCAGATAATTGCTGAATACTAAGCTAAGACAAATTTGAATCTGAATTAGCACAGCTATTACTATGTAAGATAGCTTAGTAATACATAGGTTCCAGTTGAATGACAAGTGACAAATTTGCTTTGAAGGATTTTAAAGATGGCAATTAATTCTATTGTGGTATTAACCGGTGCAGGAATATCCGCTGAATCCGGCATTAGAACATTTCGTGCTGAAGATGGTTTGTGGGAAGACCATAAAGTAGAGGATGTTGCTACCCCAGAAGCTTTTGTGCGTGATCCGCAGCTTGTTCATCGTTTTTATAACCAGCGAAGAGAGCAGTTACTTTCGGAACCTGTTAAACCCAATGCCGCTCATGTCGCTTTAGCTCAGTTAGAGAAGAAGTTCCCTGGTCAGTTTATGTTGGTGACACAGAATATCGATAACCTACATGAGAGGGCAGGTAGTCAGAACTTATTACATATGCATGGTGAGTTGTTAAAGATGCGTTGTAGTGATTCTGGTCAGGTCTATAAAGAGACGGGGCAAACTGAACCTAGTGATCGTTGTGAGTGCTGTGATCTATCGGGCACATTGAGGCCAGATATCGTCTGGTTTGGTGAAATGCCGATGTATATGGACGAGATCTATTCAGCATTAGAAAACTGTGATCTGTTTATCTCCATAGGTACGTCTGGTCATGTTTATCCGGCCGCTGGTTTTGTAGAAATTGCGGGAAGATCTTCGGCGTTGACGGTAGAACTAAACTTGGAACCATCAAGGGTGGAGTCAGCTTTTGATCACCGAATTTATGGTCCTGCGAGTGAAGTTGTTCCTGAATTTGTCGCGGATATTATCAAGCAGCTTTGAAATATTTGATTGATTTATAAGTGAATTTTTTGATTTTTACCACATGCTGTCTATAGTTTCTTAAGGAACTTCACTGAGATGTCGGCTGTCTAAAAATTTGCTGTTTGTGAATCTTACCCCAATTTTTAAGTCTCTTTTTTAATTCGTGTATTCACAAAATCTTAACAGCAGACGTTTAAGACTATGAATATTGTCGCCGTCGTTTAATAAGAAGAACGAAAGTGATGTTCAGCCGAAAGTTATTTTGGGATCGGCTAAACAGGATTTATTTAGCTCGATCCATGGAGGTGGTCATTATGATGACAGAGCAATACGTTACGACCAGTATTACCCCCTTAGAAAGCCTTAATTCTCTTTCACCTTATGAAGTGGACCAGTTACAGGATGCCAGCCAGGGTGGTTTGTTTCGCTTATTTCGCCAATGCTCTTTGGCGGTTTTGAATAGTGGTAGCGAATTAGATAGTACTAAGCTGGTTTTGGATAAGTATGCAAAATTTGATATCAAAATCAGTCAAAAGCATCGAAGTGTTCAGCTTGAATTGGTGAATGCGCCCGCCACGGCCTTCGTGAATGGTGAGATTATCACAGGTATTCGCGAACACCTTTTCTCTGTTTTGCGTGATTTACTATATGTTGGTACCGAGTTAGATCATCGCTGTTCTGGCCTTACCGAATCGGAAGCGACTACGAATATGGTCTTCCATATTCTTCGCCATGCAGGCGCGATTCGTCCGCATGTAAAACCAGATCTCGTTGTCTGCTGGGGTGGACATTCCATTAATCGTATCGAGTACGATTACACCAAAAAAGTAGGCTATGAGATGGGCCTACGTGGACTTAATATCTGTACTGGCTGTGGCCCAGGAGCGATGAAAGGCCCGATGAAAGGGGCAACGATCTCCCATGCGAAGCAACGTCAAAAAGAGGGACGTTACGTCGGTATTTCAGAGCCCGGTATTATTGCTGCGGAGAGCCCAAACCCGATCGTAAATGAACTCATAATTATGCCGGATATTGAAAAGCGTTTAGAAGCTTTTGTCCGCTTAGGTCATGGTATTGTGGTATTCCCAGGGGGCGCAGGCACCGCAGAGGAGATCCTTTATATTTTGGGTATTCTTCTGCACGAAAAAAATCATAGCCTACCATTTCCGCTTGTATTGACGGGGCCGGCAGGTAGCGAAGAGTATTTTGAAACGGTCGATAACTTTATTCGCTCCACATTAGGCGATGAAGCGGCTAGCAAATATCAGATTATCGTTGATGATCCTCACGAAGTGGCGGAAGTGATGCGTGAAGGATTGGAACAGGTGACCCGTTATCGTAAGGCCACCAGTGAATCTTTTCATTACAACTGGCAGATGCATATTCCAGAATCTTTCCAACAACCGTTCGAGCCAAACCATGAAAATATGGCGAGCTTAAAGCTAATTAAAGATCAGACTGACTTTGAGTTAGCAGCTAATCTGCGTTGTGCCTTATCCGGTATTGTTGCGGGTAATGTTAAAGAACCAGGAATCAGAGCAATTGAAGAGTTTGGCGCATTCGAAATCTGCGGTGAGCCAGCAATTATGGCTTCGATGGATAAGTTATTAGGGTCTTTTGTTGATCAGCGAAGAATGAAAATCAACTATCAGGAATACCAACCTTGCTATCGTTTGAAACATGAGACGGAGGTGGAAGAGGTTTAATCCTCGTCCAGAATCATTTCTGATTGCGGAGAGCAGACGAGGTTCCTTCCTCTCGATTTCGCTTGGTACAGAGCCGAGTCTGCAGCCAAAAACAATTCGGATTGGTTTTTTCCATATTCAGGGTAAGATGCTACACCAAAGCTCCCTGTGATTTTTATCTTATGCTCTGCATAATTTAATACTTGTTGAGACAGTAGCTTTCTTAATTCCTCAGCTAGAACTTCAGCTTCATTCAAGCTGGTATTAGCCAAGATTAGTGCAAACTCCTCACCGCCCCAACGGAATAGGAAGTCGGTGCTTCGTATATTGTTGGCTAAAATGCGCGAGATTTCTTTTAAGACGAAGTCTCCCGCTAAATGGCCGTATTGATCATTAATGGTTTTGAAATAATCGAAGTCAAATAAACAGAGACTTAGCGAACTTTCATGTCGTTTGGCGAAGTCTAGCTGTATATCAAAGATGCGTTTGAACTCTCGGCGATTACGCAGTTTGGTAAGTTCGTCGTAGGCGGCAAGTTCTAAGAGTTTAAACTCTTGCTGCTTGTAGTCGGTTATATCCTTAACCATGCCTGTAACCCTCATGGGCTTACCACAGGAAGAACGCAAAGAAATACAGCCTAAATCATGGACCCATATATAGTGACCATTACGATTGCTCATACGATAAGTCGCTTCATAGCGCTCACGTTTACCTTGGATATGTTCCTCTAACGACTGTAAAACTAGGGGTAAGTCTTCAGGGTGAACATTGTTCTTCCAAGTATCAACAACCGGTTGCATCTCTTCGGGGCCATAGCCCAGCATCTTTTTTAGCTGAGGGCTAAAATAAACGTGATCACTGTTTATCTCCCAGTCCCAGAGTCCGTCTGTACAGGCATTGACCGCAAACCAAATCTGTTCTGAGCGTTCTTGAGTTTCAGCTTCTATAGCGCGACGAGCGCTAATATCTCGAGCGACGGAGAGGAAGTACTCTTTACCTTGGTGCTCAATCAGAGAAGTATTTATTTCGACGGGGAGTTCGGAGCCATCTTTTCGTATATGGCTACCGATGAAGGTAAATTTCTTATTTTGGCGGATAACATCGGCTATTTTTAACCAGTGTTCATGGCAATGAACATCTTTCTGTAACGAGAGTACTGAGTGGTGCAAAACTTCATTTTGCTCCATCTGTAGATCTTTATAACCAGCCCTGTTTACCCAAATAATGTTTGAGCTTTCGGGGTCGATCAAATAAACAGCATCCATCATGCTTTCACGAATAACTTCAAGTAGAGGGATATCTATTGAAGCTTCGCTAGTTTGAGTAGCCATAGCATCCAGCATATAAATAATGATCTGCTTAATTAATAAATTAAGCTGAAGGTTGAATGCAGTGTACTCCTTTAGGAGGGGGTAAGGGAACCTATAGGTTCCTCTCGTATTGATCTAAAGTCGCTTTTTTAGAGTTTTTTACTTAAAAGCGTTCTATTACCACCTGATGCGGTCGTGTTCCGTGTAATGGTTTTTTCACACACGAAACGTTTTAAGTAGTTTGGCCCTCCAGCTTTAGGACCTGTTCCGGATAACCCCATACCACCAAAGGGCTGGCTGCCTACAACGGCCCCTATTTGATCACGATTAATGTAGATATTGCCGACTAGGGCTTGTGTGGTGATTTGCTCTATGAAAAGGTCGTTTCTGGAATGAACACCTAGCGTCAGGCCAAATCCGCTACGATTAATATCATAAATAACCCGTTCTAAGTTGTGTTTTTGGTAGCGAATTATGTGCAGAATTGGGCCGAAAACCTCTCCCGTTAGTTCATCCATGGAATTTAGTCGGATGAGTGTAGGTGGTACAAAACAGCCTTGGTTGTGTTGGTCAGAAAGCTCTAGTTCAAACAGCAAGTTGTTTTGTAAACGGCAACGCTCAATATGTTCGTAGAGTGTACGCATGGCATTTTGATTAATGACCGGGCCTAAGTCAGTTGCCAACTGTTCGGGGTTACCGATATTCAAGGTTTGCATAGCCCCGATGAGTTTATCCTCGATTACCTCAGCAATTTCTTCCTGTACGTAAAGAACACGCAATGCTGAGCACCTTTGCCCCGCACTGTTAAAAGCAGAGTGGGTGGCATCTAGCACGACTTGTTCAACCAGAGCGCTACTATCGACGATCATGGCATTTAAGCCACCAGTTTCTGCAACAAACGGGATAATAGAGCCATCATGGCGATTGGCTAATTGTTTGTTAATGGTGCTAGCCGCTTGAGTTGAACCTGTGAAGGTAACACCGGCAATGCGTGAATCAGTTAACAAGGCTTCAGAATGTTCAGCGCCAGCATAAGGTATCAATTGTAAACAGTATTCAGGTAAGCCAGCTGCGTACCATAGTTCGGTGGCTTTAAATGCCGTTAATCCACTATTTGATGATGGTTTGGCCAGTACTGTATTCCCGCAAACGAGTGCTGCAGCGATCTGACCGGTAAAAATGGCCAATGGGAAATTCCAAGGGCTAATGCAAAGGAACACTCCATGCCCTTGGTAGTGAAGCGTGTTTTCTTCACCTGTTATGGATGGAAGGTGCTCAGGCAATAGTTGTTTTTCAGCAAGCGCAGCGTAATAGAAACAAAAGTCGATAGCCTCTCTTACTTCAGCTAAAGCGTCTTGTAGCGTTTTACCTGTTTCTAGAATGCAGAGGGAAACCAACTCGGCTTTATTTTGTTCGAGTAAACGTGCGTAATTCAATAAGATTTTGCAGCGCGAAGAGACATCTTGGTCGCGCCATTCTGGAAAAAACTGCTCTGCTATGCTGATCGCTTGTTTAATCTGCGTTTTATCTGCAGTGCTTTGATAGCCAACGATTTTATCTAAGCGATAATTAGCATGGACGGGTTGTAAATTAAGGCCATCAGTCACTTCGCCTGCGATAATGGGTTGGCAGTACCATTTTTTTTGTCTGTAATATTCAATAATGCTACGCCATTGTTGCCAACAATCTAAACTCCCTAGAGGATCACCTGCGGAATTTTCTCTTTGTTGTTCGAATACCTGGTTTGGTAGAGGTAACTCGTAAGAGTTACTCTGCAATCTCTCTTGAGGTGATTCGACAATCTCATCGATACTGACATTAAGATCGTGTAACTGGAAAACAAACGAAGAGTTAGCACCATTTTCCAGTAAACGCCTGACTAAGTACGGCAGCAGATTATTCTGATTACCAACAGGGGCATAAATCCGACAGCTATGATCCGTTTCTGATAGGACTTGTTGATAGAGAGGATCGGCCATGCCATGTAAGCGCTGAAATTCGAATGTTTTATCTGTAGAGATCTCTAATATCTGGGCAATAGTAAGTGCATTGTGAGTCGCAAACTGTGGACTTAACAACCCAGATTGTTGGGATAAAAGAAACTTAGCGCAGGTCAGGTAGGATAGATCCGTTGCGGCTTTGTGGGTGAACACCGGATAGCTGATGAGGCCATTTTGTTGGCTGCGTTTTATTTCGCTGTCCCAGTAAGCACCTTTAACTAATCTGATAGGGATCAGTGTTTCACAATCTGCTGCGATCAGTGAAAGCCACCTCAGAGTCGGCAACGCACGTTTGCTATAGGCCTGCACAGCTAAACCTAGCTTACCCCAACCAAGGCACAGCTCACTTCGCAGTAGTTGTTCGAAAATCAATAAGGTGATTTCTAAACGTTCTGATTCTTCTGCATCAATGGTTATAGCTATATCAAGGTTTCGAGCGGTTACAAGTAGCTGAAATAATCTATGCATTAGTTGCTTTTGAAGTTGATCAAATTGACTATTTTCAAAGCGAGGGTGCAAGGCAGAGAGTTTGATGGAGATGCTGGTATTGTTCTCTGGATTTTCTTGTCCTGCGGTCTGAATGGCTTCTAGATAAGCTTCAAAATAGGTTTGAGCATCTTCATTACATACAGCGGCTTCGCCCAACATATCAAATGAGAACAATGTGTTTTGATTGTGATCACATCGTAGTTCTAGGGCGGTATTTATATCTTCAGCAAATACAAATTGCTTACCTATTTGGGAGACGGCAATGGCGAGAGCTTGGTGTACCACTGTGTTACCTAAGCGTTGCCATACATTGTTTAAAATACTACCCGCAGATTGTTCTTGGCTTATAAGCTTTTGACTTATTGCAACGCCCCAAAAGGTGCTGTTTTCAAGGAAAGTGGAATGCGCTTTGAAGAGCTTTGCGGGTTCGAGTGCAAGAGAATCGAGTTTATCGTAAATAAGTGCTTGAGCAGTCTCTGTATCAGGTATCCTTAAAAGCGCTTCAGCTAGGGCAAGCAGGGCAATCCCTTCATCACTTTCTAATCCGAATTCTGACATGAGTGTATTTACAGAAAACAGTGGATTATCCAGATTACGAATTGTGTTGGCCCAATCAGTTGCCTTGGATTTTGCTTTAGATGAGTTTGGCGTGACTTCCAGCAGTTGATCGCATAGAGATTTTTCATCATGACAGTAATAGTCAGTGATGGTACGCCATAATGTATCTTGCTCGGCGGGGGAGATCTCTGCAGATAAAAGCTGGCTTACTGGTAGCATCTAACAAATCCACTTTTTTAAGACAGTGTAGTTGATCATCTGTGTAGGTGTAGGGATTATCAAGAAAGTTCTTTGTCTTCGGGCAAATATCCCGAAATTGCTTGGGGAATTAAAGAGTTACAGGTTGTTATTTGTATTAAATGTGTTCTCTTGTTTCTTGTGGGCCAGTTACTTTTAACTGAGTAAGAGGTGTTTTTTAAATTCTCATACATACTTAGTTAAACAGGATTAAGGAAGGTAATTGGATGGGAATAATTCATATCTTGCTGTTGGTACTTTCTGCAATATTAGCTATCGCGCTTATCAAACCCATTGCTTCCCTTATTAAGTTACCCTTTGCTTTGTTGCTGGTTGTATTTGGATTTATAGGGTCTGAGTTAATTACAACGTTAGGTATGGATATCGGATTGCGCTGGGACCAATTCCACTATCTGGTCTTTTATCTTCTGCTACCTGCTTTGATCTTCGAATCTACTTTGCGTATTGATATTAAAAATTTGCTGCAGAATCTAGCCGCTATTTTGCTGTTATCAATCCCTTTAATGCTTTTCGCCACAATCATGAGTGCAGGGCTTCTTTTCTGGGGAATTGGTTTCCCTACCTATTTTACTTTTAGCACAGCGCTGCTGACGGGTGCGATATTGTCAGCTACTGATCCCGCAGCTGTTATCAGTTTGTTAAAGCAGGTTGGTGCTTCTGATCGACTGGTGACGCTTCTAGAAGGGGAGAGTTTATTTAACGATGCCTTAGCTATTTTGCTGTTCGGCATTTTAAGCAGTTTTCTCCTAATGCCGGGCAATGAGATTAGCTTTGCTTATTCGCTTGGTGAATTCTTGAAAATTTTTCTGGGTGGTCTTGCCGTAGGTGTAGGAACACTACTGGTCTTTGGATGCCTGTTTTTAATAATTTCCAATCATTTTAGTCGAATCATATTAACAATATGTGCAGCTTATGTTGGTTACTTGGTCGCTGAGTACTTTCTACATTTATCAGGTGTCATGAGTGTTTTAGTCACAGGGCTAGGCTTTGGTCAGTTGATACGCAGAAACGGAACGGCATCTGATAAGCAGTTCTTATTTCTTTTCTGGGAATTCAACAACCACCTTGCGAGTGCCCTAATTTTTGTGCTTTTAGGTGTCACGATTACTTGGGGGATGTTTGAGCAGCAATGGCTAGCGATGTTGATCGGTATTGGAGCGGTGCTATTGGCAAGGGCCTCAGGGATATTGTTTACAGCGCCAGTTATAAATTTATTGCCTGGGATGGAGATAGATTGGCGTGATCAACTGATTTTATATTGGGGAGGTATGCGAGGTGCTGTAGCTATTGCATTGGCATTATCCCTGCCTCTTGAAATTGATGCTTGGTTTACTATTCAATCTATAGCATACGGTGTTGTTCTGTTTTCGTTAGGTATACAGTCGACTACGACACCTTTACTCATAAATAAGTTAGATAAAAGGACGTAAAAATGCGTTGTCATGAGGTCGATTACGAAATTATTGGTGAATCACTTCAAATCGTTGAAGTGGAGTTGGATCCAGGTGAAAAAGTGATTGCCGAAGCCGGCATGATGAATTACATGGAAGAGGGCATTAATTTTGAAACCAAGATGGGAGATGGTTCTGAGCCTGATCAAGGCTTAATGGGTAAGCTCTTTTCTGCAGGTAAGCGCATGGTTATGGGTGAGTCCGTTTTCATGACGCATTTTGGAAACGAGGGCAGCGGTAAGAGGCGAGTTGCTTTTGCTGCGCCTTATCCTGGAAGCATAGTGCCTCTTAATTTAGCCGATTATGGTGAGAAGGTAATTTGCCAGAAGGATGCTTTCTTGTGTGCTGCTTTAGGAACCAAAGTGGAAATCGCCTTTTCAAAGAAAATTGGTGTGGGTTTCTTTGGCGGTGAAGGTTTTATCCTGCAGAGGCTTGAAGGCGATGGTATGGCGTTTGTGCAGGCAGGTGGCACGGTTGTGCGTAAAGAGTTAAATGATGAAACTTTAAGGATTGATACGGGCTGCCTAGTCGGTTTTACCGAAGGAATTGAATACGATATTGAAATGGTTAAAGGCCTGAAGTCGATGATCTTTGGAGGTGAGGGGCTTTGGCTTGCGACGTTAAAAGGTACAGGTAGTGTTTGGGTTCAAAGCTTACCGTTCTCACGTCTTGCTGATCGCTTAATTGCATCAGCGCCATCATCGGGTGGTAATGATAAGGGTGAAGGTTCTGTTTTAGGCGGTTTTGGCCGAATGTTGGACGGGGATTAAAGCTATATTACACAATAGAATAATTCCCTTTATTATCTATGCCTTTCGCCTGTAATGACTATGACAATGGATATAAAAATGGGTATATTTAGAGGCTCATTTTTACCCATCTCAAGTCGTTACAGGTGTTATCTTGAGAAATAAACTGGTTATAACTTTAACCACTGTATATGGCTCTCGCCAATATACGGTTAACCAAATAGCAAAATATGTATTGCTAGTATTTTTGATTTTGTCAGCAATCAGTTTTTTCGTTTCGAATGCACTGTTAGTTGTTACAACGGATGATCTATCTGAGTTAGAAGAAGATCATCAGGTACTAAGCGAAAATTATGAATTGATGGTTGGTTCTCAACAGCTCTATGTAGAGGAATTGAAAGAGCTCAGTTTATCTCTTAGCACTATAAAAATTGAGCGAGATAAGTTAGAGGAAGAGAACATCAGAATTGGTGAATTGAACACTTCGTTCAACAATTCGCTTGATGGATTGGAAACCTTATTAGGTTTCGAGCCTTCTGATGAAATTGACCCGCTTAAAGCTGAGCAACTAACTATCGAGGCGAATAAACGTTTATTTTTTTTGCACAGTATTCCTAACGGTGTGCCTATTCAAGCAATCAGGATTACTGATAAGTATGGATCTCGTTTTCACCCGGTACGTAAAAAACGGGTGATGCATCATGGTATAGATTTTAAAGCAAATAGAGGCACGCCTGTTTATGCGACAGCTGATGGCGTTGTTGAATATGCTGCTTTCAATAAATCCTTCGGTAAGCTGATTAAGGTTCAGCATAACTTTGGGTTTAAAACTTACTTTGCGCATCTGGATGCTTTAAAAGTAAAAACTGGAGATCTTGTCAGTAAGGGACAGCTGATAGGATTAAGTGGTAATACGGGCATGTCTACTGGGCCGCATCTGCATTATGAGATTCGCCATATGTATACAGCAATCGATCCCGAACCATTCCTCTCCTGGGACATAACAAATTTTGATTCTTTGTTTACAAAGGTTAAGGGAGTTAAATGGGCATCCTTAAAAGAAATGTATCCGCTAAACCTGCACAATCAGCCATTACAATAATTGCAGAAGGCAATAAATTTTGTGGTGATATGAGTATCGTCGGTAAAATGCACATCGATGGTATGTTCGAAGGCAATGTGAGTTCTCTAGATAATATCTCTATCGGAAAATCTGGTCACGTACGTGGGCTTATTAAAGCTCGTGGTGTTGATGTGTGTGGGATTCTTGAAGGTGAAATTATCTGTGACGAACTGCACATCGATGCCGGTGGACAAGTTAGAGCTACAGTCGAAAGCAAACAGATGTCTATTCATCCAGATGGTTGTTTTGTCGGCGAGCGTCGAATGAAAGAAACGTCTGCGCTGATGGATGAAAGCAGTAAAATCGAATCGGGTTCTGATGCAATTGATTCACTACCTGATAAGATTGTTCTGGAAGATAAATCAGAATAAACATCTATAACTTCGTTGTCGTTGATTAAGGATTGTAGCGATGTGTGAATTGTTGGGTATGAGTGCCAATATACCTACTGATATCTGCTTTTCCTTTGCCGGGCTTATGCAGCGTGGTGGTGGAACAGGGCCTCACAAAGACGGTTGGGGTATCGCTTTCTATGAGGGTAAAGGTGCGCGTTGCTTTCATGATCCTAACCCCAGTGTAGATTCTAAAATTGCACGTTTAGTTAAAGAACACCCTATTAAAAGTCATGTGGTTATTAGTCATATTCGGCAAGCGAATGTAGGCCATATCTGCCTCGAAAATACTCACCCTTTTCAGAGGGAACTATGGGGCTATACATGGACGTTTGCGCACAATGGGCAGTTAGATAAAGCTTTATTTGATAAGCCGCTCTCCTTTTATCACCCGGTGGGAACCACCGATAGTGAGTATGCATTCTGTTGGTTATTAGGTGAGATCAGGCAAGCGTTTCCTCAACGCCCTGAGAGCTTTGATGAGCTTTCAGAATTCATCAAGCAGTGTTGCGAACAGCTAAGAGCGCTAGGTGTATTTAATATGCTGTTAACTGAATCTACCCATTTATTCGCATTTTGTGGCAGTAAATTGTCTTGGTTGACCCGTAAAGCACCTTTCGGCGAAGCGAGTCTGACAGACTGTGAAATGAAAGTGGATTTTGTTAAAGAAACCACTCCGAAAGATATCGTCACCGTGATAGCGACGGTCCCCTTAACAGATAATGAGGATTGGATTGCTCTGGAACCAGGAGATTTGGTGACCTTTGTTGAAGGTATACCGCAATAAAGGACAATTTAGCCTGAGTATAAGGAGCTTTTCAGGTGAGTGTAAAACGAGATTCTCTCGAACAGTTAAAGCTAGATATCCAAAGTGTTGGGAGTGTCACGGAACTACTTGATAGTGCTTGCCAAAACTTTGCGTATAAAGATGCTTTTACCCATATGGGAGCGACGTTAACTTACGCTGAGCTTGATGGCCTTGCTGAGAAATTAGCGGCTTACCTACAAAATTGTACTTCCCTAGAGCCTGGCGATCGAATTGGCATTCAATTGCCGAATACCTTGCAATACCCAATTGCAGTACTGGCGGCACTTAGGGTTGGCTTAGTCATCGTTAATACCAATCCGCTTTACACCGCTGCTGAAACCTTGCATCAATTTAAAGATGCTGATGTTAAAGGGGTCATCATTCTTGCTAATAGTGCTCATCTGTTAGAAGAGGTGTTACCTCAATCTAATATCCATACCGTATTGGTCACGGAGCTGGGTGATATCCATCCTTTAATGCGCCGTTTAATGATCAATTGCTCTGCGAAGTATTTACGTAAAATCGTCCCTAAATATAGATTAAGGGAGGCGGTTGGTTTTCGAGAAGCACTTGCTAAAGGCGCGCACTACACCTTAGAAAAAGTGCAGTGTGATGCAGAACAGCCTGTGCTGATCCAATACACTGTAGGTACAACGGGCACACCAAAAGGTGCGGTGCTGAGTCATCGAAATTTGATTTCGAATGTGTTGCAGTTGAAGCATCGGTTACCTGATACGTTAAGAGCGGGTGAAGAGATTGCAATCGCCCCCTTACCGCTTTATCACATCTATGGTTTTCTGCTGAATTGTTTAGTCATGCCTGTTTTGGGTGCCCAAGTCGTACTGATTACAAATCCCCGCGACATCCAAGGTTTAGTTAATGAACTCGGTCGGTGGGATTTCACTGTTTTTTCAGGCATCAATACTTTGTTTGTTTCACTTTGTCGAAATAGCCTGTTCAATCAGTTAGATATGACGCGTTTAAAGCTAACTCTTTCAGGAGGCATGGCGTTAACGCGTTCTGTAAGTGATGAGTGGGAAAGTATAACGGGCTGCCAAATCATACAAGGTTATGGCCTTACCGAGGCTTCTCCTGTTGTAGCTATAGAGGAACCGCATAACTCCCGATATGGATCTGTAGGTAGGCCTTTACCGCTGACAGAGGTGCGTATTGTTGGGGAACAAGGGGAAGATCTCTGTTCTGGAGAAACCGGTGAGCTCTATGTTCGAGGGCCTCAGGTTATGTCAGGTTATTTGAGGGATGATTCATCGATTCCAGACTCTAATGGCTGGTTAGCTACAGGCGATATTGCTCGTGTTTTAGATGATGGAACCTTGCGTATTGTTGATCGCAAGAAAGATATTATTAATATCTCAGGCTTTCCTGTGTATCCCAATGAATTAGAAAACACCATATCCAGCCATCCTGATGTTGTAGAGTGTGCTGTAGTTGGATTGCCTGATGAAACATGTGGTGAAGTCATTAAGCTATTTGTCGTGACTTCCAATCGACGTTTATCAGTTAAGCAAGTGCGTGAATATTGCCGCGAACGTTTAACTTCTTATAAAGTGCCACGATTGGTTGAGTTTAGAACTCACTTACCTAAGTCTAATGTCGGCAAGGTGTTAAGACGTTCGTTATTAGAAGAAGAATTAAATCGTCTGCAAAAAATGCGTAAGCGAATATAGTCGAGTTGTAGGACTTCGCCCGTTTTTTGCAGGCCTACCTAAATGAAGGTGAAGTATGGGATTTAGTTTGAGTGATCCTAGTCTGTTACGGGGACAGGCTTTTATCAATGGTGAATGGGTAGATGCGAAGAGTGGGGCTGAATTTCCAGTTTTTAACCCTGCTAATGGTGAGATAATTGCTCATGTGGCAGATGTTGGAGAGCACGAGGCGCGGAACGCGATTGAGACTGCTCAAATATCGATGCAAGAGTGGAAATTAAAGTCGCCCACTGAGCGTTCGAATATGCTGCAACATTGGCATGATCTTATTATTGAATATGCCGATGATCTCGCATCGATTTTAACGCTTGAGCAAGGCAAGCCCCTTGCCGAAGCTAAGGGTGAGATACTGTACGGAGCATCTTATCTGAAGTGGTTTGCTGAAGAAGCTAAACGTATTTATGGTGATATTTTACCTTCCGCACAAGATCGACGCAGTCTTGTAATTAAACAACCTGTAGGCGTTGTTGCAGCCATAACACCTTGGAATTTCCCTAATGCTATGATCACGCGCAAAGTAGCTCCTGCGTTAGCTGCTGGTTGTGCAATTGTACTCAAACCTGCTCCTGAAACACCACTATCAGCATTGGCTTTAGCAGAGCTGGCTATTCGAGCAGGAGTTCCTACCGGAGTGTTCAATGTCTTGCCTTGCCTTAAGGCTGAAGAGGTTGGTGAGGTTCTTACTGCTAGCTCGATCGTTAAAAAGCTTACCTTCACCGGATCCACACCCGTAGGAAAGCTCTTACTACGACAGTGCGCAGATACCGTTAAGCGTACATCAATGGAATTGGGCGGTAATGCGCCAGTGATTGTCTTTAATGATGCAGATATCGATCTAGCGGTTGCTGGTGCGCTAGCTTCTAAATTTAGAAATTCTGGTCAGACCTGTATTTGTGCAAATCGTTTGTTAGTACAAGAAGGTGTTTATGATCGCTTCTTGGCTAAATTCACAGAGGCTATCCAAGGGTTCAGTTTAGGCGATGGTTTTGAAGCGCAGACAACACTCGGCCCTGTGATAACTGAGAAAGCGTTGGACAGCATTGGATCTGTCGTGAAAGGCGCGCTTGGTCAAGGAGCGAGATTGGTGACAGGTGGTCAGCCAGTTGAAAGTGATGGGTGGTTTTATGAGCCAACAGTCCTGGCTGACGTGCAAGCTGATATGGATATCTTTAGTAAAGAAATTTTTGGTCCAGTGGCGCCTGTCATTAAATTTAAAACGGATGCAGAGGGAGTTGCCATGGCTAATGACACTTCTTTTGGCCTAGCTTCATATATCTATACGCAAGACATTTCGCGCATTTGGCAGGTATCAGAAGCGCTCGAATATGGGATGGTAGGTGTTAATGAGACGGCTATCAGCTCAGAGCTAATTCCCTTTGGTGGTGTTAAAGAATCAGGTCATGGTCGAGAGGGATCTAGATATGGGTTGGATGATTATTTAGAAACAAAATATATCTGTATGGGCGGTTTAAACGCTTAGATTTTGTTTGCCCTTATACGTGATAATAAGCTTGAATTATTGACGTCTTATTAGAGGTCCCAGTGGATAAAAGAGATTGTAAGATTAATTACAAGTGCCCCAAAGCTTGGGGTGATTTGGATAAAACTGAGGACCCATTTGTAAGGTTTTGCGATCAATGCGAAAAAAATGTCCATTTTTGTGCGGATGTTGAGTCTTTAAAAGAAGCAACGATTGAAGATTTATGCGTTGCTGTCCCCACCGATGACTTTGAAGACGGTGTTATGATGGGGGATATTAATTGGTCTGGCTTTGAGGGCGACCCTTTGCCACTGGAACCACCTGAACCACAGTTGGATGATACTGATTTATTAAAGGGTTGGGTTATTGATGACAAACCGCAGTTACCTGATTTCCAGAAGTCTAAGCCTGAAAAGCCAGGTATGGATTCGTGGCTAGAGGGTGAACTAGACGATCCCTTAGATCTCTTTTCGTTGGAAGAAAAACCGAAGTAATTCATGTCTTTTAATAAGTCTCGCCTCGATCGTTTTCTTGCTGCTAGAACGTCTTATAATCGTGGGGATGTTAGGATGCTTATCGCCCAAAAGAAGGTATTAGTGGATTGGGTGCCTGCAGCGGCGGTGAATCAGGTGGTCGATAGATTTTCGAGAATTGAGTGTGACGGGGAGGTTCTTCAGGATAAACGTCCAGTCTACTTGATGATGAACAAGCCGGTTGGTTATGTCAGCGCGACTAGAGATTCGATCCACCCCACAGTTATTGATCTGCTGTCAGATGCTTATAGTGATTTACATATTGCCGGTCGCTTAGATCTCAATTCTACTGGCTTATTGCTGTTAACCAATGATGGTGAATGGTCTAGTAGGATAGCTTCTCCGGACACGAAGGTAGCGAAGCGTTATAAAGTAGAGCTTGAGAAGCCTTTATCTACCGATTACATATCTGCTTTTGCGGGAGGGATGTATTTCCCTTTTGAAGATATAACCACAAAACCTGCAGGTCTTGAGATCATAGGTTCACATACTGCTTTGGTAACTTTACAAGAAGGTCGTTATCATCAGATAAAGCGAATGTTTGGACGGTTTAGAAACGCCGTTGTAGGTTTGCAGAGGCTTTCTATTGGCGATTTGGATTTAGATAGATCCTTATCGCCGGGGGAGAGTAGAGAGTTGCTAGAAGATGAGGTTGCTCTTTTTGCAAAGTCTTAAATTAGGGCTCTATCGCTTCAATTTCTGATAATAAAGTCATTAGCTGTTTTAGTTTATCTTGATCATAACGTTCAGAAAATGCCTGATAACGCTCTTCTACGGCAGGTGTTAGGTGCTCAAGTAGATCTACTGACTTGCCTGTAAGACTAATTAAAATACGACGCTTATCTTCTTCTGATTTTCTGCGCTGGATGTAGCCCTGCTGCTCTAAGCGTTTGAGTATACCTGTTAAGCTTGGGCTTAAAATACAGCATAGTTCAGCAAGAGCCTTTGATTCTAGCTCTTGGTGGAATTTGATTGTTTGCAAGACCCGCCATTGCTGTTCTGTCAGAGAGTTCTCTTGTAATAAGGGTCTAACAAAAGACAGCGTAGCTTCACGAGCTTTCAGCAATTGTAGGGGTAGAGAATCTTCTAATGTACGCATGTGAATGATCTTTCAAAAATATTGTGCGCATTGTCGGGATTCGGGAACTAATGTGCAAGGCTTAACCGAATATTTCCTCCTAATGTATAAGGTTTTCTTGAGACTCTGTTACATAATGGGGCATAAATTAGCAAAATGCTTAGATTTAAGAGGTATTTAACGTATTAATTTTCTATTTAATCTCTTGCTTAGAGAGGAAGGGCATTTATCCCGTATTTTCCATACCCTCAGATTCATCATAGATTAGATAGTTATTTTTGCCCTGTTTTTTGATTTGATACATCGTGATATCAGCCGCTTTAATTAGAGCGTTAAGATCCGTGCCATGACGAGGTGCTAATGCAATACCGATGCTTGCACCTACTCGATCAGCCTTGCCAGAACCGAGGTCTATGTCTGCTTCAAGCAGTCTTAATATCTTTTCTGCTATGGTGGAAACCTCATCTTCCAGAGAATCGGCTTCGCCTGTTATAAAAATCAAGAATTCATCCCCGCCCCAGCGCGAAAGTAGGTCTGATTTGCGCAAGGCAGAATCAAATCGATTAGAAACCTCCTTAAGTACCCGGTCCCCTGCATCATGGCCATAGGTATCATTAATCGGTTTAAAGTGATCAAGATCTATTAGCATAACTGCGTGTTGACTATTGGGTTGTTTCATTAACGACTGTTTAATAAGGCGTTTACAACCACGACGATTCAGGAGGTCGGTGAGTGTATCAACTTCTGACTCGTGGCGAGCTTTCTGCTCACGGAATACTCGTTCTGAAATGTCATAAATGACCAGCTCTAAAAGAACTTCACCGCTCTCATCGAGTACTTGTGAAAGAATACAATGTAAGTGGCGATCAATTTCGTTCTCTAGTTTGAGGCTTAAGTCCAGAGAAACAGGCGTTGGGGACGTAAGCGCTTTCTGAATTGCTCTTGCTAAATGATCCCTTTCTTCAAATAGTTCAATCAGCTTTCTTGTTTGGTTCTCGGAAAAGTACTGGCATGCTTTTTCGCCAACAATGTTGGCAAAAGCAGGGTTGTTCATCAGCAATTGACCATCCATGTTTACTAATGCAATTCCCACACGGGCATTGTCAAACAATAACCGGAATTTCTGTTCTAGTTTCTGGACTTCATCGAATAGTTGATTTTTTTGTTGGATGGTTTTTTGCATCTGTCTAAGCAGATTATTGCTGTCTTTTACCAGTTGCCCAATTTCATCCTGATCGTGCCCCGTTGGCGTAATAATTCGTTGGCTGGTCCCAGGTTTTATGATGTGTAGTTGTTGAGCAATCTTTTTAAGTGGAGCTGCTAAAAGTCGATTGACTAACATGATCACGAGCAAAACAACAAAGATGGAATTTACGCCAAATATGATGATATGTGACAGCGCTCGTTTCTTTGCTGTTGCTTCAATTAGCTCCTGATTGGGTATTAAGGTTAACTTTCCTATTGGCAGTGCTGGCGTAAAAGGGTCGCTTAATTTTAAAACAACTAACCGCGCTTTGGGCCTGATGGAAATATCTCCCGCGGTTAACAACATGCCTGTATCGCTATTTAGAATTACGCCAGACACATTGTCATTGATAATGAGCCCATGTGTGATTTCCGTACCAAGCTCTTCGTTTTCAAGATAAACGGCAACTTTCGCGCTCTGCTCAACCGTTTTAACTAGCTGTTGCAGGCTTTTGTGGATTTCATCAAGTTCTTCTTTATAAGAAAGTTGGAAAAGAACTATCGCCGAGATAAAGAGAAATAAACAGGCAAACAGCGCAATGGTAATGCCTGTTCTTATAGAGAGCTTTGCATTGAGTGAATTACTCAACATGCGCTATAACCTTAACCGAACTCACTAACTCTGATTTTTCGATATAACCTATAGCAGTAGTATCTTTCATAATGGTAGCGATTACTTCTTCTGATGATTCTACTGACTGAGGTGGTGTTGCTCGACCTGCGAATATCAGTCTAGCCCAGTATGCATTGATTTGGGGTAGGGATTTACCTGTCAGGCCTTTATAAAATTTAGCCCTGTGGTCCGAATCAGCTGGCATATCAAGTGTTGAGGCTTTTCCACCATTAGGGAAATGCTGTACACGTCCCATATATAGGTCAATTACCTGTTTTTTGCTCAATTTATCTACTTGGCTCTCAGGGTGAGAGATCACAATCATTTCAGCTGAAGCCTCTATGGTGATCAGCAATGAGGAGAGGATATATATTAGATACTTCATCGTCTCAGCCCTTAGAACAAAAAGTTCACGTTGATTGAGAAAGTATCTACAGTTTCATCTGTTGTTAACGATGAATCTTTAGCCCATAAGCCAGCGCCATGCGGTTTTATCCAAGTTCTATCCCATTGGAATTTTATGGCGGTGTTGTGATAAATATCCCAACGAACGCCTAGGCCGAGTGATTTCTGATCTACTCCTGTTTGATTATATTGATCCTGAACTATGTCTCTTAAGCCGGTTAGTTGGGCTTTTACTAGAGCTGGTAATAAATCAGGCACGGCGGCTACTTGATTTATATCATCAGTGTTCTCAATGATGGAGCCTATGCCGTAAAGGGTATAATCACCGATTCTTCTTCCGACGCTAATGTACCCACTGTGTGAAGAAGTGAATATATTATCTTTGGTTTTAACTTGATTTAGTTCGGTTTGAATAACCCATTGGTTATTATCGAAGGTAAGGCCAAGCGTATAGTAGTCGAATTTTTTTCCTTTCAAATTGAGATCGTCAGCGGCAGATGCTGCTTCAGGCCATAACGGAGTGCTGGCATCGAGTGCATCAATTAAAGGTTCATAGAAATCAACACGGTCACTTAATTCTATATGTGCGTAGCCTAATCTGAACTTCCAGTAGTCGCTTTCCCAAAGTAGGCTTGAGGCAATAGCTGGAGATACCTTAAGTGTTACATCGTCATATACAAAATCATTTTGTGTAGTACCCACGGTTAAGCGGGCTTGAAAAAAGGATTCTTCTAATAACGTGGAGTAAGTGATGTCAGCTCCATCGATATAATCAAAAGCAAGCGGGCTATAAAACTCGACAGGTGGGCGAGCCCACAGGTATGCATATCCTACATTTCTGTACTCAGAGAGCATAAAGACATCAACACCTAATCTACCTAGGCGGTAGCTGAAAGGGTTATCAGGACTTGGCTGATAGCGTAAGTAAGCCCACTCGATGCTATTTTCTATGCTTTGGTCAATTCTGTTTTTGTAAACAAACTGAGCTGATGCACTCCATTGATCGTTTAAAACAGTATCAATCTGCAATCCTAATGTTGTGTCTGATTCGAGTGACCATGAGTCAGAATCCTCTGCCGTGCGAGCAAGGTTTCTTCTGAAATTTAGGTCATCTCCAGAATTGCTTTTTACTAATCCAATTGTAGAAAAGCCTCTAATAGATGCCTTTTCGGCATGAAGTAATGAGGAGTGAAGTAGTAAAAGTATGGAAGCAAAAATAAAATAAATTTGTTTCATCTCTGGAAAACCTTGATACAACGTGGAGTACATACCTGTAGGCATTATAGAAGTCTTTATTAGAAAATTCTGCTCAAATAGTTGTAGTAATTTTAATAAGTTAGCTGATTCCTGAGTCAGAGCAATAAAAATCGATAAAGGTGTCCTAAAGAACTATCTGTTATAGAATTGCACCATTAAAAATATAGGGTAAGGCAAAGCACTTGAATCAAAGTAAAAAACAGCTCAAGTCTCTATTAGAAAGCTGTCGACTATCGGATCGTTTTCGTTTTAAACGCCGTATTGAAAGGCTTAAAAATGATGATCAGGAAAGTGCTACTAAATTGGTCGATGATCTTGTAGCTTCGTGTGAATGGGTTGAGAATCGAAAACAACTGAATCGAGATATCTCTTACCCCGATCTTCCCATTAGTAGCCGCCGGGAGGAGATCAGTAAAGCGATTGAAGAAAATCAAGTAGTTGTTTTAGCAGGTGAAACTGGCTCAGGTAAAACGACCCAATTGCCCAAAATTTGTCTAGATCTCGGATTGGGCTGTAAGGGTTTGATTGGTCATACTCAGCCTCGTCGTTTGGCTGCGCGCACGGTAGCAAGCCGTATAGCTGAAGAATTGCATACCCCTTTAGGTGAACGAGTAGGCTATCAAGTTCGGTTCCATGATCAGGTGGGTGAAAATACTCAAATCAAGTTGATGACTGATGGTATTTTACTTGGTGAAACCCGTCATGACCGTTTCCTTGAACAGTATGAAGTTCTAATTATCGATGAAGCGCATGAGCGCAGCTTGAATATCGATTTCCTACTTGGCTATATAAAACGTATTCTTCCTAAGCGTCCCGATCTTAAGGTCATCATTACCTCTGCAACAATCGATTTAGAACGCTTCTCTAAGCATTTTAATAATGCACCTATTATTGAAGTATCGGGGCGAACTTACCCCGTAGAAGTTTTATATCGTCCGTTACATGAATTTGAGGCTGAAGATGAAAAAGCCCTAGATCTTCAACAGGGAGTTCTTGCTGCAGTTGAAGAGCTTTTAGACACTGAACGTAAGCAGGGTAAAGGGCCGCAAGGTGATGTGTTAATCTTTTTACCCGGTGAGCGTGAAATACGTGAAACAGCTGAGGTTCTTAGGCGAGCTGAATTAAAGCATACGGAAGTGCTTCCGCTATATGCGCGACTTTCTCTAGCTGAGCAAAACAGGGTGTTCCAACGCTCAGGTAAGGCTGCAGCAACTCGATTAATTTTATCTACCAACGTTGCTGAAACTTCCCTAACTGTGCCCGGTATCAAGTATGTGGTTGATACTGGCTTGGCTAGGATCAGCCGATATAGTTACAGATCCAAGGTTCAAAGGCTTCCCATTGAAGCTGTCTCTCAAGCGAGTGCTAATCAGCGTGCGGGTCGTTGCGGGCGTATCTCTGAAGGTACTTGTATACGTTTATATTCTGAAGAAGATTTTAATGCTCGGCCGGAGTTTACGGATGCAGAGATCCGTAGAACCAATCTTGCAGCAGTTATTCTTCAGATGCTGTCTCTTAAGCTTGGTGATATATCAGAATTTCCTTTTGTTGATGCGCCAGATAATCGATTTATAAATGATGGCTTTAAACTGCTTCAAGAGCTAGGAGCGGTAGACACTAAACGTAATATTACGCGTGTAGGTTGGCAGTTATCGAAACTACCTATCGATCCGCGTTTAGGGCGGATGGTAATAGAAGCAGCGAGAAACAAGTGCTTGCGTGAAGTTCTTATTATCGTGAGTGCTTTATGCATTCAAGATCCACGCGAAAGGCCTCAAGATAAACGTCAAGCAAGTGATGAGAAGCATCGCCAGTATGCCCACGAAGAATCTGACTTTTTATCCTTTGTGAATTTATGGGATCACTATGAAGAGCAAAGGCAAGAGTTAAGTCAAAATCAATTACGTAAATACTGTGCTAAACAATTTCTGTCTTATATGCGTATGCGAGAATGGCGTGATACTCACCGTCAATTGCATCTGATATGTAAAGAGCTGAAACAACAAGATGAGAAGTTTGTTGAAAGGGAGCAAGAAGCATCTTACGAAGCTATTCATCGTTCCCTTTTGGCTGGCTTGTTAAGCCATATGGGCTTCAAACAAGAGAATAAAGAGTACCTTGGGGCGCGTAATCGACGTTTTCTATTATTCCCAGGTTCCGTTGTATATAAGAAAGCCCCGAAATGGATTATTGCTGCCGAATTAGTCGAGACCAGTCAGTTATATGCTCGTTGTATTGCTCGCATTGATCCATCTTGGGCAGAAAAATTAGCGCCGAATCTAATTAAACGAAACTATAGCGAGCCTCATTGGGAGAAAAAGCGGTCAGAGGTCGTTGCGACCGAGCAGATTACGCTGTATGGCTTAATTATTGTACCTAAGCGTAAAGTAAGTTACGGGAAAATAGATCCGCTCATCGCTCACGAAATCTTTATCAGGCAGGCGTTGGTGGAAGGAGAGTTCAATTCCCAAGCAGCTTTTATCAAGAAAAATCGTGCTTTGTTAAGGGGTATTGAAAAGTTAGAAGCAAAATCTCGAAGAAAGGATCTGCTTGTCGATGAAGAGCAACTTTATGAGTTTTATCGACTTCGTCTGCAATCACTAAAGGGTGAACATATCGTTAATGGCGCCGCTTTTGAAAAGTGGCGTAAGGCCGTCGAGGAAGAAGCCTCTGATGCTTTGCATATGCAAGAAGAGGATATTCTGCAACGATCCGCTGATCATGTGTCTGTAGCCGCTTATCCCGACTTTTTCAGATGGGACGCAGCAAAGTTGAAGTTATTCTATAACTTCTCGCCAGGTGCGAAAGATGATGGTGTGACACTTCAGGTTCCCTTACCATTATTGAATGCGATCCCATTACAGCAGATGGAATGGCTGGTGCCAGGGATGCTTGAAGAAAAGTGTTCTGCAATATTAAAAGGCTTACCTAAACAGCAGCGTAAGCACTTTGTGCCAGTACCAAATTATGTTGAAGCATTTATAAACGCAGTTGAATTCGGGGTGGGCAATTTATACGAAGTTTTTGCTCATCAGTTGCTTCGTATGACCGGGATTAGAATACAGGAATCTGATCTAAGGCAGAGTGCGCTTCTTGATCATCTGACTATGAATATTAGGCTAGTGGATGAAAAAGGGCGGTTGCTAGGTGAGTCACGACGCTGGGATGTTTTAAATGATCAATTCGCATCACAAATAAATGAAAGGCTAACAGAGAAATCTGATAGTGAATGGGGACGCGAAGGTATAACTGAATGGGATTTTGGGGCGCTAGAAGAAAGCTGCAAAATCAACAAATATGCTGGTGTTGAGGTAGAGGCTTACCCTGTATTAGAAGATGCAGGTGAATCTGTAACATTATGCTTAAAATCTCATAAAGATGAATCTGTCCAAGTTAGTCGATTAGGGGTAACGCGTTTGGCTCTTCTTTCGATGAAGGAGCAGGTTCGTAATCTTAAGAAGGCACTGAAGAAGGATCAAATAACTCAAAGTGTATTATTAAGCGGTGGTCTATATACGCCAGCTCAATTAGAACAAGAGATTATTTGGCAGGCCTGTGCTTCGATTATATTGCCCGAGCATGGTGTTATAAGAGGTCAAACAGAATTTGAGCAAGTTGTCTTAAAGTGCAAAAGCGAAATTATACCGGCAGGGGAAAAACTGTTAGGGAATGTTCTCGAGCTTTGTCAAACCTATAACCGTATTCAGAAGCAGCTTAAAGGTAAGGTGCAGTTAAATGAGGTACCGGTTTTAAATGATGTTAAACACCAGCTATCACAGTTAATGTACAAGGGTTTTTTAAAGCAGGAATCGACTCATGTGCTGAAACAATATCCAAGGTATTTGAAGGGAATTGAAATTCGGCTTGAGAAATTTAGGCGTAATCTAAGGCAGGAGTGCCTTCATAGCGATCAATTGCAGCAGTGTATTGAACAGTATCAAAAGCGATATGAAAAACACTGTTCGCAAGGTATTTATGATCAGGAATTGGCAAACTACCGCTGGATGATTGAAGAGCTCAGAGTCTCACTGTTTGCTCAACAGTTGGGTACCGTTATAACAGTGTCTGAGAAACGCCTTAAGCAGCAGTGGGCGAAAGTGGCCAGTTGATGTAGATCAATAAATTTAGGGAGTAATACTTTTGTTGGGTGTTAACAGCTAAATAAATGCTCTCGCAAAGGTTGCAGAAGCCTTTTCGGTGTGTTGTAATGCCCGAAATTTATTTCTAAGAACCTGCTAAGGCCTTGTTAAATGGAGTTAATTCCCCGTTATAGGTACTAAAGCAGGAGAAAGATAGGGCAGAAGTTAAAGTTTTTTGTAGTGCTGCCGAGACAAAATTTAGAAGAAAAATGTGTTTCATTTATTTGAAATATATTTTTTTTATAGTATTTTCATAGCGTAATAGCGTGTTAAATGCGTTATGCTAGAAAAATTAAAAAATTCACTACTAGTATGTTGAATATTATTGAAGGGGAAATGTTGATGAAAAAGTCACTTATCGCTCTAGCTGTTGCTGGCGCTATGACTGCACCAATGATCGCACAGGCTGACGCTACTCTATACGGTTCTTTCCGTATCGGTCTACAAAAAGTAGACAACGGCGACACTGGTGTTGACGATCAGTCTTCTCGTTTCGGTATCAAAGGTGATATCGATCTAGGTCTAGACGGCACTAAAGGTCTATTCCACTGGGAAGCTCAGGCTAACAACGCTACAGTTACTGACCAGACTACTGCTCTAGGTTCTCGTCTGCACTACATCGGTGCTCAGGGCGATTGGGGTAAATTGCTTATCGGTAAGCAGTACCACCCACACTACCTACTAATCAGCGGTCCAACTAACATCTTTAACCCAGGTGACGGTGGTTACGGTGAGCGTTTCAACCTAGGTAACTCTGCTCTTGGTAAAACTGCTCACTTCATGAAGCGTACTGAAAACACTATCGCTTACTACACTCCAAAAATGAACGGCTTCCAGTTCATCGGTGGTGTTGTTCTAGCAACTGATGGTAATGACAGCAACGATTCTGTAGATGAGACTGTTGATGCAGTTAACCTTGCAGGTACTTACTCTGCAAACAACTTCACAGTTTCTGCTTCTTACGGCACTATCGAAACTGCAAACACTCCAGGTGCTGAACAGCAAACTGATGTTTGGGGTCTTGCTGCACAGTACAAGCTAGACGCTCTTCAGCTAATGGCTAAATACGAAGATAAAGAAACTGAAACAGGTTCTACAGAAAACTCTGATGAGCGTGTTTGGGAACTAGCTGCTCGTTACACAATGGGTGCTACTTCTGTATACGGTCGTTACGCTGATTACGAAGACGATGTAGCTAACTCTGATTTCGATCAGTGGGGCATCGGTGTTCAGCAGAAACTAGGTAAAGGTCGTGTATTCGCTGAATACGTTGACAACGATTCTGACGATACTGCTAACCCAGATCGCGCAGTACTAGGTTACCGTGTAGACTTCTAAGTCGACATTTCCTTACGGAAATACAGAAAAAGGTTTCCTTCGGGAAGCCTTTTTTCGTTTTTGAATTTAATTAGACTAACCTTCTCATAATTAAGCCTTTTTCCTATTTTTATTCTGGATGTTTCTCAGCTAGAATACCCTCTTATTTATTGGGTAAAGTGAAAGGATCCTGAATGAAAACCAAATTTCGCAGTTTGTTAGCGGCAGGTGCTGTTTCTTTAGCATTGACGCAGCCTGTTATGGCGGAAGAGGTCAATGTAGACCCTTGGGAAGGTTTTAACCGAGCCATGTTTAGTTTCAATGACGGTCTAGATACTTACGCCCTAAAGCCAGTAACAAAAGGTTATAAGGCGGTGATGCCTGATGTAGCTGAAACGGGTGTTAATAACTTTTTTGAAAACCTTGCTGATGTAGGTACATTCTTTAATAACCTGCTCCAAGGTAAGTTCGATAATGCGACCCAAGATTTTGCTCGAGTAGCATTTAATTCTACCTTTGGTTTAGCAGGCCTTATCGATGTTGCTACACCAATGGGTATTGAAAAGCACGATGAAGACTTTGGTCAAACATTAGGTTACTGGGGTGTTAATAGCGGTCCTTACCTTGTTGTTCCTTTCTTCGGTCCAATGACTGTTCGTGATGGCGTAGGTAAATTCCCAGATACTCTAGTAGATCCTGTTTATCACCTAGATGATAATGGTGCGCGTAATGCGCTTTACGTAACTCGTGTTATTGATACGCGTGCACAGCTATTAGAAAGTGAAAAGTTGATCTCTGGTGATAAATATATCTTTATCCGTGATGCTTACTTGCAAAAGCGTGCTTTCGATATTGCTGACGGTGATACTGAAAACTACGACGATAACAATTTCTAATATAGAAGTTTAGTGTGGATGAAAGCCTCAATTATTCAGATATAATTGGGGCTTTTTTGTAAGTCGTGATATCTGTGACTAAAAATCTATTGCAAGTTAAGTCAACTGGATTTAACGTGGTTTCTCATGGACTCTAGACTAATTTGCAAGGCCTGATATATGAGGCAAGCATACCAAACCATTCTATTGGTCGATCATGTTGCAGAAGCAATTGATTCGATCGTCGACGCCTGTAATCAGCTAGACCTTCCGCCTGTAAAAATTTCTACAGCTTTTAGTAGTGATTACGCATTAGAATTATTAGAAGAGCACAGTTTCTCTTTGGTGATTGTGGGTGTGAATGAGCGTTTAAAGCTGGTTGATCTTCAGCATTTAGCTACGTCACAAGCCCCGAAACCAATCCTTGCGTTATTACCTGATAGTGAGGTGAATCAGGTGATGGCAGCGCTGAGGAAGGGAGCTAGCAATGTATTCTTACAGTCTGAAATCCTTGATCAAGGTCCAGCGTTCTCACTAGCCATTAAATCCTTGCTTAACCAGGCGGAATTGATTGAGCAAAATCTTCATTATCGGGAAGAATTAGAGAAAAGTTTGGCTGAGCTTAAAGCAGATCAGCAGGCGGCTCATCAGATACAAAAAAACATGTTGCCTGCCACTGATGTTCAGTTAGGGGCGGTTCGAGCTCAATATCTATTAATCCCGTCGTTATATTTAAGTGGTGATTTCGTTGATGCTGTTAAGGTCGATGACAAATTGACCCTCTTTTACTTAGCCGATGTTTCAGGTCATGGGGCTTCTTCTGCACTTGTAACTGTTTTGCTCAAGAATATGACTAATCGGCTTCTGAGAAACTATAGGCGGCAATCGAGTTTTGACATTTTATCGCCAAAAGATGTGCTCCATCGAATCAACGTAGAGTTGCTTGATACAGGGTTAGGTAAGCATTTGAGCATGTTTATCGGTTTATACAATGAAGCTGACGCTAGCTTAAGTTACGCTGTAGGTGGACATCATCCTATGCCAATATTGCATGATCGGGATGGCTGTCGCTTCCTTGAGGGGAGAGGGATGCCTGTAGGTCTCTTTCATGAGCCTCTATATGATGAGAGAACATTGCAGCTGCATGCTGAGTTTGAAATTACATTGTTCTCTGACGGTATCTTTGAAGTATTGGAAGAGTCGAATATGGAAGCTAAAGAACAGCGCCTTATTGATGCGGTTTCTGGTACTAAAGGTGGGGGGCCGAACAGCATTCGAGATGCTTTACTTGCTAGTACTATTGATGCGGCTCCGGATGATATCGCAATTATGACGATTTGCAGGCAGTAATCATGCAAGAAGGTTTAATATATTCAGCCTTGGTTGAGGGGCGATTTGTCCTCAAATTCGTTGGAGATGTTCGTCTTACCTTGTGTACTACTCTGGATTGCCATTTAGAACAATCTTTAGCTGATCCTTCTGTGAGTGAGGTTTTGATCGATCTGACGCAAGCAGAAGGGATTGATAGTACTTCCCTAGGGTTGATTGCGAAATTAGCTATTAAGGCTGATCATGCAGGAATGGATAAGCCTGCTCTTGTCTCAACAAACTCAGATATAACTCGAATCCTGTATACCATGGGGTTTGATCATATTTTTGTTCTGCTAGAAGAACTCCCACCTTGCGTTGAAGATCTTAAAGAATTGCCGCTTGTGCAGGAATCTGTTGCTGAAATGCAGGAGAGAATTATTGCTGCGCACCGTATTCTTATGGATCTTAATGAAGCAAATAGGGAGGCTTTCCAAGATCTCGTTAATACGCTCGAATCAGTTAAAGAGTAATCTATTTCGCTAAGTAAGTTATAAACAGCTTCTGTGGATAACTTTGTTAGTTTTTTATGGTTAAGTTGCTATAGGCCCCGTAAAACTTGGCTATTTAACAAATTGCGTGAAAATAATACAGGTTGAAAAGTCTTTATTTTTCAGTGCGTTAAAATTTGTTTTGGATGGTTTTTGTCAAGCTGTTTTTCAAAATAAATCGTGCTGAGAGACAAAAACCTTCCCGCAATTATTGGATAAAGCTTTTAAAGGCCTCTTGAGTTTCAGAAGAGGCTTGTTGATATAAGCTTTTCAACAAAATTAGCTTCATTTGTTCATCAGTCACTTTATCTCCTTTTAAAACAGTGGGTGTTTCAATGACTGAAACCTGCTGGGTAGCATTGCTGTTTGATCTATTGAAATCAGCTAGCTCTCTCTCAAAATCTATCCCTAAACGGAATCCCTTTAGTGGTAGAAGTTCTGCTTTAAATTGAATTGGATTTTTGTCGTTTTTGAGTTGCCAGTTAAGCTCGCGGTTGAAATGCTCTAGCTGTCTTGTGTTTTTGATCTCAGGTGTTTTAAGTGTGAGGGTTTGTTTCTCTGAGCTAAATAAAAGTACGCTTGGATGGCTTTGCTCTAGCTCATAATCGCTGCCATTCTTTATCTCTGCTGTGTAGGAAACAAGAAGTTGGTTATTCCCATCAGGTAGGTTTAAAGATCGATCGTTGGAAAAAAAAGAGGATACACTTTCGCTGCCGTTGATCGCGTGAACTTTAATGCCTTCACCCAATATTAACTGGTTATCTGCCATTACATGAGGTGCTGAAATCAGTGTCACCAACAAAGCTAGTTTTTTCATGAGGTTCTCCAGAAGGTAAGAATGGCTCAATAGGCTTGAAGGGGAGGACCTATTGAGCCACCGTTTAGCAATTAGAACTTGATTTGCATGCCTGCAAGAACGTCGATTTCAGAATCAACGCTAGCATCGTCAAAACTTGCTTTAGCAACTTCGGCGAAGACTGATACGTTCTTCTGTGACGGGAATTTATAAGTCACGTTGGTGTACCAAGAGCTTGCATCTTGGTTGTCTGCATCAGAATCTACATTTACGTAACCTAGCGCTACTCGTGTTGTTTCTAGAGGCTGGAAAATAGCGACTAAGTTACTGATATCAGCATCAGCTGTCGCTGGGTTGCCATAGTCAGTCGAACTGAAATCCGTTCCAAAAGTTGCAAAACCAGCATCGAATTTGGCACTAACACCCCAAGTATCATCTGAATAGGTCGAACCGCTAGCCTGATGAGTTTGGTAGGCTGCTGCTAGAGAGAGTTGAGAAAGTTTAGTGCTAACAAATAGATCTGTTGCTTCACCATCTTCGCTGGCATTGCCGTCTGATGCTATTTCATGTGATACAACTACAGTGGCATTATCAAAGCTTGCTTCTAGGCGGATAAGATCGTCGCCTGAGCTTTTAACTACATCAAACTGATCTTCATCAAGGATTGTTTCATAAGCCGCTTCCACACCAAATTCGTCACCGGCCGTATTTGTTTTACCCACTTTTAACTTCAAATTGCTGTATTGAAGGCCTAGGTAAGCTTCTTCCAATTTGCTATCGCTTGCACTGGAATCATCAGCCGAACCGTTGAAGGAAAAATCAAGTTGACCGAAGGCTTTAAGATCGTTACCTAGATCGTAAATAATTGTATTCTTCAGCTCTAAATCATCAAACTCTACGTCAAAATCATTGGCTTTTTTGTAGTCGTCACGTAATTGAAGCTGCCAATCGCCTTTAAGCTTATAAGTTAAGCCGTCAGCGCTGTAAATTGTTGCTGCCATGGATGTGCTGGTAGCGAGTGTTGCGGTAATAGCTACAGATAAAGCTAGTTTTTTCATGTTTGCCTCTTTTGTATTTTTTAGAACCTCTTGCTCAGATTTGTATCGAGCTCAGAGGGAAGCTTTGTAATTCAGTCAGTGACTATTTGACTCGGGACAACTGGGACATCAGTTGTGAAATCCTAAGTGCTCAATAGCCGACTTAGAGTTTTAAAATGTCAAAACCGTGCTGCAAAAATGGCATTCAGTTTGGGGATTGCAGGCACAGCTATCCGCTAGTCCTCCTTTGGATTAGTTGAAGTTGATTGAGATTGGATCGCAGGAATTTACAGCCTGACTTGTAAATTCCTGCTGATATTGAATTTTGGCTAGGGCTAGCCTTCACCCTCAGAGATCGCAGCTTCGCAACCCGGGTTCTTGCTGGAATTAGTTCTCTTTCTCCAAGCTTCGATGATTGGGGGAAGGACTAAAATAACGATTGCTGCAATGACGATGCTCAGTGTCAGTGGTCGCTCCCAAAGGAAAGCGAAGCTGCCGTCAGAGATGGTTAAAGCACGGCTTAAGTTGTTTTCCATCAAACCGCCTAAGATGAAACCAAGCAGCATAGGGGCCATCGGAAACTCAAGCAGTTTTAGGAATATGGCTATGACCGTAATGATCGCCATCATGTGAATATCAAAGCTATTAAAGCTCACGAGATAAACACCAGTGATCGAGAAGAAAAGGATCAATGGGATTAAGATTGGTCTAGGAATAACTAGTAGTCGGGAGATGTATGGAATCAACGGCAGATTAAGAATCAGCAGTACCAAGTTGCCAAAATACATCGAAATGATGACAGACCAGAACACATCCGGATTATCTAGAAATAAACGAGGGCCCGGCTGAATGCCGTAAGCAATTAATGCACCCAGCATAATTGCTGTTGTACCTGAACCAGGAATACCTAGCGTCAGAAGTGGTACGAATGAGCCCGTAGATGCTGCATTGTTTGCAGATTCCGGTGCTGCCAAGCCACGTAACGCGCCCTTGCCAAATTTTAGTTTCTCTTTGGCTGAAGCAAGGTTGCGTTCCAGACCATAAGCAAGGAATGACGCGATGGTTGCACCTGCACCTGGAAGGATCCCAATTAGGAAACCAAAAAAGGAAGAGCGGCCAACGGTTGGGGCAACGTGCTTAACTTCTTCTTTGCTTAGCTTCATGCTGCCTAGTTGGCTCATATCCATAGGTGCTTCTTTCTCGTTATGCTGACCTTTAAGCACAGTCATAACTACCTCGGTTAAAGCAAAGGTTGCCATAGCTAAAAGTAAGAAGCTTATACCATCGATCAAGTCGACGCTGCCAAAGGTAAATCGGGTTGTGCCAGATGTAACATCTGTACCTACAGTCGCGATCATTAGGCCTAATACGGTCATGATTAGCGCTTTGATAACTTGGCCTTTACCAGAGAATGCTGCTACCGCCGTTAAACCAAGAATCATCAGGGCAAAGTAATCGCTCGATTGGAAACTCAACGAAACTGAGGCTAATGCAGGTGCTGCAAATAGCAGTACCAGTGCACCGATAGTGCCGCCTGTAAATGATGAGTATGCAGCTAGGGCTAGTGCTTTACCTGCTTGTTTTTGTTGAGCCAGTGGGTAACCGTCAAAAGAGGTTACAACTGTGCTCGCACAGCCCGGAGCATTGATTAAAATCGATGAAGTTGAACCACCAAAGACTGCACCGTAATAAACACCGGCCATCAAAATAATCCCAGAAGAGGGGTCTAGTCCGTAAGTGATTGGGATCATTAGGGCTACGGCTGAAATAGGACCTAAGCCTGGTAACATCCCGATAAACGTGCCTGCAAAGCAGCCAACAACGACCATCAATAGGTTAAAAGGCATCACCGCTGTGGTAAGCCCGGTAATAATTCCGTCTAACATGGGATCAGCCTCCAAAAATTACAGTTAACGCTTTACCTGGAGCCAGATAAATGTCGAGTAGTTGTGTCAGTGCAAACCATAGAAAAATGGCAAAAGGCACTGATGCAATAAATAGGGTCTTGGGTCTTCTTTCGCCTAATAGCCAGTAACCACCGACTAAAAAGAAAATGGTAGAAATTAAGAAGCCTAGCCATTCAAGTGCTAATGCAAAAAGTACAACGAGCAGTAATAGCTTGATTACTAATGGGAAGTCATACCCTTTAAGAACTAACTTTTGGTCATTGCTAGATTTGGTTGTAGCCAGCAGTAAGATGGACAGTACGCCACCTACTATTGCCAAAGCATTAGGAATTGTTTGTGCATGGAACGGTTCGAATTCATCACCAGGCAGTAAAGGGATCTGAGTTGCATAGTAGCCGTAAGCTACAGACAAACTGAGAAATACCAGACCACCAATATGATCTTTGCATAAGGTCATGAGGATCCTCCTGCTATGGCAGAGGCCATAACTGTCTATTTAAAAAAACCGAGGGCCAGTCGACAGAGGCCAAAAGGCAAAGCCCTCGGTAAAGAAGGCCTGACTTAATCAAAGTCAGGAATATTGCTGCGAAATGAGAGTGTGTTTACTTAAGGAATCCAAGTTCGCGCATTAGAGCACCAACTTCTTTTTCCTGAGTTTCTAGGAATGAGACAAATTCAGGACCTGGTTTGAAAATCTCTGTCCAGCCATTACGTGAACGTACGGTTTCCCACTCAGGTGTGTCGTACATTTTGTCTAGAGATTCAATAAACTCAGCTTGTTGCGCTTCACTTGTGCCTGGTGCTGCGAAGAAACCACGCCAGTTTACAAATGTAGTGTCATAGCCAAGTTCTTTTAGGGTTGGGACCTCTGGTGCTGCTTCATTTCGTTCGCTACCTGTCATGACTAGAATGCGTACTTCGCCTGCTTCAGCTAGGGCTAACGCTTCACTGAAACCTGTTGATAGAAGTTGTGTTTCTCCAGAAAGAAGGCCAGCCATTGCTTTACCGCCTGCATCGTAAGCAACATAGCGAACTTGACGTGCATCACCGCCTGTTGCTTTAAATGCCATTGCTGCTACTAGATGATCCATACTGCCACGAGCAGAACCGCCTGCAATTTTGATAGAGCGCGGGTTAGCTTTGTAGTCAGCAACCACTTGTTTGAAATCGGTGTATTTTGAATCTTTCTTAACTACAAAGGCACCGTAATCGCCGATAGTTGCAGCGATTGGTGTTAGGTCACGGAATGATTGTGGGAATACTTTAGATAATGAACGAATTACGATAGGAGTTGAGTTCACCATCAAGGTGTCTTGCTTCTGTTCAGCTGTCTCGATCAAGTGAGCAATGGCTTTACCACCGCCACCGCCAGACATGTTTTCGTAAGAAATAGTATCAACAATACCTGCTTTAGATAGCGCTTCGCCTGTGCCACGGGCTGTTGAATCCCAGCCGCCGCCAGCACCACCAGGGATTAGAAAGTGAATGCTTTCCATGGCTTGAGCTTGGTAGGAAACACCGGCTGTCATGCATGTTGTTAATACGGCCGCCATCAGAGTTTTTTTGCTTTTAACTTTACCGAACATCGAGATCACCTCGTATTTATTTTTGTGATGCCTACAAAGTAGTGAGGTTTATTCGGCAAATGAAGCTTATGAAATTAAAGGCTTTTTAATCCTTAAAAATCATTTTGTTCATAATGTTTACGGGGCTTTTTAATCGAGGTTAGCTAAGCTTTAAAGTATCTAATGATTAGGGTATTTAGCGAGTTCACTGAATGAGTTTGGATATTAAATTACTAAGCCGATTAAAGCTTAAGAGCCGTATGATCCTGATTTTGGGATTAATGGCGATTGTGCAGACAGGTTTTATCGGTGTTTTTGCGGTCCATTACCTGCATAAATCGCTAGATGAACAGATTGGTCAAAGAGCTTTAGATGTGGCTAAAACAATTGCTGTCGCTCCACAGATCATCGACGCAGTACAAAGGGGCGATAGCCAATATTTACAGCCTTTAAGTTTGCGATTAGCAGAAGAAACTCAAGCTCGCTTTGTTGTGATTGGAGATAAGCAGGGGATCCGTTTAGCACATCCACGAACAGAAAAAATTGGTCGGCCGATGTCTGATGATGAAGGTGATGATAATGCTCCGGCGCTTGTTGCTGGTCAGGGGTACCTTTCTAAAGCTTTAGGCAGCATGGGGTGGTCGATGCGGGGAAAAGCGCCGATCTTTTCAAATGAGGGTGAGGTTATAGGTCTGGTATCAGTTGGTTATCATCTTGATCAGGTCGAAAACATTATTGAAGAGTATCGGATCACACTGATCGCTGTTATTGGGGCGTCATTTTTATTAAGCGCAATGATTGCGGTTTGGTTTGCTAATCACTTTAAGCGAGCCATTTTTGGCTTAGAACCTGAGCAGATCGCTCGTTTATTTGATGAGCAAAGAGCAACGTTAGAATCGGTGCGTGAAGGGATAATAGCTATCAATAATGATGGACGGATCACAACCTTTAATCGAACAGCTGTGGAAACATTAGGCTTAGCCGATTATGCAGAGCTGACGGGGCGACATATATCAGAGGTGTTACCCGACAGTACAATGCTAGAGGTGCTAAAAACAGGGCAGCCGCAATTTGACGAGGAGGTCTGGCTCTATGGACAAAACCTCATTGCTAACCGCTTACCGTTAAAACAAGGTGATCAGATTACTGGAGTTGTTTCGAGTTTTAGGCGTAAAGACGAATTAGCAATGGTGAGTAAAAAACTAACGCGAATTCAGCAATACGCAGACAGTTTACGCAGCCAGTCACATGAATATTCTAATAAACTGCATACCATTGCAGGTTTGATTCAGATTGGGGCAACTGATGAGGCTCAGGCGCTGATAGGACAAGAGGCGCAAAGCCATCAAGAGCTGATCACATTGTTACGTGAAGCGGTTTCTGATCCTGTATTGGCAGGGTGTTTATTAGGTAAATATAACCGTGCTAAAGAGATGGGGCTTCACCTTATTATTGATCCTGATAGTAGAATGCTATCGCTACCCGAGAAGCTCCCTCGAGAACACTTAGTCAGCATTATCGGCAACTTAATCGATAATGCACTTGAGGCTACATGGGAGCATACGGGTATAGGTGGAGAGGTTGCGCTTAGTATGTTGGATCTGGGTACAGATCTAATTTTTGAGATTGAAGATCAAGGGCCAGGTGTAAAAGAAGGCGATCAAGAGAAGATCTTTGAAAAAGGATATACCAGCAAAACTAAAGATGGGCACGGCATTGGGTTACATCTAGTGAAACAGCTTTTAGGTAATTTAAATGGCACAGTGACCTGTGAACTAGGAGAAAAAGGGGGAAGTCGATTTATCGTCTATATCCCCAAAGCTCAGGGGTGAGGTTTATTCGTAGGTATAAAGAAATGAGTATTGCTAAAGCTTGATACTCAGTGAAATAAAACTCAATTAACAAGTATAAAAAGATGAGTGATATTCGAGTTGTTATTGCAGAAGATGATCAGCAAATAGCTGAGATACAAAAGCGGTTTTTAGAGCGCATCTCTGGATTTGAGTTAGTTGGGATTGCTCACGGGCTAGAAGAAGCAGAGGATCTTGTTGAGGTCTTACAGCCAGAGCTTTTGTTGCTTGATATCCAGTTTCCGACAGGAACCGGTTTGGATTTATTAAGAAAGCTGCGTTCAGGTAATCACGGGACGGATGTTATTTTAATTACCGCCGCCAAAGAGGTGGAAACCCTGCGCGAGGCACTGCGTGGTGGCGTGTTTGATTATATTTTAAAGCCACTGGTTTTTGATCGGCTGCAGGAAACCCTCGAAAACTATCAACTACACCTTAAGAAACTTCAAGCTATGGAGTTATTGGCTCAAAGTGATGTGGATACAGTGCTACCTCGGTCTATTGGACAAAGCTCAAGCCTTTCAACTGTTACAGGAGTGGCTCGCCTACCAAAAGGCATTGATGGTATTACTTTAGATAAAGTCCGAAATGTTTTTTGTGCAGTAAATACCCCACTCAATGCTGAAGAGGTTGGGGAGGAGATCGGCGCGAGTCGTACTACGGCAAGGCGCTATCTCGAGTTCTTAGTGAGTGCAAATGAGCTTATGGCTGAAGTTAGCTACGGCAGTGTTGGGCGTCCAGAGAGAAGATATACCCAAATTAAATAAGTGTTTAACGGTCTGATCATTGCGTATGTTGATCTGATTAGGTTACTGTCCCAGACCTAAGTTAGGCAGAATTATTTATTAGATTATACTGCCTTATTTCCCCTGATTAGAGGTTCTATGCTCACACGCAGACGCTTTTTACTGGGCTTACTTCCGCTAGGTTTAGCTGGTTGTACAACTCATGATGCATTTCGAATCGCAACCAGTGTAGCAAGAGGCCAAAGTGTTGAAGGTGCACTTACCTCTCACGCTAAAAGTAAAGCGACCGGTTGGGTGACCAACCCTAAAGGTTTGGTTAATGATATTAAAAAGTTCTCTCAACTGATCAGCAGTGTATGGGGAGAGGATGAAGCCCTTCAGCCCACGCCAACGACCTATGTTAAATATACCGATAAGTACCTGAGTCGAGGAATCGTAGACTTCGAAAAAGGACAAATTCGCGTCGAAACTTTAGATCAGAGCAAGCTGCAAAGTGCGATAGTAACTTTGCTGTTATCGCCAGAAGATCCAACCCAAGTCGATCTTTATTCGGATGCCCCAGTTACTTTGGGGGGAGAGCCTTTTCTGTATCAGCAGATCCTAGATCATGAAGGCCAACCAGTAAGATGGGGGTGGCGCGCTGAGCGATATGCAAAATACCTTCTAGCGAATTCGTTACAGAAACGTCAAGTAAAGACCGCTAATGGTGTTACAAAAACGGAGTATTTTGTTGAGCTTCCTTTGGTCGAAAAGCACCGCTTAAAAAGGCGCTATCGATACGCCACTTTAGTGGACAAGTATTCTCGACAATACAATATCAATCCCTCCTTAGTGTATGCGATCATCGAGACTGAAAGTCACTTTAACCCTTTTGCGGTCAGTCATGCTCCAGCTTATGGATTAATGCAGATTGTTCCAACAACAGCTGGACGAGATGCTCACCAAGAGATTTATGGTCGCGCCGGTACTCCTTCTAGGAATTATCTATTCAATGTCGAGAATAATATCCGTATGGGGTGTGCTTATCTGCATATTTTACAAACACGTTATTTAGTTGAAGTAAGGGATCCGCAGAGCAAGGAATTTTGCATAATTGCTGCGTACAACGGTGGTGTGGGTAATGTGCTTCGAAGTTTCTCTAGTGATCGTCGGCAAGCAATTAGTGCGATTAATCGATCATCTTCCTCTAGCGTGTGGCAGAGATTGCAGAGCCGCATGCCATTAGAAACACAGCGCTATTTGGTCAAAGTAACCGACGCTAAGCGCCGTTATGTATAAGAATCAAATGATTGGCATATACCTAAAGCGATTCGCTCTATAAAATAGCGCCTTTCAGCTTCGATGATCAGGAGATAGCGTGACACAGTTTCGTCCATGTATCGATCTGCACCAAGGGCAGGTTAAGCAAATTGTTGGAGGTAGCTTGCAAGATAGTGGTGCTGATACCAATTATGTAAGCCCTTATGATGCGGCTTATTATGCGGAACTTTATCAGCAGCATAATCTGACGGGCGGTCACGTCATCGCATTAGGGCCTGGTAACAAAGAGCAGGCTTTATTAGCGCTCTCAACTTGGAAAGGTGGTCTCCAGTTTGGTGGTGGTGTAAATAATGAAAACGCTACTGAGTTTCTAGAAGCCGGTGCATCCCACGTTATTGTTACTTCGTATCTATTCGATCAAGGTCAATTCAGCTGGGAACGTTTAGAGAAGATTAAAGCTGAAACTGGTGCTGATAAGCTTATTTTGGACCTTAGCTGCCGTCGTACGGAAACGGGTTGGAATATAGCGACCGACCGTTGGCAAACGGTGACGAGTCTGGCAGTTGATGAGAAAACTTTGTCTGAATTAGGTGAACATTGCGCTGAATTTTTAATCCATGCTGCGGACGTTGAGGGCTTACAGGGTGGTATAGATCAAGAGCTAGTTAAGCTCTTAGGAAAAGCGTGTTCGATTCCAGTTACTTATGCCGGTGGGGCGCGTTCTCTAGAAGATCTAAAGCTGGTGGATCAGCTATCTCAAGGCAATGTCGATCTTACAATCGGCAGCGCTCTAGATATCTTTGGCGGTAAGGGTGTCACTTTAGAAGAGTGTATCGCGTGGAATGCTCGATAAAGTAAATCAAGGATAAGAAAAAGGCAGCGAATCTCGCTGCCTTTTTTATTTGTGTAGATGGACAGTTTTATTTAAAAAGCTGCGCAAATTGCCCATAGCCTTGGGCTGTTAGCTCCTCTTTAGGTACAAAGCGAAGAGACGCTGAGTTTATGCAATAACGTAAGCCTGTTGGAGCTGGACCATCGTTAAAAACATGACCCAAATGAGAATCTGCTCGTGAACTTCTTACTTCAACTCGTTTCATAAAGAAGGAGTTGTCCTCTTTCTCTACGATTTCTACTCCTTTGATAGGCTGAGTAAAACTCGGCCAGCCGGTACCGGACTTGTATTTATCCGTCGATGAGAAGAGTGGTTCACCACTGACGATATCTACATAGATGCCTTCACGCTTTTCATCCCAGTACTCGTTATCAAATGGTCTTTCTGTGCCATCTTCTTGAGTTACTTTGTACTGAAGCGGACTAAGATTAGACTTTAAATAGTGCTCAGAAGGTTTTACAAACTGTTGGATGCGATAGTCAGCATCTGAACTTTGGCCTTTGTATTGGGATAGATCATGTTTAGCATTTTCACCCCAAACCTTTGATAAAAATTGATCACGACCAGAGCCATTACGGTAGTAGCTATAGCGAAGTGGGTTTTTCGCATAATAATCTTGGTGATAATCCTCAGCAGGGAAGAAGTTCTTAAACGGTGCAATTTCAGTCTCTAAAGGTTTACCGTAAACGCCAGACTTAACAAGTGCATCAACAGACTGATCGATAGCATGTTTTTGAGCTGCATTATGATAGTAAACCGCCGGACGGTACTGCTTCCCTCTATCAACAAATTGACCATCTCCATCGGTTGGGTTCATAACTCGCCATAGATGTTCGAGTAGGCCAGCGTAAGAGATTATTTCAGGGTTGTAGTACACCTGAATCGCTTCAGTGTGTTTGGTTAAACCTGCAGAAACTTCTTTGTAATTTGGATTTGCTTTTTCGCCTCCGCTATAGCCTGAAATGACCTGAACAACACCATCGAGCTTTTCAAAGTCTGATTCTGTGCACCAGAAACAGCCGCCGGCGAAAGTAGCTATAGCAAGCTGATTTGATTGTGTTATTGCTGGTGCAGTTGATAGGGAGGCTTGCTCATTTCCTGTGGACAAGGTCGCAATACCCACGCCAAGTATTGAAATGGCTGAGATGGCAATTATTTTTTTCATTTCGACAGAACCTGTAAATACTGGTAATGAAAATTTAGAGAGGTAGTTAAGCAATTGGTTCCATAAAATCTGAAAGCCTTTTACTAAGCCATTATAAAAAGCGGAATTGGTAAACTTTGCTATGCTCTTATTAGGGGAGAGCCCCCTATAATTGCTTAAGGAGCTCGATATCGGTACATCAAACTGTAATGATCCAACATTATTGTTATTGCCGGTTTGGCCAAAGGAATGAAGTTATGCTTTCTAAATCCAATCCAAATCAAATTGAATCCCCTTGCGTAAGAAATTGTTGCCTGAATGAGCATGATATTTGCGTTGGGTGTTATCGATCTTTAGACGAAATCCTTCGTTGGAGTAAAGTGTCGGAAGATGAGCGTTCAAGGATTTTAAAGAATACTGATCGTCGCAAGGCGCAGTTGTCTGCTATTAAGCTAAATGATTGAAAAGCTAGTCTACCTTTTTCAAAACTGACTGATATGTAATCACTAGTCGAGAGTTTTGAGCAATATGCTGAAATATCAGAGTTTTTTGATAAATATCCTTTGACATATTGTGCCAGTTAGGCGAATTTTATAGATGATTTTTATACCCCTTGTAATTTAAAGTGTATTGAAGCGGTATATTGATGTAATTCTTATAGAAATAAGGAACATCCATGATGGACGCTAACAGTGTATTGGCAATGCCTGAAGAGCTATCTATTGCAAATGTGACTGAATGGCAGCAAAAGTTAGGTAATTACCTAAACTCGGTTGATTCTGTTGTCTTAGATGGTGCTCAGCTCAGTCGAGTAGATACTGCCGCACTGCAGCTGTTAACGGCTTTTTGCTTGAAAGCGCAAAACTTGCAAAAGTCTGTAGAGTGGAAAAACCCTTCTGATTCTCTAGTGAAGACTGCATGTCAGTTAGGTCTAGAAAAAACTCTATCCCTTAAAAATGATTAACCTGCTCAGGATTTATGTGGAGATTAGTATAAATGGCTAGCATCTTAGTTGTTGATGATTCGGCTTCCCTAAGAAATATGGTGACCTTTACCCTTAAACAGGAAGGTTACCAAGTAGTAGAAGCGGCTAATGGGCAGGAAGCTTTAGGTAAGGCTCAAACAGGACGTTTCGATTTGGTTCTTACAGATGTAAATATGCCGATTATGGACGGCATTACATTGTGTGCCGAGTTGCGTAAATTACCCGCGTTTAAGTTTACGCCAATTTTAGTTTTAACTACCGAAAGTTCCCCTGAAATGAAACAGAGGGGTAAAGCGGCTGGTGCAACGGGGTGGCTCGTTAAACCATTTAATCCTGAGAAACTTCTTAGCACAATTAAGCGTGTAGTACGGTAGATAGCATTATGAGTATTGATCTATCACAGTTTATAGCTACTTTCCTTGAAGAGAGCTATGAAGGTTTAGAGGTTATGGAGTCCAGCCTTCTAAATCTTGATTCAGCCGATGAAGAAACGATCAATACTATTTTTCGTGCTGCGCACTCAATAAAAGGCGGTGCGGGCACGTTCGGTTTCAACGAAGTAGCAGATTTTACCCATGTAGTTGAAACATTATTAGATGAGTTACGTAGTGGCAAACAGTCCATAACCCCCGAGCTTGTTAATCTCTTACTTGAGTCTGTCGATTGTATCAAAATGCTTCTTGAAGCGGCTCAAGATGGCCCTGAAGTTGATGCTGCGAAGATCCAGCAAGTAAAACAGCGTTTAGAGCAAGCTTTGGGGCAAGAGCCTTCTCAAGATCAAGCGCTGTCCGAGGCTCCAGTAAGTGATTCTGGTGAGGCTGATGCTGAGATGTCTTGCTGGAATATAAAGTTTACCCCTCATCGTGATCTACTCCAGGCAGGCCACGAGCCTGCTTTTATGTTTGAAGCCTTGGCTGAGTTAGGTGAGTTAACGGCAACTCCAAGTTTTGCAAATTTGCCTGATTTTTCATCTATAAATTCAGAAGAACTTTTTCTCTCTTGGGATTTACAGCTCGTTTCTGATGATTGTTCAGAAGATGAGGTTCGGGAAATCTTCGAATGGGTAGAAGACGAATGTGATCTCGAAGTAAATCAGGGGAAAGCTTGCTCTGATCCTCTCACTGTTAAAGAGGATGCTGTAAGCAGTGAAGCAGGATGGTCAATCTTGTTTAGCCCTAAGCCTTCAATGCTTGAAACAGGCAATGAACCTAGTTTCATGTTTGAAGCGTTAGAAGAATTAGGTCAACTTGATATTCAAGTTAATCTAGAGCGACTAGTCGATTTTGATAAGCTTAATCCAGAGCAGCTGTTACTTTCTTGGCAATTAGATCTGATATCTGATTGCAGTAAAGAAGAAATAGAAGAGGTGTTTGAGTGGGTTGAGGATGAATGTACTCTAGATTTAGAACCTAAAGTGCAACAGTCTTCTAATGAAGTTGAGGAAAGTTCTGTAGAAAGTGGAACGCCATCAAACGTAGAACCCCCTGCAATTCAATCTTCTGCCCCTATAGCAGAGTCTGCACCCAAACTTGAGACACAAAAATCAAGTGCTTCTGTACCTGCAAATCAAGCTAGCACAGCTCGGAAACCTAAGGCAGCTGAGAGCAGCTCTATTAGGGTAGATACAGATAAAATCGACGCACTAATTAACCGTGTTGGTGAATTGGTAATCACTCAAGCCATGCTTGGACAGGTGGGAGAAGAGCTCGCTGAAATAACCGGCGGTTCTGAAGTCGAGCGCCTGCAGTCTGGTCTTGAGCAATTAGAGAGAAACACGCGCGATCTCCAAGAAGATGTAATGCGTGTTCGTATGTTGCCTATTAGTTTTGTTTTCAACCGCTTCCCTCGTTTGGTTCATGATGTCAGTGGCAAGTTAGGTAAGAAAGTAGAGCTCGTTATTACAGGTGAACAAACGGAAATCGATAAGACCGTAATGGAGAAGATCGGTGATCCAATGGTTCACTTGATTCGAAATTCTCTTGATCATGGTTTAGAAGCGCCTGATGAGCGTGTGGCTGCAGGTAAGTCTGAAGTCGGCAGGGTGGAGCTTAATGCATATCATCAGGGTGGCTTTATCATTATCGATATTACCGATGATGGTCGTGGGTTAAACACCGAAAAAATCTACCAGAAAGCATTAGATAACGGGCTTATAACCGCTGATCAGCAGCTTAGTGATAGTGAAATTAATGAGCTTATCTTTAAACCTGGTTTTTCGACAGCTGATGCGGTGAGCGATCTATCGGGCCGTGGCGTTGGCATGGATGTAGTAAGACGTAATATTGAATCGTTAGGCGGGCATGTCAGCGTGACTTCTGAACCCGGTCACGGTTCAACCTTTAGTGTCAGTCTGCCTCTGACTTTAGCCATACTAGACGGTCAGCTTGTTCGTGTGCATAACGAAACTTATATTGTTCCGCTGATTTCTATTGTAGAAACAATCCTTGCTGATAAATCTGCAATGAGCCCGATTGCGGGTGAAAACAAACTGCTTCATTTCCGCGAAGAATATATCCCGCTTATCAACTTACGTACTCTATTTAAGCTTCCTGTCGACGAAGATCAAACTGATACATGTTTAATCGCCATTGTTGAAAATGGTGGGCAAAAAATCGGTTTAGTTGTAGATGAACTATTTGGACAGCAGCAGGTTGTAATTAAAAGCTTGGAAGTTAACTTCAAGCGTATTGAAGGGTTTGCAGGAGCAACGATCTTGGGCGATGGCAGTGTGGCGCTAATCCTTGATATTGCCGGTCTGATGAAACGCGGTTTGGATTTTGAATCGGCAAAAGCTGCTCAAAAACGAAATGAAATATCACGTAGTGAACATGCTGATCAGGGAGCTGTGGCATGACAGATACTGAATGGCAGGAGCAATCTGAGCTTTTAGATCAAACAGCCGATGGGCACCAATATCTAAGTTTTCTTCTTGATGATGAAGAGTACGGGGTGGATATTCTTAGGGTGCAGGAACTTAGAGGCTGGACGCCGGTTACTCATGTGCCAGATATGCCTGACTACCTAAAAGGTGTGCTGAACTTACGTGGGGCGATTATTCCTGTGATTGATCTGCGTTTGCGATTTGGTCTTAATCCTGTCGAATATGGGCCTACAACAGTTGTTATTGTGATCAATGTAGATAGTGGCACTAGTCAACGTGTGATGGGGATCATTGTTGATGCGGTTGCTGAAACATATACGCTGTCAACAAATCAGATACAACCAGCACCACAGATAGGTGGAGTGATAAATGCTGAATTTATTACTGGCCTTGTGGCGCAGGATGACAAAATGATTGTCCTGATGGACATAGATGAATTAATGAATTCCGATGAGTTAGCTGCAGACTCATCAACAAGAGCTGAAGTGTAAGGGGCGGAGGATAAGAAATGAAAATCAATGAGCCGGTTACGGATCGCGAAGTTAAGCTCAGAGATGGTCAGGAACTTGTTACAAAAACAAACCTGAAAGGGATAATTACTTATACCAATCCGGACTTTATAGAGATCAGTGGGTTTAGTCGGGATGAGTTAGTGGGGAAAAACCACAATGTGGTTCGTCACCCCGATATGCCCCCTGCGGCCTTTAAAGATCTATGGGATACCCTTAAGTTGGGACGTCCATGGTCAAAATTAGTAAAAAACCGTTGTAAAAATGGTGATTACTATTGGGTTAAGGCTAATGTTACCCCTATTTTCCGCAATGGTGAGATTGTTGAGTACATGTCTGTACGAACTCGCCCAAGTCAGGATGAAATTGAACAGGCTACAGCTCTATATGCGAAACTGAAACGGAATGAGGCGACCTTGCCTTCACCTGGAGCAGTTCCAAGCCAAAATTTGGGTGGTCAGGTAACTCATCATGCAGTGGTGGCAGTGGTTGGTGCTCTATTAATTAATGCAGCCATTTATCTTGCAGGTCTTCCAGGTGAAGCACTTATGCTTGGTCCTGTTCTCGCCTTTTTGTACTTGTTCTTTGGCGCAAGTAAGAGCCTTAAAACAGATGTTATAAAACCTCTGCAAGAAGCTAAGCGACACATGCTTGATATCACTGAAGGAGACTATCTAGCGCCAATTCCTTTGGATGAACCTGGCGAAACGGGTGAGCTAAAACGAAATGTCAAAATTCTAGCGACAAAGCTCGGTTACGAAGTGAATGATGCCAAAGAAGCAGCGAATCGTGCTTCTCGCATTAAAGTAGCTCTAGATAACGTGTCTTCTAATGTTATGTTGGCGGATAACGACGGCAATATTATTTATTGTAATGATGCAGTCTTAGGAATGATGCGTAATGCTGAAGCAGATATTCGTGAACAATTACCCGATTTTGATGCTGAAACAATTTTGGGATCTAATTTCGATATTTTCCATAAAAATCCTGAACATCAGCGCCGCATGCTGGAAGGTCTTAAAACCACATATAATGGTAAAATTAAAGTTGGTACACGTAGCTTTAGTTTGATTGCCAACCCAGTAATTGATGAGAACAGCCAACGACTGGGTACAGTTGTTGAGTGGATGGATATTACTGATCAGCTTGTTGCGGAAGACCAAGTTGCTAATCTGATTCAAAAAGCTTCACAAGGCGAATTGAACGAGCGACTAGATGTAGAACTTTATAGTGGTTTTATGGCGAATATTGCTTCTGGTGTTAACCAAATGCTGGATGCTGTAGTAGAGCCTCTTCGCGAAGTTAAACGTGTGTTAAATGCTATGTCTGATGGTGATTTGACCCAGCAGATGTCCGGTAATTTCCAAGGTGAATTTGCAGAGTTGAACAATGCGCTTAATAGTTCCTTGCACAACTTAAATACAATGGTTGGTGAGATCAGAACAGCGGGTGCAAGTATCACAACGGGTGCTTCTGAAATCTCAAGTGGTAACACAACACTAAGTTCCCGTACAGAATCTCAAGCTGCAAGTTTACAAGAAACTGCAGCAAGCATGGAGCAGATGACCAGTACGGTTAAGCAAAATGCTGACAACGCTGATGAAGCACGAAATCAGGCAAGTGATGCTCAGAAATTGGCTGAGAAGGGTGGCGAGATCTCCAATAAGGTTGTGACCTCAATGGGTGATATTCGTGCTAGCTCGACCAAAATTGCAGAAATTATCGGCGTGATTGATGAAATTGCTTTCCAGACTAACTTGCTTGCTTTGAACGCAGCTGTAGAAGCCGCGCGAGCTGGCGAACAAGGTCGAGGTTTCGCAGTAGTTGCATCCGAAGTTCGTAGTCTTGCTCAACGAAGCGCAAGTGCGGCGAAAGAGATCAAAGAGCTGATCAGCGATAGCGTTGAAAAAGTTGAAGAGGGTGGATTGTTCGTTGATGAGTCCGGCAAAGCGTTAGCTGAAATCATGGACGCTATCAAAAACGTATCGACAATCATCAGTGAAATTGCTGCAGCTAGCCGTGAACAGGCGATTGGTATTGAGCAAGTGAACATTGCTGTAACGCAAATGGATGAAGGTACTCAGCAAAATGCGGCACTGGTAGAGGAGGTTGCGGCTGCTTCTGCGTCTATGGAAGAGCAAGCTGGTCAACTTCAAACTCTAGTAAACCAATTTGAAGTAGTAGAAGCAGAGGGTATGTCTAGCTCAGTGCAAGCACCGACAAAAACTGAAGGTGTGAGCCGTCTAAGAGAGTTAGCAAGCCAGAACGTTCAAACTGAGCGCAAGCCTGAAGTTAAACGCACTGTACCAAAGCAGCCAATTATAAGTGCCGGTGCTAGTGGTGATGAGTGGGAAGAGTTTTAAGTAGTAAAAAACAGCCTATCTGAATTGATAGGCTGTTTAACACTCTTTTAAATTTCAGGGAGCGTTAATGGCATCAGATTCTACCAGATCCCGAGAGTTTACCTTTACAAGACAACATTTTGTGAAGGTAAGGGATGAGCTTTACGATTATGCTGGAATTGTACTAGCTGATCACAAGCAAGATATGGCCTATAACCGTTTGGTACGACGCCTGAGAGAGTTAAAACTTGCTAACTTTGATGATTATTTCTCTTTTTTAGACAATAACCCTGTCGAATTTAGTCAATTTATTAATGCGCTTACCACAAATCTAACTGCTTTTTTCCGTGAAAAGCACCATTTTGAATTTATAACAAATACGATTATTCCAGAAATAAAAGCGAGTAATGCTTCTCGGGTTAGAGGTTGGTCCGCTGGTTGTTCTCTAGGAGAAGAGCCCTACAGCTTGGCAATCACTTTGTTAGAGGCGGGGATAGACCCTTCGAGTTGGGATATCCGCTTATTGGCGACTGATATAGATTCCAAAGTGTTGAGTAGTGCAAAATCGGGTATCTACACGGAAGACCGAATAAAAAATCTGCCTGATTCACAACTGAAACGTTGGTTCTTGAAAGGAAAGGGCTCACAAAAAGGTTTTGTTAAAGTTAAACCTGAACTGCAAAATTTGCTCAGGTTTAATTATCTGAATTTGATGCAGGATTGGCCAATCGAAGGGCCTTTAGATTTTATTTTTTGTCGAAATGTAATGATCTATTTCGATCAAAATACGCAAGCACGCTTATTGGATCGAATGCATTCTTTACTCAAACCTAATGGTTATCTATTTGTAGGGCATTCTGAAGCATTGGCACGCCATGCTAGTAATTTTGAGTTAGTGGGTAAAACTATCTACAGAAAGGTAGGGTGAACTGGATGCCTGTAGAACAGAAACTACCTAAATATGTATCCGGTTTTCAGCATTTTAAATCTTTCTGGGAGCCGCGCTGGGAGCTTTATGCCGTAAAGGTAAAGCCGGGTGAGTTTTATATTGCAAATGATGAGTTGGTTATCACGACTTTGTTGGGCTCCTGTATTTCGGCTTGTATCTTTGATCCTGTGACGGGCTATGGTGGTTTAAATCATTTTATGTTGCCTACTGGCGGCCCCAATGATGATATGCAGCGATCCTCTCGATATGGTTTGTTTGCTATGGAGCAGTTGGTTAATGAGCTAATGAAGCATGGCTGCCTGAGAGAAAACTTACAAGTCAAGTTAACTGGCGGTGGGAATATGATGTCTGGCATCGCCAATATCGGTCAGCAAAATATAGATTTTATTCTTAAGTATATAGATGACGAAGGTTTAAAACTGATAGCCTCAGATTTAGGTGGAGATCAAGCTCGTCGAGTGGCATTTTTCCCAACCACTGGACGTATGTTAGTTAACAAACTAGATCACCGTGATGACCAGCTTGTAATTGCTGAAGAGCGTTCTTACCAAATTGATGTTGATCAGCATTTGGATGATTCCGATGTTGAACTCTTTTAAAGGAAATTACCCTGATATGGAAAAAACTCGGGTATTGATAGTTGATGATTCTGCCTTGGTCCGCGGAGTGATTAGCGAATTGTTATCTTTAGATCCTAGTATTGAGGTCGTAGGCACTGCAGTTGACCCTTACGATGCTAGAGACAAGATCAAGCAGTTGAAGCCAGATGTGCTAACGCTAGATATTGAAATGCCAAAAATGGATGGCATCACTTTCTTAAAGAATTTAATGAAATTAAACCCGATGCCTGTAGTTATGCTGTCGACTCTGACGCATGAAGGCGCTGATGCCACTCTACAGTCATTAGAAATTGGTGCGATAGATTATATAGCTAAGCCTTCAAACACTCAGTCAGACGATCATTTAGAATTATTTCAGTCTGATTTAGTCGCGAAAGTGAAGGCTGCAGCTTCAACTTCTGCCAAACTAAAGTTTAATCGCATTAATCGAGAGCAAATCGCAAAAGTTGTTACTAAAGCTCCTATGGCGCGTGCAAGAAATCAGCTAGTCGCTATTGGTTCGTCAACAGGTGGAACAGAGGCTTTGCATCATATTTTGGCTTCATTGCCAACCAATATGCCACCGATCATTGTTACGCAGCATATACCTGCGAGTTTTAGTGATAGGTTTGCAAATCGTCTAAATAAGAACTGTGATCTAAATGTAGCTGAAGCGAAAGCGGGCGATGTTCTTCAACCGGGGCATGTCTATATCGCACCGGGGGATTTTCATCTCAGAATAAAGCAGAACGGTCATGAATTTGTTTGTGTTTTAGATGATAGCGCTCCAGTAAATCGCCATAAGCCTTCGGTAGAAGTTATGTTTGACTCTATTGCATCTTTAGATCAGCGTAACGTGACGACTGTCATGCTAACGGGTATGGGTGAAGATGGTGCAATGGCTATGAAAAGCCTAGTGGATAAAGGTGCTCACTCTATTGTGCAAGACGAGGCAACAAGTCTTGTATGGGGAATGCCAGGGGCTGCTGTAAGGCTTGGAGCCGCAAAAGAAGTTGTACCATTAAATGATATTGCGCAGCGATTGGTCCAGCACCTTTCGTAATTTTGAGTGATTGAGGTTAGCTAAATGACGTTAAAGAAAATAATGTTGGTTGCCGCTTTGGTGGCAAGTTTAGTGTTAGCGACTGCAGAGGTTCTAGGGCTGGAAAGTATCGTGAACCTAATCTGTCTGGTGGTGCTAATACCTGCCCTTCTTGCTCAATTTGTAATTAAAGATAAGGCTGCAAATTCACAAAATAACTCGGAAACGAGAACAAGTAGAGTGGTTAGTTCCTCGGTTGGTGTTGACCCAGTACTGCAAGAGGCTGTGAACGAAGTTTCTCAGACGCTTGTTCACGACGCGATGATTGTAAATCAAGAGGTGTCGCGTGTAGATGGGTTGATTAAAGAATCGGTTCATTTGATGAGCGATAGTTTTCATACAATGCATGATTTGGCAAGTCGTCAGGCAGCATTAACAGCTGAAATTATTGATCAAACGCATGAAGGTGATTCTCAAGGTGGCGAGCAAAATCTAAACCAAGAAACATTCAGTATTCAAAGTTTCATCTCTGAAACAGGTCACACTTTGGATCAGTTTGTGAATGTAATGGTTGATGTAAGTAAAAACAGTTTAGAAACCGTCCATCATATAGATGATATGGTCGAAAAATTGGATGGCATTTTTGGTTTGATCGAAAATGTTGAGGGGCTCGCTAGTCAGACAAACTTATTGGCTCTGAATGCAAGTATTGAAGCAGCTCGAGCTGGCGAAGCCGGCCGAGGTTTTGCTGTAGTTGCGGATGAAGTTCGAACTCTGTCGATTAATTCTGCTACTTTGAATAATGAAATTCGTGAAGAGATCGGGTCTGCCAAAGAAACTATAGAAGTCCTACGTAGCACCGTAGGTGGAATGGCCTCTACTGATATGAGTGACACGATCGGAACTAAAGATAAGATGGGTCAAATGCTTGAGCATATGGCTAACATGAATCATTTCTTAAATGAGAAGGTTACTGAAATTTCACATATTGGTACTCAACTCAGTAGCAGTGTTGATCAGGCTGTACGTTCGTTACAGTTTGAAGATATCTCTTCTCAAGCGCTTTCATCAGTGGAGCACAATGTCGATTCCTTGAATGAGGTATCAGCATTAATTTCAAATGTAATTACGCCAGATCATCAAGTTAATAGTGCCGCTGCAGAAAAGTGTATGGCACGTTGTAAAGAGTTAAGAGAGGAGTCTTTACATCGCAATCAGTCGCGAACTGTTGCGCAGAATGATATGGATGAAGGGGAAGTGGAGCTGTTCTAGTAGCGTTCTACAAACCACAAAGTCTTAGGAAGATGGGATAACTTATGGCAATTTCTGTACAAAATGCTGGTGATAATAAAACGATTAATATTATTGTGTCTCAGCAGTTTGATTACTCCTTACATCAGTCTTTTCGAGATGCTTACCGAAATGTTGATGTCCCTGGTACTATTTTTAAAGTGGATCTATCCAAGGCTACCTATATGGATAGTTCGGCTTTAGGCATGATTCTTTTGCTAAAAGAGCATGCGGAGAAGAAAGGTGGAAAAGTAATTATCTCGAAGCCTAATGAATCGGTACATAAAATTTTAACAATTGCGAATTTCGATCAGTTTGTAACTATCGAGAGTTAAGGGTTTATGGTTGAAGCTGAAGTAAGTCAGGCTGGAAGTGGCGATAATCAAGTATTAATTGTTGATGATATGCGCCTGAATCGTCAGATATTAGGTCAGATGATTCTAGAGATGGGATTGGAGGCGGTCTTTGCTGAAACGGGCGAAGAGGCGGTTGAAAAATACCAGGCATTAAATCCAAGCCTGATTCTCATGGATATTAACATGCCAGGCATGGATGGAATTCAAGCTACCAGAAAAATTAAACAGTCTGCTGAAGACAGTTTCATTCCAATAATTTTTGTGACCGGGGCTGAAGGGCAGGATGTTATACGACAGGCTATTGATGCCGGTGGTGATGATTATATCCAGCGACCTTTTCCTTTTGAGTTGCTCGAAGGGAAAATTGTTGCACTAAGGCGTATCGCGCAACTCTATCGTCAGGTTAATCGTTTAAATCATCTACGAGCTCGCGAAGAAGAGGTAGCTGAGCAGTTATTAAGTGGGGCTGTTGAATCTGCTAACGTAGCTATAGATCAGATACGGATTCATAAACAACCTGCTGAAACATTCAGCGGCGATGTCCAACTAAGTGCCTTCCGCCCAAACGGCGAATTAAATGTTCTTTTAGGTGATTTCACCGGTCATGGCTTGACTTCAACGATTGGTGCTTTGCCTTTATCTGAAACCTTCAGAGCAATGACTGCGAAAGGTTATGATGCAGAAGAGATCATCGCTCAGATAAACCGTAAACTACAAAAATTATTACCTACTGGAATGTTCCTTGCCACGGCTATAGTCACTTTGAGCCCAGATGGTACAGCAAAAATATGGAATGGCGGTTTACCTGATATTTTGGTGATCTCTAACGGGGCTGTGGTGCAACGTATTGTATCTAGTCACCCTCCTCTAGGTATCATCCCTTCAGTCAAAGACCTTAATTTTGAACATACCAAGGTTGAGCCGGACGACCATATTCTGCTACTCAGTGATGGTGTAATTGAGGCAGAAAATCATGAAGCTGAGCAGTTTGGTGAAGATCGGCTATATCAATCTATCGCTGCCCAGAAAAATAGTCCTGAAACCCATTTAGTCGATATTATCCTGTCCGATCTCGGTGACTTTGTTGATGGCAATATTCAGAAAGACGATATTTCTCTGATCGATATTCCAGGCAGTGTTACAGCCGAAGATATCAAACCGATCACGCCGTGTGGTTTTGAATTGGATGTTAATGAGTCCTCTATTCTCGATATCTGGAACTGGAATTTAGAGCTACAAGGAGCCAGTTTAGCCCGTATTAACCCTGTAGCGCAGGCACTAAGTCGTCTACAGGAATCAGAGGGTGGTGGTGATCAGTGGCACAGTGTATTCAGCATATTAACTGAGCTCTATGTTAATGCCCTTGATCATGGGGTGTTGAAGCTAGAGTCCAGCCTGAAATCTTCTCCTGAAGGGTTTGCTGAGTACTTTAGTGAGCGAGAAAAAAGACTTGAAGCCCTTTCAAGTGGTGCAGTTGCGCTATACCTGCAACATACGCGATTTGCCCATGGTGGCCGCCTTTTAGTTAGAGTAGAAGACAGCGGAGAAGGTTTTGACTATGACCATTGGCTACATAGTAAAAAAAGCTCCTGTGCTGGCCAGTTTAGCGGGAGAGGTATCGCTTTGGTTTCTGATCTATGTGACAGCATACGTTACGAAAACGCTGGCACTGCTGTAGAAGTGGTATATAGCTACTCTACTAAAGACTAGATTTTTTGCGCAATAATCAAAAATTCTCGGTTACCATCGCCGCCTTTAATTGGGCTTTCAAAGTAATCGAGAATTTTCATGCCCAGATCAGAACAGCATTCTGCTACTCTGGCTTTAACTTGAGGGTAGAGTGAGCTATCTCGCACAATACCTCCTCGACCGATGCCTTCTTTTCCTACCTCAAACTGTGGTTTTACAAGGCTAATCAAATATCCGCTTTCAGCGATAAGCGGAATTAAAGAAGGTAGAATTTTACGTTGAGAGATAAAGGAAACGTCCATAACAGCCAGATCAAAACCTTTTCCGTTTGTATGCTCTAGCAGCATTTCATGTGGTAAATCTCTGCCATTGATGCCTTCATAGCAAGTGACTTTAGGATCCCCACGAAGCTTTTCAGCGAGTTGATCGTGACCTACTTCTATGCCTACGACAGCATCAATACCTGCTTGTAGCAAGCAATCAGTAAAGCCACCGGTAGATTGGCCAACATCGATAGCTGTTTTGCCACTCAGTTCTAGTTGTAGCGTATCTAGAGCCTTTAAAAGTTTTAAAGCACCGCGAGAGACGTAACGATCACCTTCATCTTCTTCAACTTCAAATGGTGTATCAGGATCTAACTTTAGACCAGGTTTTGTAAGAGGCTGCCAATTGCCTTTGATCTCAGCTTGAACTTTGCTTGATTTGATTAATTGTTGCGCGTGGGTGCGCGAACGGGCAAATCCCAGTTCAACAAGTAGAAGGTCAGCACGTTGCATAGTTCAAATCGGATCCGTTAAAAAGAGGGGATTATACGCAATCTAACCCTAGCTGGTTAGATTTTTAATAGGAGTGTAAACTCCCCAGTAAGCATATTTGTAATGGCTCAATTACGTCTATTTAATGCAAATTATCTTTTATACAGGGAAAACTATGAATAAAAGTATCATCAGTACTGAAAATGCACCTTCTGCAATTGGTACCTACTCTCAAGCGGTTCGCGTTGGAAACACTGTCTATATGTCTGGTCAGATTCCTCTTATTCCAGCCACTATGGAGATGGTTACTGAGTCGTTTGAAGCACAAGCAGAGCAGGTTTTCAAAAACTTGCAGGCTGTCGCTGAAGCAGCCGGTGGTTCTCTTTCTGATTTGGTTAAGGTAACTATTTTGTTATCCGATATGAGTCACTTTGGGATGGTTAATGAGGTGATGGCGCGTTATTTCTCTGAGCCATACCCAGCTCGTGCTGCGTTTGCGGTTAAACAGTTACCGAAAGATGCAGATATCGAAGTAGAAGCAATTATGGTGACTGCTGAGTAATTGATTTAGCAGTGATCTAGAAGGTAAAAAGGCAAGCTTACGCTTGCCTTTTTTAATCCCATCCTTGAGAAAGCACTAAACAGTTCATGAAGGGGGAAGAATGTTTAGTGGTAAAAACTAGAGCTTAGCTCTCTTTTTTCTTGCTATCTTTTCTGTTTCTACGCGGCGGACGGTTACGGCTATTGCTGTTACCTTTGCCACCGCGATCAGAACCGCGGCCTCTGCCACCACTGCCACGCTGTTCGCCGCCACCTGTAGCTTCTTTTAGATTAAGACGCTGACCACATACAACTGCTTTTCGTAATTGTTGTACAACAGATTTTGGCATACCTGTTGGTAGATCAACTGTTGAGCAATCGTCGTAGATCTCGATAGCACCAATAAAGTTGGCATCTAGATCTGCTTCATTAGCAATTGCGCCCACAATGTTCTTTGGTGCAACACCATGGTCATGACCAACACTGATCAAATAGCGCTGCATCTCAACGTCAGGATGATCCTTCAGTTGTTTTGCTTTAGTGGACATAGCACGTGGTGGACGCTTGCCACGGTCATCTCTATCACGATCGCCACGTTCACGACGAGGTGGACGCTCTTGCTCTTTCATCAGCAGCGGAGTTTCGCCTTGTAGAAGGTGAGCCAGCGCGGATGCGATAATAAGCGGATCTGCATCGTGTTCCTGCTGATATTCGGTCAGTAGGTTTTTGAAAAAATCTAAATCTTGGCTATCGATCGTCTGTGTGATGCGATCAACAAAGCGCTGTACACGCTTTTCATTGATGTCATCAGTAGACGGCAGTTGCATAGTCTCGATCTTCTGACGAGTCGCGCGCTCAATAGACTTAAGCATGCGTTGTTCTCGAGGCGATACGAACAAAATCGCTTCACCTTCACGACCGGCACGGCCAGTACGACCAATACGGTGAATATAGGATTCAGTATCGTAAGGGATATCGTAGTTAAGAACGTGGCTGATACGTTCAACGTCCAAACCGCGTGCTACAACGTCAGTTGCGATTAGGATGTCGATTTGACCGCGTTTAAGCTTGTCGATTGTACGTTCACGCAGGTTTTGTGAAATATCACCATTCAGTGCTTCACAAGCGTAACCACGTGCAGATAGTTTTTCTGCTAGCTCAACCGTTGCAGATTTTGTGCGTACGAAAATCAGCATGGCATCAAACGTTTGCATCTCTAGGATACGTGTTAATGCATCTAACTTTTGATTGCCAGATACGCGCAGGTATTTTTGCGTGATCGTGGTAGCCGTTGCTGTTTTCGCTTTGATACGAACTTCAGCAGGGGAGTTCAGGTGATTCTCAGCGACTTTCTTGATCTGCGAAGGCATAGTCGCAGAGAAAAGCGCAATCTGACGATCATCTGGCGTATGTTCTAGAACCCACTCAACATCGTCGATAAAGCCCATACGAAGCATTTCATCGGCTTCATCCAGTACTAGAGCCTGAAGGTTATCTAGTTTAAGAGAGCCACGGCGCATGTGATCCATTACACGACCAGGCGTACCAACAACAACTTGCGCACCACGTTTTAGTTGGCGAAGTTGGCTGTCGTAAGCTTGACCGCCGTAAATTGGTAAAACGTGGAAGTCAGGAAGGTTACGAGCATAAGTTTGGCACGCTTCAGCAACCTGAATAGCTAATTCACGAGTAGGTGCAAGAATAAGCAATTGCGTATGACGGCTTTTTAGATCAAGCCTAGATAGCAATGGCAGGGAAAATGCGGCAGTTTTACCGGTACCCGTTTGTGCAATACCCAGAAGGTCTTTACCCTCTAGTAGATGAGGAATACTTTGTGCCTGAATTGGAGATGGCGTTTCGTATCCGATCTCGTCCAGGACCTTCAATACGGGAGCCGCAAGGCCAAGCTCAGCAAAGGACAGCTGATCTTCTGAATTCATTCTTTGACTTACCTATTCGGAATTAGGGCAGGGCTGCATACTATTTTAAGATACAGTATAGGCTGCTCTGGTGGGAAAGCGGGCATTATACACCTCAGCCAGCCCATAACAAGTTCTCAGGCCTTTAATATCTAGTTTATACCGTTATCTTTGGTGAAATTTTAGTCATTGTAATTGTGCGTATTTTAAACAGCGATATTTTTGTTCTACAGCACCATCTAAATAGAACTAATCATCTAAAATTTGGGAAAGTAATTTTTTTAGAGTTGCGGGTTCAAAAGGCTTATCCGCCATAGCATTTACGCCTGATTTGGCGACATTACTCAGATGGGCATGGCTTGCTTCACTGGTTACCATCAAAATAGGAATATGAGAGTAATCCCCAGAGCCTCTTACATATTCGGCAAGTTGCAAACCATTAATTTCTGGCATGTTGTAATCGGTAACAATGAGATCAAAACCATTGGGAAGTAAGGGGATTGCTTCAGAGCCATCAGTGGCTTGAGTGATATTTTCAATACCTAAATTTTTTAAAACGTTGGTAATAACTTTACGAGCCATACGGCTATCATCTACTACTAATACCCTCAATGAGGCAGCGTCATAATACTCAAGATCCAGCTCATGGTGGGACAATATATCCAGAGTTGAATTTATTGCGGTTGCTAAATGATCGTGATTAAAAGGCTTTGGCAGAATAGCTACGATGCCCGCTTGTTTAAACTTGTCTAACTCACTATGTCTATTTTCACTTGATACCAGCATAAATGGCAGGTCAGTAAGAGAAGGGTCGTTACGAATAAATTGAAGCAGTTCCTCTGCTGAGCCGTCGGAGAAATAAAGGGCGCTAATAATTAAATCTGGGCGAACCGATTTTATTTGTTTAATAGCAGTCGCTACGCTGTCAGCTTCATCTATACGCTCAACTAATTCTTTGTTTAGCTCTTTACGTATAATCTTTCTTTGAGTGGCTGAGGGCTCTACAAGTAAAATCGTTAGATCTGAAGAAGTTAGCTCCGACATATATTGTCCCTTTTATTGTCATTTATTATTTATTATTCAAGCTTTCGTATAGATCATATCCTTTTAAAGCTGAGTAAACTTTGATTTGAAGCTAAAGTGTATGTAATTAGCAGTGAGTTAATTCCTAAGTAGAATAGTGGGGAGTATAAAATGAAAAGATTTATTTTAGGTTTCTTAGTGTTTCTCTTTAGTTTTTCTGTTTTAGCCCAAACCTCCCTTTGGAAAGTGACAAAAACAGGGGAAGAGATCTACCTTGCAGGGACCATTCATGTCTTAGCACCTTCCGACCTACCGTTTCCAAAAGCGTTTGATCAGGCCTATAACGCCTCAGATATAGTTGTTTTAGAGACCGAAATGTCAGAGATTCTCGATCCAAATTTTCAGGTGAGACTGATGGTCCATTTTTCATATAGTGATGGCCGCTTATTAACGCAGATGATCTCCCCAGAGCTTTATCAGGAGCTCCAGCAGTTTCTGCGTGATCGTGGTCTTATTCCACACATATTTATCGGTATGAAGCCAGCAGGCGTTATGTTAACGATGCTTGGAATCGAGTTTCAGCGATTAGGTATTTCTGAAGATGGTGCTGATACTGTTTACTATCAGAAAGCTATTAAGGATGGTAAGGAGGCCCTTGGTCTTGAATCGATCGAAGACCATATTGGTTTTATAGCAGAGCTGGGTGAGGGAAACGAGGAGCGTTATCTGAAGCAGACGCTTGAGGATATGAAAGAGACCGAGAGTATGATGCGAGAGATGGTTCTCTATTGGAAATCTGGAGATACGGAAGGCCTTGAAAAGATTGTCGTAGAGCAGATGAAGAGCGATTATCCGAAGGTGTATCAATCCCTATTGGTTGATAGAAATAAGCGTTGGTTGCCTCAGATTAAATCGATGCTTACAACGCCTGAGATTGAATTTGTATTGGTAGGAGCTGCTCACCTGATTGGCCCAGATGGCATTCTGAAAGAGCTCAAACAGCAAGGTTATTCTGTAGAACAGATGTAAGGACAAAATTATGCTAGGAACACGCATTATTCTACTTTCAATGAGTGGTGTCCCAGGATTAGAGGGAAACGCCCCAGAAGCAGAGATGATTTGCGCTGCTAACCATGACATCCCTCTTTTTTGGCTTCTACCTTTCGCTTGTGAGGATCTGCAATATTTTGAAGTCGCTGCGGAAAACGATGGCATCCTCAGTCACAGTGGAAACGCCAAATATCCAGTTTTAGTAGCTGAGCGAGCACAGCTCTTAGAGCGTCTTGAGCAACGTTGTACATTACTAAAACCATTTATCTCTGCTGGGGATACAGAATTATTGCAACGTTGGATTCAGTTTATCTCAGAGCTTTTAACGCCTGTCATTGCAATGGATACCTATGAGTTATGGTGTAACTCAGGACAGCAGGAACAGTTAGCGGATAATATCCTAGCCAAACTATCTGTGTTCGATGGCATTAGCAGCGAAAATGCGTCAAATACTCTAGAAGAGTTAAAGAAGAGAGGTATTTGGCAAGAGGGCAATAAAATTGCCTTAGCTGGATTTGGTTGGTAGTTCAGATCAAAAAAAACCGTCACATCTAAATGTTTGCAAGCAAACGTCATGGTGTGACGGTGTTCAGGAAGGTTATTCTCAGTATAACTTAGTTTATGAATTTTGCAGTTTTACTGAATTTAGATTCCGATGGAGTAACTTTAAGCTGTTACCCAAACAACTTCTGCGTCTTCTTCACTGGTGGAGACTAATGCATGGCCCATCTCGCAATCGTAATAGGCTGAATCTCCAGGGAATAGTTCGAGAGGTTCGTAAAATTCTGTGTAGAGTAGAAGCGAGCCTCTCAAAACAAACAGGAACTCTTCACCATCATGTCTAACCCAATCAGTATATTCATCGAAATCACGAGCCCTAACTGTTGTGCGATAAGGGATCATCTTTTTGGTACTCAGCTGAGTTGCTAGTAATTCGTGCTCATAGGTAGGAGTCGGGTGGGGTACACCTTCGCCTCCACGAGTAATATCTCGACGACCACCCGCGCCGGCACCGCGCTTAGGTTGGGAGAACAGTTGAGGAATATCGATACCCAAGCCTTTAACTAATTTGTTGACGGCACTGAAGGTTGGAGATATCTGCTCGTTTTCGATTTTAGAAAGTGTTGAGCGGGCAAGACCTGTGAGTTTACTCGCTTCTTCCAGAGTCAGATTTTGGCTTAAACGGATCTCTTTGACACGTTTACCCAACTGCAGAGGTTCTAGTGTAGCTTCTGTTTGACCGTTGCTCCGTTGTAGGCCTAGTTTTTCTTTCTCTTCCTTTAGGAAAAATGGCTCGTCAGACATGCATACAACCCCGAATCTCACTCTGTTTTTAATTATCTTTGAGCACAAATATAGTGCTATTTAGACAGTATACATGGTTGATAAGGGGTTCTCTAATAGGCGAAAGGGTGATCCATATATTTCAGCCGCGTTAGGCGCGGCTGAGATGAATGAAAGGGGTAGGTTAGTGATTTTGATTGTAGCGATCACCTCTTTTATCCAATTTGGCATCAATACGGCTACCTTTCTTATCTAACCGTGCATCGATGCGGTCACCTTTGCGATCCAGCTTAGCAGCTAATTTGTCTTTCCCTTGTGCGGATGCGCGCTCAGAACGGCGGTCTAACTTATCGTTAATTCGATCACCTTTTCTATCAAGTCGATCTTCAATGCGGTCGCCTTTAGCATCTAAACGAGCTTCTACACGATCTCCTTTATCTTCTGCATGCGCTAGGCCGGTAAAAGCTAAAGTCGTGATCATTAAAGTTTGAGCGATAATGTTTTTCATAAGTGTCCCCTAACGTTTTTGTGTTTGTTACTAACTACAACGGGGTAGGTGGAAAACGGTTGACAAAAAAAACGGCAGAATTTCTGCCGATTTAAGTTTTATTTGTCTGTGTTTGACTTTAACTTCTCTCTAAAGGCTTTGCGCTGCTCGGGTGTGAGTTCTTGCCAGCGTTGCCTTAATGCTTGTCGTTTTTCTTTGGGCATCTGCCTAAATTCTTTGTATTTACCCTTTAGCTTCTTCTTCTGTTCAGGGCTTAGTTTATTCCAACGTTTGTACTGTTTCTTTAGTTGTTCTTTTTGTTCTGGCGACATGGATTGCCAACGCTTAAAGCGTTTTTGAGCTCGCTCTCGCTGTTGCGGCGTCATGTTCTTGAACCGTTCTGCGCCTTTAAGTAATTTTTGCTGACGCTCTTCTGGTAATTGACTCCATTTTTCAGAGAGGGGAGCTAAAAATTTCTGTTGTTCATCCGTTAAACTATCCCATTGGGTTACTGCAGCGCTGAGGTAAGTGGATGATAGGCACCATGTGATTAGGAAAAGTGATTTAATTAGTTTCATTAGAATCCTCCTCCGTAGATCTATCTTCAATTTGCTCTAGTTCATTGGTTGAGTCGTCGCTCAATTCAAGAGCGGGTTTAATCCAGATTTCATTTTCTTCTTGGCCTAGAAATTCTAAAAAACTCATACTCGGTGCTGTTTCTTCTGCGCTGAGTAAGCTGCTATAGATCAACATTATTGAACTAACCCTGCTCAGCTTGGAGCGAAAGCCAGTTGATAAACTCAAGCTCTTCATAGAGATCTAAATCCTCTTCTGCACTCAGCAGATCTAGTGTTTCTAACGAAAGTAAATTGTTTTGCACTAATTCTTGGGTATCGTCATTAATAGGTAGCCATAAGGTTAAAAGTAAAAGCGCAGCCATCGCTATGCCTGTTGGAAACATATTGTTTTGGAGCGAATGAACCCATAATTGCGTAGGTTCAGACGAGCTTTCTTTTTGCTCTAGCGATTGTTTTCGGGCTTGGGCTAAACGATGTGTAATCTCAGGTGATTGATCGTTTACCTGTTTATCTAGTGCTTTTTTGCAAGCATCTACAAATGCTTTGTCGTTAGGGTCACTCATGGTCGGGACCTATAAAATTGTGTGCTGCTAACTTCTGTTTTAGACGTGCAGTTGCTCTAGAAAGATGTGTTTTTATACTGCCTTCACTACATGCCATTGCTTCGGCTGTTTCTTTCACACTCATGCCTTCCCAAATCCGGAGCAGAAAGGTCTGTTGCTGTCTTTGGGGTAACGCTTCTAATTCATGAAGCAACGCATCACCAAATCGCTCATGCTGTAAGAATTCTTCAGGCAACAGGGCGGAAGGATCAACAAACTCTTCTTCAATAACCTCACTATCTTCTTCATTTGCCCGGAAGCTAATCCAAGAGAAAATCCTATTCGTTAGCGTTTTTCGACGATGAAAGTCATTAATTCTGTTCTGTAGCATGCGGTGAAAAAGTGGTTTCCAGTCAGCCTCTGGTTTATCGCTATAGGTATGAACAAATTTGAGCATTACATCTTGGACTATATCCAATGCATCCTGATCACAGCCAGTAGCAATCCTAGCTATCTGGAACGCGCGACGTTCTATCTGAATTAGAAAGTGTTCGATTAGTTGCACAGTTAAACGTCTCGTATCACCTAAATCCTTGCTCCTAATTACTGTAACGTTGTAGCTGAAGTTTGGTTGACAGAACTCGTGAGATTTTTTAATCGAGTAATCTCTTTACGGATCAGAATAGAGCGTTCGACTGTGGTTGGGTGAGAGATCTCTTTTCCTTTGGTGATCGTCGAAGGGTGAACTGCTGCCATTTTTTGCCAGAATAGATCCAACCCTTCAATTTCAAATCCTGCTTTGTGCATCAGTTGTAAGCCAATGAGATCAGCTTCGATCTCATATTGCTGAGTATATAAATTTGCGCCTAGTCCCGTTGCGATTAAAGGCGAGGGTATACCGCTCGCGAGTAAAGCTGTATCTAGCAATAAGCCAAGTGAGCTATTTTTGATCCGTTGCGGGATATGGTGCTGAGTATTGTGTGCCATCTCATGTGCGATAATTAGGGCAAGCTCATTATCATCCTGCGCAAAGCGCATCAGTCCCTGAGTAATGACAATAGTGCTGCCATCAGCGTAGCCATTAATGGCATCACTAGGGCTTAAAATGACTGGGTAATTACAAAGTAACTCCGGCTTCATAGAGAGAGTAATCAGGTCTTCATCGCGTTCAACGGTCAGTTCTACAACGGTCTGATCTTTTAGGTTGTTGCTTAGATGTTTGATCGATTTAGCTGTACCTTTTGGAAAAGGTTGTTTGTTGATGGAAATTAGTTTGTCGCCTACTTTCAGCTTTTGATGTGCGGGCCCGTTACTTAATACCTGTAAAACATTAGGTTGTTCGTTAAGTGAATAGATGGTTTTAGTAACGGCTTTCTTCGGTTTTTTATAGTCGTCTAGGCTATGGATGAATATACCTAAGCTCGGTTTTGTTCTTTTTCCGCAGGCTTCTATATTCTTGGTCAATAAAGGGCGAGCGACTTCAGCGAGCCGGGTTTGCTGTTGCAGCTGATAGCGAAACGCTTTCTCTAATTGGATCGATTGTTCTTGCTTAATTTCATCTTTGGAAGGGGTTTGGGTCGTCAGTGATGGCGAGGAACATCCCAAAATTATGAGCGTAGGTAAAATTAAGCTGATATATCGCTTCCAGTGTCGCATCTTTTTAAATCCATGTTTTTCATCCTTATAGCAGTGATTTTAGGCGCAAATCAAGTAAGTGGATTATGAGCCTATGATCTATTGAGAGTTGTGGCTCGTATCTCTAGAAAGGGTATAGGTGATAGAGATGAGCGAACGGTTCTGGGTTAATGCGATCGGCTTTCAACTTGTTTGGTGGCTGAGTATTTTGTATGGGAATGATGCGGTCATCATTGTCAGCTTTATCATTTGCCTTCATCTGATTTTTCATTCAGATCCCGCTCTAGAAACCTGTATTGTCTTTTCGTTAGCTGCCCTCGGCTTTGTTGTTGATTCAGTTTTAACCCTCTACGGGGTGTTTGAATTCGACAATTCTTCTTTTCCTCCTCTTTGGTTACTTCTTCTTTGGATGGGGTTTGTTGCCACTCTCAGGCACAGTTTGGCGTTCTTTAATAATCGCTTGTTGCTATCAGCGCTGGTGGGAGCAATAGGAGGTAGCAGTACCTACATTGCAGCAGCGAAACTTGGAGCAGTATCCCTTGGCTTCTCAATGGCCTCTTCTTTTCTGCTTTTGGCAGCGATCTGGTTGCTACTTTTCCCATTCCTTATGTATTTCAGTCATCGTTTAGGGGCTCGATATGTTCGTTCAGACGTGTAATTTTATTCGTTATATATCGATTTGTTTGTTATTGCTCATGCAGAGTGCATTTGCCCTTGTGCAAGCCCAAGCCCAAGCCCAAGCCCAAGCAGAGCCCAATATAGAAAATTGGAAAGAGGTGGGAAGAGCTGAGTTATCAGTCCTTTGGTTTGATGTTTATGACGCGGTTTTTTATACGCCAAATGGTGTTTTTCAGGGTTTTAGTTCGCCTCTCCAACTGAGTTTGGATTACAAACGTGATATCAGTCGGGATGATCTCTTGTCAGAAACAGATAAACAATTTGCACGTTTTCAGGTGGCAAAAGATACGAGATCAATATGGCTAACTCGGTTGGAGAATATATGGCCTGATATTAAGGAGGGCGACCAACTTATTTTCCAAATCAATACCACTGGAAAGGCTGATTTTTTCCATAATAAGCTTTGGATTGGTGGTATCGAGGATATGCAATTTTCTGAAGCCTTTATCCAAATATGGCTTTCAGATCAGGGAGAATACCCTGAACTCGCAAGAAAACTAAAAGGCCAGTAATGATAAATCTATTTATTTCTTAGGACGGTGGATATGTTGAACCAAGAACTACCCTGGAGATCCGCTTGGTTAACGGGAGCAGGCAGTGGTATAGGTGAGTCATTGGCGCTTTTGTTGTCAGAGAATGGCGTGGATGTATTTATCTCAGGCAGGACTCTTTCCACATTAGACAATGTAAAGCATAAAGCTGAACAATTGGGTTATCCCGGTAAGATTATTCCATTAGAAATGGATACCACCCAACCAGATCAAATTGAACGAACTCTTCAACAGTTTGATAATGCTTTTCCTGAGTTAGTTGTATTAAACGCCGGCACGCATGATCCGTTTCCCGTCGAGGAGTTTAGCGCTAGCAGGGCTAAAGCTTTACTCGATGTTAATTTACAAGGCACCCTCAATTGCTTGGAGCCAGTTATAGAAAGGGCGTTGAGCTCCAACTCGGGGCAAATTGCCGTGATGGCATCAGTCGCCGGCTATAGAGGTTTGCCTACAGCTGCTGTATACGGTGCGAGTAAGGCTGCATTAATTCATTTATGCGAAGCATTACAATTGGATTTGAAAGGCACTCAAGTAAAATTACAGGTGATTAACCCTGGGTTTGTTAGAACTCCGCTTACAGATAAGAATGACTTTGAAATGCCGTTCTTATTAGAACCTGAGGATGCTGCACAACGTATCTTAGATGGCTTAATCAAAGACCAATTTGAAATTACATTTCCTAAACGTTTCAGTTACATTCTAAAATTTCTAAGCATCATTCCGTATCGTTGGTATTTTGCTTTGGTTAGCAAAGCGCTGCTTAAAAACAGATAAATATAATCAGTCAGGATCAGGATTCATGGATCGTTGGATAACGGAATATGTATCAACTTTAGAAGGGTTAAACAGAGATAACCTTGCATCACTTTTAGAGAAAACACGTGATGATTTTGACTTTAAGGACCCTTTTAATCACACCTATACCCGAGATGATTTTGTCGCCATCTTAGATGATATGTACTCCAAGTTAGATCAGGTTGTTTTCAAAGTCGATCAAGTGATGGTTGATGAAAATCAAGCCATGATTTATTGGAATTACCGCGCTACAAGTAGACTTACAGGAGATATAAATTTCGCCGGCACTAGCCTTATAAAAGCCGATCAGCATGGAAAAGTTTTTTTCCACCATGACTATTGGGATGGGTCAGAGTTACTGGTTAAAGTACCGGTGATAGGTAAAGTGGTTAAATTCTTGAGAGGAAAATTTAGCCATCAATAAAAAGCCCTTTGTATTCATTTAAATGAATGACATAGGGCTTTTATGAATAGTCTATGAAACTCTTAGATTATTTCTCTTCATCATGGCAGATGACGTACAGACCAACATCAATAGATCCGTGTTCAAAACCGCCTTCACAGTACGCTAGGTAATAGCGCCATAAACGATAAAAGGTTTCATCAAAGCCTTGATGATTAATCTCTCCCCAAGACTTTTCAAAATCACGATGCCATTCGCGTAGTGTTCGAGCATAATCTTTACCAAATAATTGTTTAGTTTTTAAGGTAAAGCCATGCTCAGCAAACTTCTCTCGAAGTCGTTTATCACTCGGCAGCATGCCACCAGGGAAAACATAACGTTGAATAAAATCTGCTTGTTTACGATAGCTATTAAAACGTTCGTCATCGATTGTGATGATCTGAAGGACAGCATTACCACCCGGTTTAAGTACACGCTTTAGGGTTTCAAAATAAGTGTCCCAATGTTTCTCGCCAACCGCCTCAAACATCTCAATAGAAACCACCGCGTCATACTGCTGCTGGAGGTCACGGTAATCCGTTAAACTGAGATGAACTTTATCTTCTTGTTTAGCTTCTGCAATCTGGTTCTTCGCCCACTTAAGCTGTTCTTTCGAAAGCGTGATGCCATGTACGCGTAAGTTGTTTTCTTGGCTAGCTTTTCTAGCAAACCCGCCCCAACCACAACCAATTTCAACGACGTGTTCACCTTCTTTAGCGTCTAAAAGCTCAATGATCCTGCCGTATTTATTTTGTTGAGCATCGAACAAAGATTCATCTTGGGATTTATATAAAGCAGCTGAGTAAGTCATGCTTTCATCGAGCCAAGGTTGGTAGAAATCATTACCTAGATCATAATGGGCTGCGATGTTTTTCTTACTACCTGAACGGCTATTATCTCGACGCCAGTGGTAAAGGTTGTGCAAAGAGCAGATTAGAAATCCAGCCTGTGAAAGGTCACTCAGTGAGTCTTCATGAGCAAGGCCCCACTGCATCAACGCAGTCAGATCTTTGCTATCCCAATCACCTGCCAAGTAACTTTCTGACCAGCCATTAATGCCGCCGAAGAATAAACGAACTAACGGACGGAAGTTATTCAGCTTTACCTCAGCTATAGGGAAGGCATGGCCGATTTTTTTGGTGTAGCCGCTAGGTAAAGTGAGGTTTAAAGTTCCAATCGATTGATTTAGCTTGGCAGTAAGGTATTTGAGAAGTTTTTTCTCAAACCAAGTTGGCTGAGGCGAGCTAGATGTTAACTCGTTGGATGATTCATAAACTTTCATAATGCGTTACTCCATGCTTATCTTGCCAGCTAATGCTGTGACTGACCTTTTTATCACGAGGTTGAATGGTCAGTTTTTTTCGCCAAAGCTTAAGTGCTTCCCAGTGAATCGCGCCTACCACTTTTAGAGTCATCAACGGATATTGGAAGAACATTTTCAATAGTTTACGGTCATTTAAGGGAATCCGATCACCTTTAAATGAAGCATAAAATACGGTGGAGTGTTCTTCTTGAGTTGGTGTTTGTTCTACTTGTTTAATACCGATTGATACATGTTGGTCAGGTGGAGTAATACTGAATTGATAAGCGGTTTCCATTGGCATAAAAGGGCTTACGTACATTAACTTATCGCAGCCATGTCGAATCACTTTGTCTCTGCCTTGTGATTCGATGAGATAGGTATGCCTAGAGCCGAAGGTGTTACTGACTTCATAAAGAATGACCTCAACCTCATCCTCTTTGTTGTAACAAAAATAAACGCTGAGGGGATTGAAGGTGAAGCCTAATATTCTTGGATAACAAAGTAGTTCAATGCGTTCAGTTGCAGAGCTGTGCCCTCTGTCGATTAGATGCTGTCTAATTTCAGCGGCAAGGTTTCCTTTGCTGGTACCGTGATCCCGTTCTTTGAATGAGAATAGATTGAATCGGTTAATCGAAAAAAATCGAAATTTGTCTAGCTGATCCAATTCATCTAAGTCGACTTTCAAGGAAAAGACGCTGTACACAAATCGATGATCTGTAGGCTTCACGCGATGATGCATCACTTTTCCTTGGTAGAGTGACGATCGCAAATTAGCCATGACTTTCAGCTCGTTCAATGGTGTTGTCTTCCTTGCGTATTTTACTCTCATGAACATGTATTCGGCTGTTTTTGTCTTGCACCACCCAAGGGCGAGGAATGCCACCGAGCTCTTCGGCAACAGCTAGTCCTGCTTGCAAACCATCTTCGTGGAAACCGTAACCAAAATAGGCTCCACAGAACCAAGTTCTTTGTTTGCCTTGTAATGACCATAGTTCTTTTTGAGATTGAAGTGACTCTTTGCCGAAGGCTGGGTGGTCATAAAAGAAGCTACGGATAATAGACCCTTGTTCCGGTTCCTTTAGCGGGTTTAAGGATACGAAAATAGGTGTATCTGTATTTAGCGGCTGCAACTGATTCATCCAGTAGGTCACGGATACATCTTGAGATTTATCCCTGATACCTTCGGAAAGGTAGTTCCAACTCGACCAAACCTTTTCTCGTTTTGGCATCAGCGAAGCATCTAGATGAAGGTAAGCTTTGTTTCTCTGATAAGGAAAGTTCTGCAATAACCTTTTTTCTTCATCTGTTGGGGATTCAAGCAATGCTAAGGCTTGATCAGAATGGCAGGCTAAAACAACATCATCATACTGTTCTCGTTTGCCGTGGTGGTCTTCTATAAACACGCAGTTATCAGAACGAATAATTTTATGGATACGGCTGTTGATTCTGATATTGCCACCTAAGGTTTCGGCAACTTTATTTACATAGTTTTTACTACCTCCAATAACCGTTCGCCATTGTGGGCGATTACTCAGTTGAACCAGACCATGGTTCCGACAAAAACGCATAAAGCAACTCGCTGGGTAGTTAAGCATCTGCTCAACTGGAGTAGACCAAATCGCCGCGCCCATTGGTAATAGATGATCGTATATGAAGTGTTTGCTGTAGCCCTCTTGAGTAAGGAGGTCACCTAAGGTCATTTCATCTAAATTATGTTGCTGTGATAAAGCTTCCGAATTACGGTAGAAGTGCATCACTTCTCTGATCATCTTCCAAAAGGAAGGTTTGAAAACATTGCTCTTCTGAGCAAGCAAACCAGATAAACCTGTACCAGAATATTCTAATTGGCCTTGATTGATTGAAACGGCAAATGACATGTCAGTTTCGCAGGTCTTAACATCTAGCGTTTTGAAAAACTCAACTAGGTTAGGGTAGTTCACGGGGTTGAATACAATAAAGCCCGTATCAACATCGATAGATTGGTTCTTATGTTCAAATGAGACGGTATTTGAGTGGCCGCCCAAACGGTCATCTTTTTCGTAGAGGGTGACGTAGTGGACTTTGTTGAGAAGCCATGCACAACTTAATCCGGAGATGCCGGAACCAACAATCGCAATCTTTTTGGGGCGCATGGCTGAAATTTTCATCTATCTAGTCCGTTGTTACTGAATATGTGTTTTATAGTTAGGTTTGTACAGGTTTAATTGTTATCTGCAGTAACTAATACGCACACATAATGTATTGAGATCACTAGGTTTAGTTATTAAATGCAAAAAAATTGTATTTAAGAATACATAAAGGTGATCCGGTTCATGCGAGTACACGTAAGGAGTCATATGGAAAACAAACCGCCAGGTGAAGACGTGGAAAAAGTTGTTGCTATGCCGCAGCCGGAAACTACTCAAGATTGGAGTAGTTTATTAATGTCGCTCGGTGAAACCAAAGACAAAGCTCTGTTTGTGCAACTGTTCAAACATTTCGCTCCTAAGATTAAGGCCTACATTATTCGATTAGGTTTGGTAGAGAGTACCGCTGAAGAGTTGATGCAGGAGACTATGGCCTCAGTATGGCGCAAAGCGCACATGTATCAAAAATCGAAAGCGGCAGCCAGTACTTGGATTTTTACCTTAGCTCGAAATCAAAGTATCGACTGGATGCGTAAGCAGAAATATCCGGAATATTCTCTAGATGAGTGGCATGAAGAAGCCGATGATTCACAAGATACTTGTGCTGATATGGTTCTGTCTTCTCGCATGCAAGCTTCCATAGATAAACTTCCAGAGCTTCAGGCTCAGGCAATTTATATGTCTTTTTATGAAGGTCGTTCTCACTCTGAAATTGCAGATCGTTTGGGGATACCTCTTGGCAGTGTTAAATCCAGAATTCGATTAGCTTCAGAAAAATTAAGAGTAATGTGGAGGGATGATGTATGAACATTAAACATCACCTAGATGAAGCCACCCTAGTTAGTTATGCGGCTGGCTCAATGTCTCAATCAATGGCTTTGGTTGCAGCTTGCCATCTCTCTATGTGCCCTGAGTGCCGTGAACGTGCTCAAAAGTCCGAAGCGATAGGCGGCATGCTTCTAGAAAGCCTTGAGCCAGCAACTATTGATGATTCATCCCTTAACCAAGTATTGGCTATGCTGGATGACGAGGATATCGGCGTAGAATTCACCCGTAGTAAGCCTGTTAAATCGGTTGATTCTGATGTGCCAGCACCTCTTGCTGATTACATTGGCGACAAGCTTGAGAACATCGAGTGGAAACGCATTGTTCCTGGTGTCTACTATCATGATTTACCTTGTAAAAGCGAACGAGGTGGTGTCTCACGATTACTACGTATAGCACCGGGTAAATCGATGCTGGCACATACGCATGATGGCAATGAGCTGACCTTAGTATTAAAAGGTTCTTTCAGCGATGAAATGGGGCGCTTTACCGCCGGAGATATTGCGGACCTTGATAGCGAAATTGAGCACCAGCCTCTTGTGGATAGTGATGAAGATTGCATTTGCCTGATTGCGACTGACGCACCACTTAAATTCAGTACATTGTTAGGCAAATTGGTTCAGCCTATTACTGGCTTCTAAATAGATTATTTCGGCTTAGCGTTGAGGGATAAACAATGAACACAGCAACTTTGAATGAATTGATCCCGGTTGGTGTAAGTGCTTGTTTATTAGGGCACAAGGTAAGATATGATGGAGGCCATAAGCGGTCCAAATATTGTCTTAATGTCCTTAGTGAGTGTTTTGAGTTCAAGCCTTTCTGCCCTGAGGTTTCGATTGGATTGAGTACTCCTCGAGAGCCTATCAGGTTGGTGGGTGATGCTGAATCTCCGCGTGTTCTCGGCACGAAAGATCCCTCTTTGGATGTGACAGAGCCGCTTAAGGCTTATGCTGCTGAGGTAAGTGCGAACAACCAAGACCTTTGTGGCTACATTCTTATGCAAGGTTCACCCAGCTGTGGGATGGAGCGGGTAAAGGTGTACCACGAAAATGGTATGCCAAATGTGGCCGGAAGTGGTGCTTACGCTGATGAATTTATGAAGCGTAACCCTGCACTGCCTGTGGAAGAAGAGGGTCGTTTAAATGATCCTGTACTGCGAGAAAATTTCATTACTCGAGTATTCGTCTATTTCAGTTGGCAAAAAGAGGTCATGTCGGCCCCATCGCTACATGAAGTGATTCAGTTCCATAGCCGACATAAATATCAGTTAATGGCTCACAGCTACGAAGGTTATAAGCTTTTAGGTAAATATCTTGCTACAGAAGCTTCTCAGGTGCCTTTGGAAGAGGTACTTGATACCTATATTCTTGAGCTAATGACCCATCTAAAAAAACGCGCGAGTCGAAAAACTCATACCAATGCTTTGATGCATATTATGGGTTACCTCAAAAGAGATATTGATACCGAAACCAAGCAAGATCTTCTTGAAGCGATAGAGCAGTATCGCAAGGAAGAGGTTAATTTGGTTGTACCTCTTGCGCTGCTAAAACATTACCTGAAGCGTTATGGTAGTGAATACATCCAGACCCAAGCGTACTTAGATCCATACCCTCATGAATTGGGCTTAAGAAATTATATTTGAGGAATGATTCAAAAATTGATCTATAGTGATAAGGCGAAAACAATATGAAGTTAGTTTGGTTTCGCAACGATTTAAGGACAGGAGACCATCACGCCCTTTATCATGCTTGTAAACAAAGTAATGGTGAGGGCGTTCTAGCTGTTGCAGCGATCACAACGAAACAGTGGTTACTACAGGACGAATCCAAAGCAAAGATTCAGTTCTACTTAGCCAACCTTTCTAAGCTGAGTGATCAACTCAAAGCTCTGAATATCCCCCTTGTTATTGTTAGAGCACCCACCAATAAAGAGCTTCCTGCTGTTTTACTGAATTTAGCAAAACGGCACGGTGTATCAGAACTATTTTTCAATCGTGAGTATCCCGAATTCGAACAAAAGCGCGATGCTGCGGTTATGGAAAGTTTTGTGACGAAGGGTATTCCGGCACAAGCCTTCGACAGCGATCTTATATTTTCCCCGGGTTCTATCCTTACTCAGCAAGGGATGCCTTTTAAAGTTTTTACCCCTTTTAGTCGTGCTTGGCGTAGAAAGTTCTCAGTAGAGTGGGTTGAGGCTCTGCCAGAACCAAAACAACAGAAAAAACTTGAGATAAAGCCTTCTGAACTACCTACAGAAGTAGGTTACTGTTTGGAGTTAGGTGCTGATTGGCAAGAATCTAGCTGGCCTGCAGGAAGTGAGGCAGCACATAAATGCTTGTATCAGTTTATCCATTCAAAGCTAGCGCCTTATCCTGATCATAGAGATATTCCTGGCATTACGGGGACATCTTCTTTATCGCCGTATTTAGCTCAAGGTGTTATTTCCACACGGCAATGCTTAAACGCCATACAGACCTATTCTGAAGATCCAGATTGGTTAGAAAATCAATGGGTGACAGAACTGATTTGGAGAGAGTTTTACCGCCATTTAATTGTGCAGTTTCCAGAGATGAATCGTTGGTTTCCCTTCAAACCTGAAATAGAAAGCAAATTGGACTGGTCATTCGATCAATATTTGTTTGAAGCTTGGTGTCGGGGGGAAACAGGCTACGCCATTGTTGATGCCGGTATGAAGCAATTGAATCAAACGGGTTGGATGCACAACCGAGTTCGCATGATAACGGCTTCCTTTCTAACCAAAATATTGCGTCAAGATTGGCGTCTAGGTGCGCGTTACTTTATGCAGCATCTGATTGATGGGGACTTTGCTTCAAACTTAGGTGGTTGGCAATGGAGTGCTTCGGTTGGAGCTGATGCTGCACCGTATTTCCGTATCTTTAACCCTATGCGACAGGCTGAACGCTTCGACAAAGAGGGTAAGTATATAGCTCAGTGGTTGCCAGATTTGGAAGGATACAACGCTATTCAACAGCATGATCCGCTAATCAGTATGGGCTGTAATAGGCCTCAGCCTATAGTGGATTATGCGCAAGAGCGACGTTTTAGCTTAGATGCTTATAACGCTAAGTAGAGGTCATTCTGAATGGCTTTTTCACCTAAAAGAAATCAAATAAATCCCAATAAATTGCTGTTGTCTAAATGGACAGCTACTGAACCTATCAATAAACGAAAACACTTTATCATAATTGAATTGCTGCGTGATCCAGATACCGAAGAGGTTACAGGTTGTATGATTGAAGCAGTGATCGATAAATATAAAATGCAGATCGATTGGAAAGATCTAAAAAATGCCGAGGTTTGGCGATTGGGCTGGAAATAGCTTTATTTCCTGATGGGCTTATTAGGTGAGTGGGGAGCAGATAATCATGTTTCCAAACATGAATTATCTGCTTAAACCTATGCTATTAGCCGATGACTGTGTTGAGTGTGAAACCGCTGATTACGGCTATTGAGAAGATTACAGCTAAAAATGCGATCATCAGTGGCCAGTAAAATAATCGTCTCAGCAGTATCATTTCAGGAAGGCTTGCGCCGCCGCTACCAATCACTAAAGCGATGATCGCGCCTAAACTAACACCTTTAGCGGCAAACGAACCGATCAATGGCAGCAGCGCGGTCACTCTTATATAAAGTGGAATACCGATCAAAGCAGCCGTTGGGATTGCTACTGGATTATCGGCATTAGCCACTTCGGCAAAAAAATCATCCGGTATAAATCCATGTACAAAGGCGCCGATTAACATTGCGACAATCATGTATGGGAACATGGTTCGAAAGAGTGACCATGATTCTGCCCAGGCTTTTTTCCAGATAGTTGGTTCCTGTTGAATTCTCTCATTACAGCACTCTGTTTTTGGTGAAGGTGAGCAACTTGAGCCACAGATAGGTTTTGCCTCAAGCATATCGGGTTTGATATGACGTTCGAATCCAAAATACTGCAATAAAACCCCAGCAATAATCGAAGCACTTAAAGCCAGAGCTGCGTACCACAGGGTTACTTCTAGTCCCAGCACAGGAATAAACAACGCTATTACGATTGGGTTCAGAAGGGGCGATGTAAATAAGAACGTCATGGTTGGGCCGAAACCCGCTTTGGCTTTCAATAAACCAATCAGCATAGGTATGGTTGAGCAGCTACAAAAGGGTGTAACAGCACCAAGTCCTGCGGCAGTTAAGTAGCCACGACCATTTCTTCCACCCAGCAGTTGTTGAATTCGTTCGGTTGGCAGTTTTTGATTAATTAAAGCCACACAGTAACTAATCACGATAAATAGGAGCGTCAATTCCAAGAACAGCTGCAGAAACATTTCCAAGCTGGTGGTTAGCATTGATGCGAGTTCAGGGTCTGAAGCATATTTCTCTATATAGCTAAGCATAAATCTATCCTTTTTATTCTATATTTCTAGAATCATGGAAATATAGTCTAGCTCTAACTTTGTTTTGTCAATATATTTCCATTACTATGGAAATATATTGTTGATGGGTTAGGTTATGGAAATTGAATTAGCGGCTAAGCGGTTAGCTGAATTAGGTCATACAACTCGGCTAGAAATCTTTCGTTATCTAGTCCGGGGAGGTAGACAGGGTGTTCCTGTTGGAGAGATTCAATCTGAATTAGGTATTCCGGGGTCGACCTTATCTCATCATATTTCTAGATTGGTTGCTGTGGGATTGGTGTTACAGCAAAGAGAGGGCAGAACACTCTACTGTGTTCCTCAATACCAAGAGTTGGATGGGCTGATCGATTTTCTGAAAGATGAGTGCTGTATCAACGAGAACAAATAGTTTTTAGGTGTTTAAAGCGTCTTATCACCAGACGCTCTAATAGATCTTACCAAATGGCCAATCGGCCTTGTTTTTAAGTTAAAAACTCTGCGCGTGTACGTGCATTAGATTTGAATATTCCACCTAATGCAGTCGTTTCTGTCTGAGAGTTAACATCCATTACACCGCGAGATTTAACGCAGTAGTGCGTGGCGTTGATTGATACAGCAACGTTGTCCGTTTCTAATAGGGTCTGAAGTGCAATAAGGATCTGTTTAGTTAGACGTTCTTGCACTTGCGGGCGCTGACTAAAGAAGCGTACAAGACGGTTAATTTTAGACAAACCTATGATTTTATCCTTAGGGATATAAGCCACTTTAGCTGTGCCATCGATGGTAACAAAATGGTGTTCACAAGAGCTAAGAACACTGATGTCCTTAACTTTCACCATCTCTTCTAGATCCATCTTATTTTCAATCATCGACATATCAGGGAAGTTTTCATAATCTAGCCCAGAAAACACCTCGTAGACGTACATTTTAGCCACGCGATGAGGCGTTTCTGTAAGGCTGTCATCTTCTAGGTTTAACCCTAGCGTCCCAACAACTTCAGTCATTAAGCTCTTTATGCGCTCATACTTTTGCTCCTGTGAAAGGCCGTTATCAATTGTTGGTGTTTCTAGGCCTTTTTCGATCAATTGATCGCGTACAGCAGCTGCTTCAGCAGAGATCATGTTTTATTCCTTACTGATATTAGAGGGGTGCATTATACATGGTTGATCGCTTTTTAGATCAGTTATGATCTGAGCTATCGGTTTTTACGTAATGCTTCAGTAAATAGAGAAACAAAATTTTACTGTAATGAATAAAACTGATTGGCCTGATGAACTTAATCTCTTTGAATATTTCCGCGGCGAAACAATGGCCTATGGGTTATTTGAGGATCGCTTTGGCAATATTCGTCGATTATTTACCGTAGCGATAAAAGGTACAGTGTTGGATGATCAGCTCACATTAGAAGAAGATTTTTTTTACGAAGATGGAGAGTTTGAAAACCGTACTTGGGTTATAAAGCGTGGTCAAAATGCGGTTTACAGTGGAACGGCAGGGGATGTTTTAGGTCGAGCTGAAGGCAAGCAAAGTAAAGCACGTTTTGCCTGGCGTTATGACATGTTGTTAAATGTCAGTGGTCGACAGCATAAAGTAAAATTTGATGACTGGATGTTTTTAATGCCAAACAATGTCCTACTTAACAGGGCAGTAGTCAAAAAGTTTGGCATTAAGTTGGGAACGGTTTTTATCAGCTTTTCGAAAGATACGAAGATCTAGTGACGCGAAGTCAGTTACCTAGATTTGAAGCATGATATAAGCTCTGCTGACAGTTTGTTCGCACTGACCCATGCTCCCTCTAAATCCCCTCCTAGTAGCCAATCACCACAAGCGCCAATATGCGTTGTCTCATCCCAAAGCATGCCATGCTCTGTTTTTGGGTGACGAGAATACAACCACCGATGACAGCGTCTTACTCCTATAACGTTAGCCTCTGGTTTTATAGACAGAAACGCTTGGGTGAGAAGAATTTCTATCTCCTCTTTGGGAAGGTTGATATGTTCTTGGCTCCATTCGGTCTTTGCTTCGATCGACCATATTGCAGAGCCGTTTACACTATTACGTCCAGGTTTAGCGCTTTCTTTGATACAACGATACAAAATAGGGTGATGCTCTGTTATTAGTTGTTCAGGTTGATCTGGTGAGTCTGTTGTTTCAAGCAATGCCACCCAACTGGCTGAAGGAGTAATGGCTTTAGCGGTATTTGAAAAGCGAGGTACTGCTTCTAATAAAGTTGCTGCTTGTTGTGCCGGAGCTGTCACTATAGCGGCATCGAATACACCCAGAGATTCACCTTTTTCATCGCGAAGACGTACCTTTTTTTGGGAGCCGTCAAGTTCTGGCCAGATAAAGCCAACGCGAGTCGCAGGGTGAAAATTAGCGTGTGCCAGTAAGTGTCTGGTTAGGCTACTAAGGCGTGAGCTACCTGTGATTAGATTTGGTGATTGTTGTTTTTCACCGTCGAAACTTTTTGAAATTGGTGACCAAGTTTCTAAAACGCCACTTTCAGCTAACCAAGTAGAAAAGTCACTATTATTTGTTGAGATAAAGGGTGCGCCTAGATCGGCACTCATTTCATCTAATTTACAGCTGGAAAGACGACCACCCGTACCTCTGCTTTTCTCATAAACGCTTACATCAATGCCATTTGAAGTCAAAATGTCGGCAAGAGTTGTACCTGCTAGACCTGCACCAATAATGGCAACATGTGGTTTTGTTTCTGTCATAGTTGTTCGCCGGAATCATAAATAATGAATACCAGAAAACGCTTTAAAGGATTATCTCGAGGAGTAGGGTAGAGCTGAGATTAATATAGATGCTTATGAAAGCACTTGGAAAGCCAAACTTACTTCTCTCCGGTAACAAAGCGTTTACAGGTTGTAATTTAGCTTTGTTACGGCGAAATGAGAGGATTGGATCAGTAGATCAGAAATAGTGATCAGATTAGATCAGGGAAAGGGAAATCATCGCACATCACACGAGGGTGCTGTGTTACTGCAATCGCATGCTGAATGTTTGAGCCTTCTCGCATTGCATTAATAAGCAAGGTTAGAACGAAGGTGATTGAGTAGTATTCAACGTGTGCAGTTAGGAACGGCAGATTGATGTCATCGTGAGCTTGTTTGCTTAGACGAGCTGCTAACTGGGCTGCTTCGCTATCATCGAAACCTTCATCAAGGTTATGAATCAGTTCATAAATTTCGTTTGGAAGCTGTTCATATAGGTAGTTATCAATCTTAAGAATGGTCTTTACAAGCACCGCATGCTCTTTTGCTTCGCTTAGAAAAGGTAAACTAACCTTCTCATTTAAGCGTTCTGCTATTGCGATGTTTTCCTGCTGGGTAAGAAGTTTTCGAGCCGATTTTTTGGCAAAAAAATCTTTAACCAATACTTGGAATTGGTCTTCTGTCAGTGAAATATTTGCCATTGTTTTTCCTTACCTTGTTACTCGCTAAAAACCTTAATTGGATTTTAGGTTAGTTTTGGATGTGAGGATAGGGGGAAGTACTTAAAACTCGATCCTAATCAGTAAAATCTCGTTTATACCAATCGGATTGGTTGGGCTGCCTTCATTGATTATATCGTGGCTAGTCATATCAACATCAAAAGCTTGTTTCGGAGTCGAAAAGCTCTAGAGTCATTTGAACCTGCAATTGAAAGCTCAACGATCATAATTTTATGCAATAGATGTTTTATGTTCTTTCGAGCCATTTTACAACTCGATGAAATTGCGTAAGCTAAAGTGATAGTTCAGTTAAATGGTTTTAGAACTCGACAGAGTGATCGAAGCATTGAGGAAAATGAAATGGGCATAAATCGTCGATCAATGGTCAAAGTGCTTTCACTAGGTGGGGCGATGATCGGTGCGGGTGTTTTGATGCCTCGTATCGCATTAGCTACATGGAAAGCGGCAGCGTTTGAGGCGCAAGATCAAGATACCGCTATAAAAGAGCTTTTAGGCGGGACGCCTGAAGAAAGTGCTGATGTGATCCTGAAAACGCCTGATACGGCAGAAAATGGTGCGATTGTTCCGGTCACTGTACGTACAAGTATCGCCAATGTTGAATCGATCAGCATCTATGTCAAAGATAATCCAGCCCCTCTAGCAGTTGAGTTTAAAATCCCAGAAGGTACAGACGCTGATGTGTCTACTCGGGTTCGAATGGCTCAAAGCTCACGGATCACGGCCGTAGTAAAAGCTGAAGGTAAACTTTATAGCGCAGCGAAAGATGTAACCGTCACAGTCGGTGGTTGTGGTTAAGTATATCTGAGGAATCGTTGGGAGAGTTATTATGGCAACAGGTATTATTCGAGTTAAAACTAAGGTTTCTTCTGGTAAAACCAAAGTTAAAATGATGGCGAAACATGCCATGGAAAGTGGTTTTCGAAAAGACAGCAAAACGGGTGAATTTTTTCCTGCACTCTACCTCCAAGAGCTTCAGGTCGTTCATGCTAGCAAAGAGGTGTTTGCCGTAAACCTAGGACCGACGGTTTCTAGAAACCCATATTTTGTGTTTACGTTTGCAGGCGGAGCAAAAGGAGAAGAGCTTTCTTTTACTTGGGTCGAAAGCAGCGGGAAAACGGCAACAGAAGTAGTCAAAATAAAATAAAGCTCTTAATTAGTAGAAATACAGTTATATTTTTCTATCTAAATAGCGATTCCTTTCCAAAGCTTCCAACTGTCGAACAATGGGTTAAAATAGCGTCTTTCGATCTGCAAGGTCAGGAGAGACGCAGTGTCCTTTTCTAAAGTTTTTGTTTTTTGCTCGGTACTTATTCTTACCGCGTGTAACTCGGCGGGCGTTAAATCCCAATCCGACGTTGCCAATGCAAACAGTACAGGCCAACCGAGCGTTTCAACACCAGAGAAACCTGCACCCAAGCCAGCAACAAAACCTTCGCAGTCTTCAGAGCTTCAACCTGCGAGTCAGTTGGATATCATTGCTAACCGAATGACAGCGGTGCAAGACCATCTATTGCAGCTTAAATTTCAAACGGGTCAACTTCAGCAACAAAATAAAGAGTTGGCGCTTCAGCTTCAGGGCTTAGCGAGTGAAGTTCAAGCTATGGCTGTTGAGCCTGATACGACAGGTCAATCTGAGCCCGTATCGCCCGACGCATTTAATGGTGTGTTGGATCAAATCACTATGATGGCGAATGAGCTCAGTAGCCAAGTGCAGGATGGGGCATTCCGTATCGCATCAGCCTACACCTCAAAAGGGCAGTGGGTGTTAATTCGTTTCCACCGTTTCACGGGTGAAGCTTGGTTAGCCGATAAAGGCCAATGGCACTTACTTGAAGAGAGCGGAAGTACCGGCACAGCAGAATATGAAGTTGTGCTATTACGTGCTGATAATGATGTAAAAGGTTATGTCGCAGCAAGAATAAACCGTATTAGCGGTGATACTTGGTGGTTGAAACAAAATACTTGGCAGCCTTATATTAGTAATTAATAGGTTATAAGTGAAAGAACCGAATGTTGATGAGTTGATTACTCTTTTTAATCAGCTCTTTAAAACCTCCCTAAATACGATTCTTGTAAAAGGGGATGATGAACCAATCTACCTGCCTGCTGATCGAGATAACCAGCATCATCGGGTTATTTTTGCTCATGGTTTCTACGCGAGTGCGTTGCATGAAATCGCCCATTGGTGTGTTGCTGGTCCTGAGCGTCGAAAATTAGAAGATTTTGGTTATTGGTATAAACCTGATGGTCGCACTGCTGACGAACAGGCTGAATTTGAAAAAGTAGAAATTCGACCGCAAGCGTTTGAGTGGTTAATGTCTAAAGCTGCAGGGCACAAGTTTAACTTTAGTGCGGATAATCTATCTTCTGATATCGGGGCGAGTGAAAGTTTTAAAACCAATGTGCTTTCCACTGTTCATGAACTACTTGATCAGGGTTTACCTGAACGTGTGGGTATGTTGGTGGAAGCGTTAAGGCAACAAAGTGGCCGGCTACCTTTGGAGAAAGAAGAGTTCTCTATCTGATCTTTCCTTTTCTCTCTTATTCTCTTATAAAAAGTATGCTGGTTTATTAGTATGACCAGCTACCTTGCTCTTCTATCAGTATTTCTTCCGGTTCACGAATCACTTGCAGTAAACCAGATTCATAAACGCTGTAGGTGATATTACCGTTTTGAAAACGGTAACCAAGAAACCGACATGGGGTAATGCCATCAGCGCAAGTTTGATGCAGAGATCTACCTTTTAAGTGGATACTGTTTCCAGATCTCTTCGATGTGCCTGTATAAGAGATATCTTCACAACTAACTTCGCCTTCATCGCAATGCTTAGTTATAACAATTTTGTAGTTCTCTGTTTCAAGCATCTCGCCAAATGCAGTACTGGTTAGGAAGAATAGGGCGATCGCAACAATTCTCATAACACCACTCATTAATTTATCAGTTTCTAAACTATAGAAGCGACTCTTGGGTACAACACATTATAAAGATATTTAAGAAGATGGGCTTTGTTGGTTTTATGAACTAACGCGATGTGAGGGGGTCTATGAAGCTCACATAGAAGATGGGATTAATATGTCGTATCTAATCGAAAAGTTAATATCCACCCCGAGCAAACAAGAGTTAACGCGGCGCCAATGGCTTAAATCAGCCGCTTTGGCGACTGCAGGAATAGGTGCATTTGGACTTTTGTCTGGTCCATCCGTAGCTAAAGAAAATACTCGTGGCATCAAGGGACGAATAGCGCCTGAGTTGAATGTGAATCATTGGATCGATGGCCAAGGGAATAAGACTGAACCGTTTTCGATTTCCGAACATAGAGGCAAATGGATCTATTTGAAGTGCTTTCAGGAATGGTGCCCTTCTTGTCACTCTGTTGGCTTTCCAAATTTGCAGAAGCTGAAAGCTGCCTTCCCTGATGACGACAAAATTGTAGCGGCGGTTATCCAAACAACATTTGAAGGTCACTCTATCAATAGTGCTGGTGCTTTACGTAAGAATCAGCTGAAATATGGTCTGGAACTGCCTTTTGGTCATGATCCGGGTAACCCTAATCTACCTCGAACCGATCCAGGCCATTTCCCAAATACAATGGTTAATTATCGTACAGGTGGAACCCCCTGGGTTACGTTGATCGATCCGATCGGCGTGGTAGCCTTTGATGGTTTCCATATCGATATCGATCAACTGATAAGTTATTTAAAAGAACATGCTTAACATTTTGGTATCACTATCTGAATGAAGGAATACTGACGTTGTCAGTATTCCTAAGTGATTTAGCAAAGTGTTAAGCGGTTAACGTTTCGCAGGTTAAGTATTTTTCTAAATCTTCTTCATTTAGAGGTTTGCTGAAATAGTACCCTTGGTAATGTTTACAGCCCTGTTTCAACAATAATTGTTGTTGTTCTAATGTCTCTACGCCTTCAGCTATTACGGAATAGCCTAGCTCGTGGGTCATAGAGATTATATTACCGACAATAACCGCATCGTTAGGATCTGTAGTGATATCGTTGATAAAGCTTTTATCAATCTTTAATTCGTCTAGAGGCAGTAATCTCAAGTAGGTAAGGGAGGAATAGCCTGTCCCAAAATCATCCATAGATATTTTGACACCTAGCTCTTTTAACGAGTGCATTTTAGTAATGGCTGATTCAGTATCATCAATGATTACACCCTCTGTTATTTCTAGCATCAGTTCCTCGGGTTTTATCTGGAAACGATGAATACTGGCTTTCACATCGTTAACGAAGTTAGCTTGATTAAACTGTAGCGGGCTGACGTTAACAGCGATATAGCGAAGAGGCTTACCTTGGGTATACCACTTTTTCATTTGGCTACAAGCTTGTTCAATTACCCAATGACCTAGTGGGATGATTAAACCGCTTTCTTCTGCAATAGGTATAAATTCGTCAGGAGAGATAAAGCCTCGTTTAGGGTGGTTCCAGCGGAGCAGTGTTTCAACACTTTCGCATTCCCCCTCAGAATTTACCTGAGGCTGATATACCAAATTCAATTCGTTATGGGTAATTGCGTAGCGTAACTCTGCTTCTATTCGCAGACGCTCATCTGCTTTGGTTTGCATGTCTTTTTCGAAGAAGCAGTAATGGTGTCTACCGTTTGATTTAGCTTGATACATCGCTGTATCTGCTTGCTTCAGTAGTTCTTCAGCACCAAATTGAGCTTGATTGAAGAAGGTAATGCCTATGCTGGTGGTGATGTGGAAGTGGTTTGAATTCAGCTTGAACGGTACATCTAATGCCTCAATAATTTTGTTAGCAACAATTCGTGCGCGTTCATAAATCTGTTCTTGATTTAGACGGGGCAGAGTGACAATGACTACAAATTCATCACCACCCAAGCGGGCAATAGTGTCCTCTTTTCGTAAGCATTCAATGAGTCTGTTCCCAACCTGAATGAGAAGTTCATCTCCGATACTGTGACCTAATGAGTCATTCAGATGTTTGAAATGATCCAAATCCAAGAACATTACAGCGCCACTGCAACGCTGCCTTTCGGCACTAGCAAGGCGCTGGTTTAGGCGATCATAAAGTAACCGTCTATTGGGAAGGCCCGTCAAAGGATCAAAGAAGGCCAATTTTTTAATTTGAAATTGGCTTTCTAAAAGCTGTTCTGTTTTGCGGTTGAACCAATGGGTTAAAGCACCTAGCTCCCCTTTATCCGTAGTTTTTATTAATTGTTGCGAACGATGATTGTCTGATAAGCCTGCTTGTAGCTGTTGGGTAAGTTTAAATAGAGGCCATGTAAGATGGTAACGAAGTAGGGCCCACACCAATCCCATGGCTATTAGCACAATAAAAATTGTTGCCATAAGAAGTTGATTAAACAGTGTTTTGGCATCTTTCCGGGCTGAACTATTAGGCATCACTGTAACAATTTGCCAAGCGGTTTTAGGCATAGTGGTTACCGTGACAAATACAGCTTCGTTTAAAAAATAATCTTGCTCTATGAGCTCATGACTCCGTTGTGCTGTTAGAGTTTCTGGTCTGTTTAGTAAAGAGGCAATGATCGTAGCTTCGGGTAGGTCTATTTGGTAGCTGTCGTTTGCTAGCTCTGTGGCAAGGGTATTGATTTCAAAGCTATTTGGTGGAATTAAGGATCTGTTCTGCAAGCGAATTAATCTTGCAAAAGGCTCGAAGGTAATAAATTTTTCAGCGAGCTCTTCCATCGTGATGTACGGTAAAAGGCTTCCATTTTCCGAAGGCGTTTTGGATAAACGTGCGAGCTTGTCATCAGGGAACGCTAGAAATCTGCCGTTGTGGTCAAGTGCGAATGCATAACCGCCAAACTCCTGAGTGGCGTCATGCAGCAAACGTTGGAGCCCTTCTAGCTTGAGATCAACGGTAGTAGCGCCTAAGAACTTGTTATTGTTATAGAGAGGCGCTGTGACAGTAACCATAGGTTGTAGTGAATAGGGGTCTGTATAAGATTTTGACCAGTAACGTTGATTTTGACCTAAATGCTGAGCTGGTACGTACCATTCTTCATGGTGATAGCCGTTACCTTGAGGCTGATTGTAATCGTTATAAAAGCTCAATTTGCCGTTTTGATCTCGCCCCCAAAAGTGGCTATTTCGTTCAAGGTTTTTATTAAAAGTGTAAGGCTCTGGCCATGTTCCTCCGCCCGCGATTAGATGTTTGGAGCCTGCCCTATCGAGAAGGGAAAGCATTAAAGAGGCAAAACGTTCATCTTCGGCAGGGATCACTTTGGCGATATCAGCCATGGATATCACGATTGATTCTGCAATCGTGGTTCTCTGGTTGAGTTCAGAGACCACTTTATCTCCCGCCTTACTCAGTTTTAAGTAGGCTTGGTTTTCAATTAGGTGGTCACCAATAGCGCTTACTACAGCGATGATGGTCACCATAATTAGAAAAAAGATGGTCAGGAAAATTGCAGAAACGCGAAATTGCAGGCTGTGGTACCAATGGATATTGAAATCAGGTGTACTACGCATAGCTCAGCCTCCTGCTGATCTAACTCTTATCCTTAGAATGGCGGTGATCTCAAATATTAGGCCGTTCCAAGTTGCCTTGTGGACATACAGTCTGATTACAAAGTAGTACAGATATAACGCAGTTGCGAGAGAACGAGAAATTAATTTTGTATGGCTAGTAAGGAGGGGATTTGGGGAGAGGTTGCAGTTTGAAGATTAGCTTTTGAACACTTCTATAAAAAGGCCCTGTAAAAACAGGGCTTTTTAAATTATTGCGCTCTTAGTGGTGATGGTGGGAGTGCATACCGTCCATTATCTTTTTAACGGGAGCTTCAATTTTTAATTGAGTTCCATCAGAAAAGCTCAGTTCAAATTCTACATTTTCACCAACCGTGAGGTCTTGTCTTAGATTGATAAGCATAATGTGATAACTACCTGGCTTTAAGCTCACTGACTGCTGAGCAGCAACTTTGATGCTGTCTACCTGACGCATCATCATCGTACCGTCTTTCATCACATGATTATGCAACTCTACTGCATCTGCTACGTTACTAGACGCACTTTTAAGATCTACATCTTCAGAATTATTATTGGTAATAGTAACAAAGGCAGCAGTCGTTTTAGTTCCCGGGGGAATAGCTCTTACATAAGCGTCGTTTGTGGTGATCTCGGCCATTGTAGTAAAAGAGGTTAGGCTGAGAATCGCTGCCATAAAAGTAGTTAGCAGAGTCTTTTTGCTCATTATGTTTCCTCGCTTAGTAGCGCTTGAATTTCTTTAGTCAGTTCAATAGGGGTTAATGCATGACTTAAGGCTTTGGATAATTTGCCATTCTGATCAATTAGATAAAGGCGAGAAGAATGGTCTACAGCATAGCCTAGCGCCGAATCTTTTAATTCGACCATACGATAAAAAGCACCGTACTGTTTTACAACGCTATCAATTGTTGCTCGATCTGCTGTGGCGCCATGAAAATTAGGGTGGAAGTAGCTTGCGTATTTAGATAGCTTCTCCGGAGAATCTCTATCCGGATCTACACTCATAAAAATTCCCGCTACGTTTTCTTGCTGAGCAGGTGTTAGGTCCTTAAGTCCTTGGGCCGCTACAGCTAGGGCTGTAGGGCAAACATCTGGACAAGAAGCATAGCCAATAAAAAACAGTACAACTTTGCCGCGGTAATCTTCTAGCTTTAGTTCGCCTTGTTCAGCCTGAAGGGTAAAGTCCCCGCCCAATTTTTCACCCAATGCGATGCGTTGTTCTACAGGTTGTGGACGTAGATAAAAAGCTAAAGCCACACCTGCCAGCATAACGAGTGTTAGTAGAAGAAGATTTCTTAAAGTGGTCATTTAATCATCTGTCCTATAGGTTAAGGGTTATCGGGCATCAAACTCGAAATTGGCTTGTGTAATTTGTCCCTGTTCTTCAATCTTAATGGAAGATACCCAAGTCATCTTTCCGGTTGTACAAATTGGGAGGGTGATACTCCCTTGCCATCTGTTGTCCGTACCTGGGATCTTTGTTAGTAAAGTTTGGTTGACTCCCATGTACATCGATTTACCTTGAAGGTCGACCAGGACCTGTTCGGCAGCAATATTTTCGATAGTTACATCAAACAATAATGGTTTACTTGAACTGATCTCTTCTGCAACGATCGATAGCCCCACTTGCTGATTATTATCAGCCGCAAGGCATTTTCCTTGATGCAGATTGCACTCAGGAGCTGTTAGCAATTGACGAGTGTGAGGGGGCGTTTCTTGTAACAGCTGCGGCAGATAGATTATGGAGCCCAACCCGATGATTATGACAAAGATAATCAAAATCTGTAGGGGGAGGGTATTACGACCCTGAGTTGGTTCGTTCATATATTTGTTCCTGAGTACTGCTATAGTCTACGTTCTTCTAGTGTGACAACAAAAGTGACAAATTGTCGCACCAAGAATACATCTTTTTATTAGTTAGTGATGCAACTTACTAATTGTTGTTCAAAGCTTTTCCAATCATGTGCTTGGTGGGAAATAACTTCGATCCGGTTATCCCTTCGATAAGCGATGGTTTCTATACTAAGTTCATTGCCTACTTGATTAAAGAATTTCCAGCCTTGATCGGTATGAAATACACCTTTGACTCGGTCTACATTTTCAATATCTTTTAGAATCGTTTTGAGCTTGGCAGTCGAGAATTTATCATCAGGATTAAATATCCACCCCATTGTATGTAAACCGTCATTCACATTACCTTTATGAAACGGAATTTTAGGCCGAGGCTGAAATAGCATACCGATCATTGGAGTTGCACTATTATCCTCCTTAGATAAGTGTCGGTGTTGCTGCTGTTGTGATTCAGTTTCTTTGGCTGTGTGAGTGAAATCTAGAAGTGAAAGCTCAATTTGCCCTTGGGTAGTTACTATTTGCTTTTGTTTTGGAGGATAAAGCCCTGCCATTTTTTGTTCTGTAGCAGAAACTTGTTCTGAAGAAGCAAGATCTGTTTTGTTTAATACAATTACGTCGGCTAAATTAATTTGGTCCTGATACGTAGGGTGCTCAGTTATCTCGTTGTTTTCGATCGAGCGAGGGTCAACGAGGCAGATAATTGCGCGTAGTTCTAAAACATCTTGGAAATGTTCATTTTTCAGAGTATCTACGATGCCAGCAGGGTGGCCTATACCAGTTGGTTCAATGATGAGTCGGTCAGGTTTTGTTTGCCTTAGCAGTGTCGCCAGCGTTGAGGTTAGGCTGGGGCCTAACGTACAACAAATACAACCACCAACGAGCTCTTTTACTTTCACCCCTTCGTTACTTTGCGTTAGGACTGCTTGGTCTATGCCTATTTGACCAAATTCATTCACTAAAATGGCCCAATTTTCGTCTTCGGGCTTTTGAGCTAGCAGATGATTTAGAGCTGTTGTTTTACCTGTCCCTAAAAAACCTGTGATGATGTTGGTTGGAATATTTTTTAATTGGGACATCTCAGGTTCTCTTCTTATAGATTGAAGGCAGCTGTGATAGCAGCATACCAAATAACATTAAGCCGCAGCCTAGTATGCCCAGCGCGCTGAACTGCTCTTCAAGAATCAACCATCCACCAAATGCAGCGGCTACAGCTTCAAGGCTCATAATGATCGCTGCATGAGCTGGAGGGGCATGTCTTTGGGCAAAAATTTGTAATGTGTAAGCAATGCCTACAGAAATAAAGCCTGCATAAGCAATAGGCCCCCAAGAGTTGAATGCGTTATTCAGCGTAAAACTATCAGATTCGATAGTCATCGCTACGAGTCCACTAAAACTTGCACAAACTAAAAACTGAATGATGGCTAATCGAAGGTTATCAAGTTTTGGAGCTAGTTTTGCAATAAGCAGCACGTGTATAGCCCAGCAAGCGGCTCCCAGTAACTCTAATATATCTCCAAAGTTTATGGCGCTGAGGTCCCGGAAGCTAAGAACATACAAACCGAGAACAGCAAATAGCCCACCTAGCCAAGTGTTGATATTAGTTGTTTGCCCTAGTGCTAAACCAATGATGGGTACGAGGATGATATATAGTCCTGTGATAAAGCCTGCATTACCAGCAGTTGTATAGACTAAGCCTGCTTGCTGAAATGAGGCACCGGCAAAAAGGACTAGTCCAGCTAAAGTGCCGCTTATTACTAGAGTTCTATTATTAGTGCAGTGATCTGACCTTTTAAACAAAAACAAAAGAGGGAGTAGGGAGCAGGCACCAAGCAGAAATCTTAATGCGTTAAAGCCGAATGGCCCTAAAGATTCCATTCCAAGTCGTTGTGCTACAAATGCAAATCCCCAGATGCATGCAACTAAGAGCAACATGAGATCTGCTTGTATTTTTTGCGAATTCATAGGCTAAATTTGAGCGTTATAGATGAGGCGCTAAAGGTACTCTATAAGAGAGAGAAAGATAAATCATATTTTTGAAAAAATGGTGTTGCTAATCATTCTCAATAGCATTAATATCGTAGTCGCTCATAAGTGATAGGCAATGAACGACCTCACCTCACTGACATTGCCGACCCTAGCGTCAACTTTCACTGCTCACTGAAAGTTGACGCTGACATTGATACTCCCCTCGATTATCAGTGTCGCAAGCTGAACTCTCACCGGTTTAGTTTATTTCAAAAAGCCGGATCATTTGATCCGGCTTTTTCTTCCTACTTATTCATCTTTCTTTTCTGATCACAGAGCTGTGAGCTCTTATATTAGGTAATTGTCTATATGAGCGAAACCTGATCAATATGCTACACTCAAAGGTGCAGTAATTTATAATTTACTATAGGGCATGGAAGCTCACCTTAATGCGTGGCAATAAGCTACGAGGAGCTATAGGTGAGGTTAGTTAAAGATATTGATAAAAAGGGCATCTTTTTCTATTGGTCTAACCCTTATTCTTCTGATGTTCGAATAAGCCCCCGATTACCCTGCATTGAACTTGCAAAAGAGTGGCGAGATAAACATCTTTTCTCGTTATATAAAGGTGATGAGAGACGCCGCTCGCATATTGACAGAAGACTCGATAAAACTAAACGCAAGCAAGTAGATAAAGCTTTATTTTATTATAGGCAACGTCCAGAGGGTAGGCGGTCGACAGATAAGTCCCTTACAGTAGATATTGATTTAGTCGCGGACAAAGTCCAGTTGTACTCTTAGTAGGAGTAAAACATACGCAGTGAAAATATTTTAAATTTTTATTGTTAATATAGTTGCAAATCATTCTCATTAATATATTATGAATATCAACACGGCAGGCGGCAGGCTCCCCTCACTAGCTAGGCCGCCATGCACTAGCGATATTGCATGTTCGTGTATGTGTTAGCACATCTGCCTCCGCAGAAGCTACAAGCACATGGCTCTTGTCATTGAAGCAAATTGCTTAACCGGACCCCAAAGGGGATCCGGTTTTTTTTTGCTTAAATTCTCTGTGTTATAATTGTCTACTTCAAAAAAGAGGGGGCGGGTATGCAAGAGATAATAACCTTTTCAATCGTTGCTCTACTGTTAGTGATTTCACCAGGTCCTAATGGTGTATTAATTGTAAAAACAGCCTCTGTTCAGGGTCGTACAGCTTCTTTTGCTAATGTCCTAGGTTTGTTTACTGCTACATTTTTTCATGGTGCTTTTTCAATTTTGGGATTGTCCGCAATCCTGCTCCAATCTGCTGAATTATTCTTTGTAATCAAATTACTCGGTGCACTCTATCTGTTCTATATAGGTGCTAAAGCGATCTACCAGTCTTTTTTGACTCCGGTCATTGATCAAGCTGATGCTCAACATACAGCGAATAACAAAAGGGCTAAATCTTTACTTGGAAGCTTTATCGAAGGCTTCTTGACTCAGTTACTAAACCCGAAAGTTTCGATGTTTTATCTAGCGGCATTCCCGCAATTTGTTCAATTTGGCTCGTCCAGTTATCTTGCAGCGTTTGTTCTAGTGGCTATCCATGCAGTCATTATTGCTTTTTGGTTTATCGGTATGACGTTGATGATTGAGAAACTAAAAGCTCGCAGTAAGCACTCTTCCGCAGGTCGGTGGGTTCAGCGGATATCAGGGTCAGTGATGATCTACTTCAGCTCTTTATTGATAGGCCATAAAGCATAGAGGTTCAGTTGTGTACGCAGTTATCTTTCGAGCAAATACAGGAAAACAGGACGAACAATATTTAGAAACTGTCGCGCGAATGCGTCAGTTGGCTTTTGAAAAGTATGGCTGTCTGGACTTTGTCGCAGTAACAGAAGGGGAACAAGAAATTGCTATCTCCTACTGGGAAAGTGAAGCCGATATATTGGCTTGGAAAAAAGACCCTGAACATCATTTAGCGCAGCAACAGGGGCAGAAAGATTGGTATAGAGCTTATACAGTGCAAGTGGTGAAGATCGAGCGAGAATATAGCTTCTCAGCAGATTAAGCTTCCTTTCTTTGTTACCCCAGTTCTTAGTAATAAAATTAAGAAAACTTTGGCGATTCTTTTCGGTTCAGCGTCACCAATTTTTCATTTTTTCGTTAGAAAGTTGTCACGATAGTTTTTCAGACTGGTCATAACTCATAAAGAGAGAATTTATGACCGTGTCTTCACTTATCAATGCTCGTACTATTTTTATCTCAGATGTTCATCTCGGTTTCAAAGACTGCAAGGCTGATTATCTGTATCAATTCCTCTCTTCAATCAAATGTGAAACTTTGTATTTGGTTGGGGATATTGTCGATCTATGGTCATTGAAGCGCAGACTGTTTTGGCCCGAAGAACATTATCGAATTCTTTTAAAATTGTATGAGCTCGCTGACCAAGGTACGCGTGTTATCTATGTGCCTGGTAATCATGATGACCCTTTGCGTCGCTTTGATGGCCAGCGTTTCGGGTCTATTGAGATTATTCATGAACATGAATTTAGGACTGCGAAGGATCAGCGCTTTTTAATTATGCACGGCGATGCGATGGATGCGTATATGAAGCACTCTTGGTTGACTAAGTGGGCAGGTGATTTAGCGTATGACTTCCTACTTTTCCTAAATCGCTGGTCCAATCGGTTACGTAAAGTGAGTGGCCGCCCGTTTTACTCACTCGCAGGACAGGTAAAAGATAATATTCGTGGCGCTAAACATGCTATCTACCGTTATAAAACCGAGTGTAAAGCTGAAGCTAAACGAAGAGGTTTTGATGGTGTGATTTGTGGGCATATTCATTATCCAGAATATGACGATGCAACCGATGTGGTTTACGCAAATACTGGTGATTGGATTGAGAACTGTTCTGCGCTGATTGAAGATTTTTCGGGCGAGTTAAAACTGCTGCATTTTAGTGATCGTTTAGAGTGGAGAAGCTCAGTAAGGGAAGAACAACTGCAAGTTGCATGAGTGCTTGTAAGTGGAGCAGGTGCAACAGAAACCTGTTGCACCATCGAACATACTGTTAAAGCCCTAGCTTGTCAGCGACGTAGTCGGCGTCTTTGTCGCCACGGCCTGATAGGTTCACAAGGATAGTTTGGTCTTTGGATAGTTCAGGTGCTTTACGCATTGCCCATGCAACTGCATGAGAGCTTTCCAATGCGGGTATGATGCCTTCTACTTGTGACAACGTCATAAATGCATCTAGGCACTCTTGATCAGAAGCGGTTTCATATTCAACTCGGCCGAGCTCTTTTAGGTAGCTGTGCTGAGGGCCCACACCAGGGTAATCAAGACCTGAAGCAATTGAGTGAACAGGTAGGGGCTCACCATTGTCATCTTCTAGAACATAACATTTCATACCGTGAAGGGAACCAGGTTTACCTAGGGTCAACGTTGCCGAATGCTCTGTGGTATCTAGGCCTTTGCCTGCTGGTTCAACCCCGACAATATTGACCGCTTCATCATTCAAAAATGCGGTAAATAAACCCATTGCGTTTGAACCACCACCAACACAAGCGGTGATGTAATTGGGTAGCTGCCCCTTTTTCGCTTGGAACTGTTCGCGTGCTTCGTTACCAATAATACTCTGGAAATCGCGTACCATTTTAGGGAAAGGGTGAGGACCGACCACTGAGCCGATTGCATAGATATAGTTAACAGGATCTTTTAGGTACTCTTCAAAGGCGCTATCCACCGCATCCTTCAAAGTCGCGGTACCTTGAGTGACGGGCACTAGCTTGCAACCAAGAATTTTCATTTTGGTAACGTTAGGGTGTTCTTTCTCAATATCTACTTGGCCCATGTGAATTTCACAAGGAATGCCTACGAGAGCGCAGGCTGTTGCTAAAGCGACACCGTGTTGACCTGCACCTGTTTCGGCAATCACTTTAGTTTTGCCCATATATTTTGCAAGAAGGGCTTCGCCTAGGCAGTGGTTGATCTTATGAGCACCTGTGTGGTTCAGGTCTTCACGTTTCAGGTAGATCTGTGCGCCACCTAATTTGTCACTCAGACGTTTTGCATGATAGATCGGACTTGGACGGCCAACATAGTCAGCAAATAGCGTGTCTAGTTCTTGTTGGAATTCCGGTTGTTGACGGATCTCTTCATAGGCGTCGTTAATCTCATCCATGATCTCTTTTAGTTCCGGTGGGATCTCTTGCCCACCAAATTGACCGAAGAAACCCTCTTTATTTGGCATCTCGGAAAATTCAAATTTCTTCATCTTCTTCCCGCAATTTATATTATTGGTTTTAAAGGGATATCAGCACGGACAAACGCCATGCGCGTTATATGATTAGATTATATGCACTTAATCTTAAGTAATAAATTGTTTCAGGTGTAAAAAAAGCCGCTATGAAAGCGGCTTTTTGAGAAAATTGAATTAGTGATTTTCTGGCCAATAACCTATGCGTAAACCACCCCAGTGTCGACCATTGATAAAGATAGGTACCGATAGGTCGTGCATTATTTCACCGGTATCGCGCTTATAAGTTTGTAGAAGCATAGTTTCGGTATGGCAACCACAACGTGCGCCCGTACGGTCATTAAACAGGCGTTTACTTCGGCTTTTCACAAGATCGGTTTCAAAGTTACCTGTCGGTGGGTTAGCAAACTGATTATTGTGAGTTGGGACATAGCCGTTCGGGTCAGTCACAATGGCGTAGACCATTTTGTTATGACGAGAAAGCGCTGGTTCTTGAATACCTGGTAAAATTTGATCGCAATATTTATCAAACTGCGTTGTATATTTTTGCGGATTAGTGCCATTTACGGGTACGTAGTTACGATCAAATAAACTACCTTCATGCATTTGCCCTGAAGATAGTGCTTGTTGGAATGATTCGGCTACTTGATCAGCAGTATCACGTGCAATCTGATAGAACTGTTGATGGAAGTTTTGGTCTGAGGATGCGGCTAAGATCGCATTGGATCTTTCAGCAGCCTCCATCAACGCTGATGCTTGAGTCGCAAGTTGGCTAACCTCTACATCACTTTCTTCCAGTTCATGGCGAACCGTTTGCAGAGAGTTAAAGATGACTTCTAGGTTCTGGCGATTGGCACGAGCGCCTTCGGCGATAACTGAGATCTGTTCTTCTACAGCGGAAGATTGCTCTGAAATCCCCCCTAGTTGATTGCTGATAAGTTCCATCGCTTCAGTGCCACTTTCAACATCACTTGACAGCGTTTTAATCCGAGCAACAACTTGCTGAGTTTCAGCGCGGATCTCATCAACAATAGTTTCTACTTCACCAGTAGCGCTGGCTGTTCTAGATGCGAGTTGTCTTACCTCGTCGGCAACTACGGCAAAGCCGCGTCCATGATCACCAGCGCGAGCAGCTTCGATTGCTGCGTTAAGTGCAAGTAAGTTGGTTTGCTCAGCAATCTCTTCAATAACCTTGGTCACATCTTGGATTTTCAGAGATTTCTCATTCAGCTGCTCGATGAGTGTTAATGTCTCAGCGGCTTGAGAGTTAAGCTCGCGAATGTTACCCATCGCTTCTGTAAGTGCTTGTTGGCCTTCGGCCCCCGTGGTTTTGGCTTGGATTGCCATATCTGCGGCAATTTCAGCTTGTTGTGCAGACTGTTGGACAGTCACAGTCATCTCTTCAGAGTTCTGTGCAATTTGAGAGACTTCTTGAACTTGATTGTCGAGTTTAGTTTTTAGGGTATCAGCGGAGTAGGAAACCTCTGCTGCTGCAACAGCGTTGGCGTTGGCGCTGGAGGACAGTTTTGCGCTGACATCTTCATTGCCTTGGCGATTACTGAAGAGGTCGCCAAATAAAGTCGGGAGTAATTCTAATTCGTCAGTTTTATTAGCATTAACTAGAGAGGCTTCTTTGCTCAGTTTGCCTAAAACGGAGTTGTGTAACACTAGGATTGAAAGGCTTGATGCTAAAAGAGCGGTGACGATCAGAATGATCAGAGCAGTGCTGTCGACTCCTAAATAGAATGATGCTGCGCCAGCAATGACAATAATAAAAACTGCCGCAAAAAAACTTTTAAAGTAAAAGCTAGAAATGGACCCATTCATGCAATGTCCCTATTTTGTTGTTATTTAGGGGAGGAGATAGTTATGGCTACAAGAGTTTATAGACATCTCTTGATACAACCCTAACTGCCTGTATTACAAGCTTATATACACGAATATATCATCACAAAAATAAGGCAAATGCTGTACTTTAGTAGAGATTTTTATCGGTGGTAGGGGAATATAGAAGGGAATGCGCTCAGAATAATTTTTCTGAAAACAGTAGCGCATGTTTTTTGGGTGTATCTATATGAATAGGGTCAAACTCAAATCCCAGTTGAGTCTCCTTGCGAGCGATAAGCCTAAAACCCTCAGATTTTAATTGCTTACGAATTTCCCTCACAATAAAACGAGCATCTTGATATGATTTGGCAACTGTTTGATTACACTCGTTTTTATCGTCAGTCGAATTGCCCCAGCTTTGGGTTACAATCCAATCACCGACCAGGTCTTGGTACATCCGAACGATGTAGTATTCCTGTTGTTTTTGCCAGCGTATGATCAAACTGATGTAATCCGTAGAATGACAGCAGGTTTTGCCCGCTGATAGCCAATGAAAACCGCGCATTGAGCCTGATATCGCGCGGTTTGTAAAGACTGGAGATAGATAAATTGTTGAACCGGAAACTAAAAATCTTGGCGGATGAGAATATGCCTATGGCTGAGGCTATTTTTTCTCGTTTTGGTGAAGTCAAACTTTGTGCTGGTCGAGGCTTATCCGCAGAGCAACTTTCAGATGCTGATGTACTTTTAGTTCGTTCTATCACTCAAGTGAATAAAGCGCTGTTACAGGGTAGCCGGGTTCAGTTTGTCGGTACAGCGACTATAGGTACAGACCACATCGATAAGACTTATCTGGAAGACAACGATATCGCGTTTGCCAATGCGCCCGGCTGTAATGCCGATGCTGTTGTGGAATATGTATTAAGTGTTATATATCAACTGGCGGCTAAATATCAGTTTGCTCCTAAGGAAAGAACCTATGGCATTATTGGTGTAGGTAATGTTGGCGGCCGTTTGCAGAAGCGTTTTGAAAAGTTAGGTTTCAAGGTGTTGCTAAATGACCCTCCGCGTGCTGAATCTGAATCTGGTTTTTCTGATCTAGATACTTTGCTTGAGCAAGCTGATGTCCTTTGTTTGCATACTCCGCTTACCTTAGATGGTGATCACCCGACCAAGCACCTGCTGTCGACTGAGCAACTCCAGAAACTAGGTGAAAATGCGATTGTCATTAATGCAGGACGTGGCCCTGTGATTGATAACACTGCTTTGCTTAAAGTTGGCCAGCAGCGTTCTGATCTGCTTATTGCCTTAGATGTTTGGGAGCACGAACCTGCAGTCAATGCAGAGTTAGCGGCACTATGTGAATTTGTATCCCCCCATATTGCCGGTTATAGCCTAGATGGAAAAATTCGAGGCACTTACATGCTATATCAAGCGCTATGTAAGCATTTACAGGTGGAGTGTGAAGAGCCTCTAACCGATTTTCTTCCAGAGGCTGAATTGTCATTTAAGGAGCAGGGGAGTTTAGCCGCATTAGAATTAATGGCGCTGATTTATGATCCACAAGTAGATGATCAGCTCTTGAGAGCTACGTTGGAATTGCCAGAAGCCGAACAAAAATTAGCGTTTGATCAACTTCGTAAGCAGTATCGAGTACGTCGTGAGTTTGCCTCTCTAAAGGTGGCTAATTCAACAAATCCGAAAGAGCTATCGGCATTGGGTTTTCAGCTCGCAGACTAACCCTAAATCCCTTAAGCTATAACCTTTATTAATGCAGTTATAAGAACCCTGAATGACCGAAGCGTTAGCACAGTTAAAATCCGTTAAAACTCTTGCTGAACTGAACCCCAAAGTGGGGGAAAAGGTTCAGATAGAAACACGTACTCCGCGTGGGCGTTATTCGGTCCAGCTATTAGGCTATCGTGAAAATGGCAGCATGATGGTTTCAGCACCACGTACCTCGAATTCCATTAACGTGGGTTCGCGAGTGACCGTCCGTTTGATGAGTGGTAACTTTATCTGTGCCTTCAGTGCTAAGTTACTCAAAATACAGACCAGCCCGTTTGCTTATTGGCACCTTGAATATCCAACCGATACTGAGGTTAGGCGTATTCGAAGTCATACGCGCGTGCCTGTTAATTTGATGGTGTCGATTGATGAATTCGAGTTGGGAAAAGGGCTAAGATTAGATTGGCCAATCAATGCTTACTGTACTGATATTAGTATCAAAGGTGCCTGTATAGATGCGCCTGTTACCCTAGGTAAACAAGGTGACAAGTTATTTGTCACGACGCGCTTTCAAGTGGCAGGTGCCGATCAGGTAGTACTCACCCCAGTTGTGATAAGAAGTGTGCAAGCGGCAGAAGATGGTTTAACCAAAGTGGTGAGCCACGGTGTTGAATTTGAAGAGATGGATGATGACACCCATCTGATTCTGGCAGCTTTTGTATACCAGCAATTTTTAATTGAAACCGGTAATTTGGAGATCATAGGTGTTTAAACTCGGTCTTATTATTAACCCTTTAGCAGGAGTTGGCGGCAGTGTCGCGCTTAAGGGAAGTGACGGTGAGGAGACCGCGAAGAAAGCTCTGGAATTAGGTGCTGAGCCTAAAGCAGGCTTACGTACCCTTCAGGCTTTGGAAGTGCTTCAAGGTTTAGATATCCAAGTTATTACCTACCCTGCTGAAATGGGCGAAGAGGTTGCCGTTAAAGCAGGGTTTGAACCGCTAGTCGTTGGTGAGATCGAATCAGGTAATACTCACGCAGAAGACACTTTAAGAGCTGCCAAGGATCTGGTTGCTGCAGGGGTTGATATCATCCTGTTTGCCGGTGGTGATGGCACCGCTCGTAATATCTGCGAATCGATTGCCGGTGAAGTACCGGTTCTAGGTGTTCCTGCAGGTGTAAAAATACACTCGGGTGTTTATGCCGTTACGCCTAAAGCAGCGGGTGAAATTGTTGCCATGCTGGTGAAAGGCGAGTTAGTTACTTTAGGTGATCAGGAAGTCCGTGATATTGATGAAGAGGCGTTCCGGGAAGGGCGTGTGCGGGCGAAGTATTATGGCGAACTAGTTGTCCCTCAAGAGCATCGTTTTCTGCAGCACGTAAAAAATGGCGGCAAAGAATCCGAAGAGTTGGTGTTGGATGATATTGCCGCAGATGTGATCGAAAAGCTGGATCCCGATTCATACTATGTCATGGGGTCGGGTTCCACAGTGGCGGCTGTTATGGAACAGTTGGGGTTACCAAATACCTTGTTAGGGGTTGATCTGATTAAGGATAATGAGATCGTTGCTTCAGACTGTACAGCACAGCAACTGCTGGAGTTAACAGAAGGTGAACCTTGCCAACTTGTTATTACATTGATCGGTGGTCAAGGGCACATTGTCGGACGTGGTAATCAACAGCTGAGCCCTGCATTGCTTAAGCGAATCGGCAAAGAAAATATCAATGTGATTGCGACCAAAACAAAACTTCGCGAATTAGAAGGCCGCCCGTTAATAGTAGACAGTGGCGATCCTGAATTAAACGCTAGGCTTTCAGGGGTAATACCAGTAACAACTGGCTACCATGATTCTGTACTCTATCGTGTGGCAGATTATTAGTAGCTTAGCTATGCTTTAAAGGCCTGTGTTACAGGCCTTTTTTGTATTCGGTGGGTGAATGCTTTGTTTCATCATTTGTTAAAATTCTTTCTTATGCTTATGGCGCCGGTATGGATGAGAGATAAGACGCCGGATAAAGACCATTTCTATCGGCGCTTGTTTACCGCTAAACATCGAGCAAAGAAAAATAAAATTAAGTTTCTTTGGATTCTCGTCCTCAGCTTATGCCTAGTTCTGCCATCCCCTCATATTATCTTTGCGTTAGTACTCTTAACGACCTTTATATCATTCAGTTGGTTAGATGAATCAAACTGACATCTTCCTGTAATAGAGTCTCGGTAAAGTTTCGCCTGATATTTTTTATAAGAACTTATTGAGGCTCACCCCATGAAAAAACTGATCGCAGGCGCTGTTGTTGCAAGCGCAATGATTGCTCTAACTGGTTGCCACACAAATCAGGCGAAACAGGAAGAAACTAAAGAAGTTGCTCAACTAAACAATGATGACCTATACGAAGTCTCTCACGAAGGTCGTCACTACGTTTTTGACGATTTCGCAACTTATCAGTCTTTCCTCACAGTTGGCGAAACTTCTTACCGTAAAGTATTTATTGGTGGTGGTCCTAAGGGCGAAACATTGGTATTCGGTCTAACTGGCGCAGACAAAAAGAAAATGTCTGGTATCGCTAGTATCGATATGTTTAATGGCGAAATGGCTGGTGCAGAAAGCTTCTACGGTGAAATGCGTGGCGAAGATGGCCGTCTATATGTTTTCAGTACTCTTGAAGATATGGAAGACGTACGTACTGTAGGTGAAGCACCATACCGTTTCACTCAGATCGCTGCGGGTCCTCAAGGCCAGACAGTTGTATTTGTTCTAAACAAAAACAACAAGAAAAAGCAGCCTGTTGCTTTGATGGCTAAATTCAAAGAAATGAACAATATGAAGTAACCCTTCTAAGGGCCTGTTTATTTATTGGTCGGTAAACGGGTCCTTTGTTTGGCGATACTATTTTCCCATATTGCATTTGTATCCGAAGTCTGTAGAAAAAATCTATTTAACTAATGGAACTTTTCTATACGCAGCACAGTCAATAGATACATCCTGCAAGATGGGAAGGCCTTTCGATATGTCATAGGAAAGTTTGGGTTCTGTTATTTACGAAAGGTCTTATTTTGGGCGCTGTTTACGTGAGTAAACGGCGCTTTTTTTATCGGGTTAAGCTAATTCAGGCAATAAAAAAGCCTGCTGAATAAGCAGGCTTTTTAGAATTAGCGAGAGATTAGATCTCAGCGTTGTGATAAATGTTCTGAACGTCGTCCAGATCATTTAGCATATCGATAAACTTCTCGAACATTGGTAGGTCGTCAGCAGAGACAGGTGAGCCGTTATGAGGTACAAATTGGATCTCATCAACGTCTAGGTCAAGACCTTCAATGTTTTCTTGAAGTGCTTTCTTCGCTTTAAAGTAATCAGTGTGAGGCGCGAATACAGTAATCTTGCCGTCTTCAGCTTCGATATCTGTTACGTCTACATCTTCCATCATTAGTGCTTCTAGCACAGCATCTTCGTCATCACCGTTGAATACGAAGATCGCACTGTGGTCGAACATGTGGCTTACGCTGCCCTGAGAACCAATTTTACATTTGGTTTTGTTAAAGCAGTTACGTACATCACCGAAGGTACGGTTAGGGTTGTCTGTTAGACATTCCACGATAACCATACAGCCGCCAGGACCAAAACCTTCGTAACGAGCTTCAGAGAAATCTTCACCGCCGCCACCTTTAGCTTTATCTAGTGCTTTGTCGATTACGTGAGCAGGCACTTGGGCCTTTTTAGCACGTTCGATTAAGCCTGCTAATGCAAGGTTTCCTTCGACTTCGATGCCGCCTGCTTTCGCACAAACATAGATTTCACGGCTAAATTTACTGTAAACCTTAGCCTTAGCATCGGATGTTTTTGCCATCGACTCTTTACGGTTTTGATAGGCTCGACCCATTGCGATATTCCATACACTGATAAAAAAGAAGAAAATTCTACCGTTTCAGAGCCAAACTGGAAACCCGCATTTAGGATGTGCGGCCAACTAATCCACAAAAATATGGTTCTTAATCAAGATCTGAGCAAGCGAAGTACATTTGTCAGTAGACTAGAGCGGACAAAGGCTAATTAAATGACATCATGCCCTCTAATTTCTGCCTTTCTTGAAAATATCTGATTGATAGCCCCAGAAACGATCTCTTTGATAATAGGGTGTTCACCCTCAAGTCCTGCTAATTGAGCGCAGAATAAAGGCTTATCTTTGGCGGATGCCCAAGCAGTGAAGTTATCATCGATAACAAGAGATCTAATGACCGAAGAGTACTTATTAATTTCCATAATCAGCTCCATTGCACATTCATTGTGCTTGTGCAGCATTTTTGCACTTAAATATGTCTAAATAATTAAAGTTTCCTTTAGTTTTTATTGTCTGTTTATTGTACAGCACTAAACGTGCCATAAAGCACTAGAGTCTTAATGAGCAAGTGTTTTATTTTGCTTGATAGCTATTGCCTCACGTATAGTTCCAAATAACTTCACAAGTATCGCTAAATGGATTTAGCGCTAAGGAATTTTCTATGGATCTGCAACAATCGCTACAACAACACTTTTCGTTTGATCAATTCCGGGATGGGCAAGAGCAAACCATTCGTCAGTTACTTGATGGTCAATCGACACTCTCAGTATTTCCAACGGGTGCAGGCAAATCGCTTTGCTATCAATTTACGGCGATTCATCTACCTAATTTGACCTTGGTTGTATCGCCGTTATTAGCGCTGATGAAAGATCAGTTAGCTTTTTTAAAAGAGAAAGGGATTGCTGCGGCAAGTATAGATTCGACGTTGACGCCTGATGAAAACCGTCAGGTTATGCAGGATATTCGTCAAGGCAGAATTAAGATTTTAATGGTCTCTGTTGAGCGGTTTAAAAATGAACGCTTTCGAGAGTTTATAAGCTCTGTGCCAATCTCAATGTTGGTAGTGGATGAGGCGCATTGTATCTCTGAGTGGGGACATAACTTCCGCCCTGACTATCTGAAATTGCCGCAGTATTGTCAGCAGCTCAATATCCCAACAGTGTTGTTACTGACAGCTACTGCAACGCGTAAAGTTAAAAGGGATATGGCGCAGCGCTTTAATATTGTTGCGGAGCATATAGTTCAGACCGGCTTTTATCGCTCGAATTTGGATTTAACGGTATTGCCTGTTAATGAGGCAGATAAAAAGGATCAGCTCGCTCAAGTTGTTGCTGCGCAAAGCTGCGCAGGTATTGTGTACGTCACTTTGCAACAAACAGCAGAGGAGGTTGCCAGTTACTTACAGCAGCAAGGAATAGCTGCAGTGGCATATCATGCAGGTTTAGAAAATGAGTTAAGGCATCAAATCCAAACCGATTTTATGGCTGGCAGGATAGGTGTTGTAGTCGCAACAATTGCCTTCGGTATGGGTGTTGATAAGTCCGATGTACGTTTCGTGATCCATTATGACCTACCTAAATCGATTGAAAACTACAGTCAGGAGATAGGTCGGGCCGGTAGAGATGGGCAGCTGTCTCACTGTATTACTTTGGCTAATCTAGATGGCATTAATACGGTAGAAAATTTCGTATACGGTGATACGCCAGAGCTATCGGGCATCGAATATGTGATCAACAATATTCGGGATGAGGAGAGCGGTCAGCAATGGGAGATGCAAATATCTCCATTATCTAACGCTGCGAATATCCGTCAACTTCCGCTAAAAACCTTGTTGGTTCAGTTAGAGCTTCGAGGTGTTATTCAACCTAAATACTCCTATTTTGCTGATTTTAAGTACAAGTTCTTGGTTGAACAGCCTGTGATATTAGAGCGTTTTAAAGATGAACGACGTCAGTTTATCGAAGCTATTTTCCAACATACCCAGTTTAAAAAAGTGTGGGGGAATTTAGATTTTGAAAGCCTTTATCAGCATTATGGTTGTGATCGGCAGCGAGTTGTTTCGGCGATGGAGTATCTGCAAGAGCAGCAATTGATTATGCTTGAAACCAAGAAAATTACTGAAGTCTTTGCCGTCGATAGCAATAAACTTGCTGAACCTAATTTGGCTCAATCCCTTGCTGATTACTTTAACGAGAAAGAGGAGAAGGAAGTTCAGCGGATTGCACAGTTAATTCGCTTTTTTGAATTGGATCGGTGCTTAACTTCAAATTTAGCGCGTTATTTTGATGACCAACAAGCGCCTGAGCAGTGTGGCCATTGCTCGGCCTGTCGTGGTGAACCTGCAACCTTAAGCTATTCTTCTGTTCCAGAGCTACCAAGTGAAGCAAAGCTAATGGGCTTTTTGGACGAATTAAATCAGCTGTTTAATAGTAAAAGTATTCGCCTTACTGTAGGCGTAGCCTGTCGTTTTCTAATGGGGATCAGTGTTCCTGTACTCACACGTGTAAAAGCAAGGCAGCTATCAGGCTTTGGTTCTTGTGAACGTGTCCGCTTTTCTGAAGTGAAGCAAAAGGTTACAGAGTTATTAGTCTAGAGCAAAGCTTTGCTGCTGCAGAGTTTCTGGCGTTAAAGGTTTAGAAAGAAGGAACCCCTGGTAGTTCTGGCAGCCTTTGTTCTGAAGGTATGCCAGTTGGTTTTGGGTTTCGATACCTTCGGCAACGATCTGGAGATCTAGATTGTGAGCCAGTTGAATAATGGAATCGAGTACGCGCATATCAGAGTCTGTCCCGATATCGTTGATAAAACTTCGGTCAATTTTTAGAATGCTGGCAGGGAACTGGTTCAAGTAAGCGAGAGAGGAGTAGCCGGTCCCAAAATCGTCAATTGCAATACTGAAGCCCGCTTTTGATAGCTCTTCAAGAATCGATTTTCCGGTTTCCATCTGTTCCATCAATACAGATTCAGTGACTTCGAGAATCAGTTGATCGTGCTGCAAGTTATATTGCTTACAAGCATGCTTAATTCTATCGGCTAAGTTGTAATCGCTGAGTTGGTAACCGGAAAGGTTAATGGCTACAGGGAAGGTTTTAATCCCCATCTCTTGCCAGACACCGAGCTGTCTGCAGGCTTCGTTGATAACCCATTCGCCAATCTCTCGAATTAAACCGGTTTCCTCTGCGAGGGGGATAAAGCGCGCAGGTGAAATGGGTCCCAGTTCAGAATGGGTCCAACGTAAAAGGGCTTCTACTTTCTCGAGTTGCCTTTGCTGGTTAAAGATGGGCTGGTAAACAAGTGATAGACCATCACTGCTGATGGCATTCCGCAATCGCGCTTCTATTTTTAAGTTTTCGACCGATGCTTTCTTGAGTGCAGGGGTATATACCGCTATGGCACCTTGTTTTATATCTTTCTTCGAATTCAACGCCATCGTCGCAGCATTAGTGACTTCAGCTAGGTTCTTTCCGTGATCTGGGGCGGAGGCTAAGCCAATATGAGCAGAGATGGATACCTCTGTGCCATCAATACAAAAAGGGGTTCTTATCACCTGTTTAATCTCATGCAGTAGCATGTTTACGTACAGAGAACTGCTACTGCAAAGAATGGCGATTTCATCGTTACCGATTTGAGCAAGGTAGTCTTTATCGGAACAGGCTTGCGCTATTCGGGTAATTACATCTTCGACCAACTTTTCAGCAATACCTGCTCCGTACGTGTTACGAATTGTATTGAAACGTTGTATGTCGAGAACGATAACCTTCGCGTTGCCTTCATTATTCATCAGTAGTTCAAACTCGACCTCGAGTTGCTTAATTCGCGGGATTAACTTTACTGATGAGCTATTACCTAGGCTATCAATGCTATAAATTTGCGATAGGTCTGAGAGAGTCCCCAGGTAATGAGTGACAATGCCGTCGTTGTTTGTGATCTCACTGATCGTAAGATGCTGTAGATATTCTTCCCCCTCTTTTTTGACGTTCCATAAAGCGCCAGACCATACACCTGTTCGGGATATCTCCTTCCACATAGATTCATAGATATCCTTGTTATTGTCTGAGCTTAGATTGGAAATATGATGGCCAACAATATCTGCATTTGAATAACCGGTGATCTTCTCGAATTGAGTATTTACTTCAATGACTTTGAGGTTAACGTCAGTAATAACAGCGCCGGTTGAAAGTTGGTTTATATTCTCTTTAATTTTGCGATAACGATCATGCTTTTTAATCGCTACTGTTTTGAGTAAACGGATTAAATAGCGGTTTTCATTATTAGGTGTGCAATGGACAGTAATATCCGACAGGGGGCCACTGTGGCCATGACTCAAACTAAATACACGGTTGTGTTGGAAACCCTGTTTTAAACCCGAATGAAGCTCTTCTGGAAGATGATGAAAGATGCTTTTTAAACGATGAGGCTTGGTTAAAGGGGAAAGGTTGAAGAACTCCTTTGCCGAACCATTCATACCCAAGATAGCGTCTTCAGTACAAAGTAGGGTAGGGACGGGCTCGTTGTTTAGCAGTTCTTCTAGTTCTGACGATATTTTTGAAATTAACCCTCGCGAGCGACTTAGCCTTATCTCATACCATAGCGGAACGAGTAATAAGGCTAGAATTAAAGCCGCAACCAGCAAGGCTACGTGGTTGATTGCTGGCGGAGAAAGTCTGGTGGCTAATTCAACATGCATGACTGCACCTAGGCGGTGAAGGTCTTCATCAGAGAATTAAGGTCTTTAACCAGCACTTTCAGATTGTCACAAGCGTGGTTCGTCTTATCCGCCGCATCCATATTGGAGCTAGCCACATTTCTAATGCTCAAAATGCTATTACTGATCTCATCTGAAACGGCACTTTGCTGTTCGGATGCGCTGGCAACCTGTAGGCATCGATCTGAAACCTGAGTCATGGCATGAGAAACTTGCTCAAATGAATGACTCGCTTCTTTCGCAAGTTCAATGCCCTTGTGTGCTTGTCCTGAACAACGCTCCATCGCGTTAGCTGTTTCTTCAACCTGCTTCTGGATGGTATCGATGGTATTTCGAATTTCGCTGGTGGAAGATTGCGTACGTTGGGCGAGGGTTCTTACTTCATCCGCAACTACCGCAAATCCACGTCCTTGTTCTCCAGCTCGAGCAGCTTCAATCGCGGCATTTAGCGCGAGAAGATTAGTCTGCTCAGCGATCTCATTGATGATATTGATAATTTGTTCAATCGAATGAGCCTGATGTTTAAGTTCATCAGAAGATGCGGACGCCGCTTGTACATCGCTTACCAGCTCTGAAATACCTTCTAACATGACACTGATATTATTTTTGCCTTGCTCGGCCAGATCAGATGCATGTTGAGTAGCTGAAGAAGTTTGCGCCGTGTTATCGGCAATATCATGTGCTGTGGCTGACATTTGAGTGGCTGCACTGGCCAGCATGTCGCTTTCAGCATTTTGCTGATGAATACCAGAAGTTGTTTGAGCGACGGCGTCATCGGTCTCGTGCATAACCTCATTGAGGGTTTTGATACTGTCTTCAACGCGACCAACTACCGTTCTTAAGCGGGCCTGCATCATTCGTGTTGCTAGCTCTACTGAGCCTTGCTCATGCATGTTTTCAGCCATTACTAATTGCGCTAGTGGATTGGCATAGATGCCATCCGCAGTTGATGCAATTTCAGAGAGGTGGTGCGTATGGCGATACATCGTAAACATAGCGATCGTAAACACGATGAACATCGCTATGTATTGGAGAAAAGATTCAAAAGGTAAAAGTGTGCAAGCAGCCATGGAAAGGCTAGTAATCGCCGTTGTTGCTAAAATGCGGGAAGCTAGGCTTTTTCCTTTAACGGTTTTGTTAGGGGAGCTATTAAGTTTTGCGTAAACTTTTTCAGCTCGTTCGATCTGGTAACTTGTTGGTCGCGTACGCACGGATTGGTAGCCGCTTTTCTCGCCTTTATCGTTGTAGATAGGCATGACATAAGCTTGAACCCAGTAATGATCACCGTTTTTACAGCGGTTCTTAACCATGCCCATCCAAGGCTGATCATTCTTCATATGGTGCCAAAGATCGCCAAAAGCTGCTTTTGGCATATCAGGGTGCCGGACGATATTGTGATGTTGACCAATCAGCTCTTCTTGAGAGTAACCAGCAACTTCACAGAATTCAGGGTTCGCGTAGGTGATAACGCCCTGAGTATCTGTGGTCGAAATTAAGCGAACGTTTTCTGGATAGGTATGTTCTATACCTGTTGTGTTAATGCTCATGTTCAAGTCTCCAGTTTGCAGTTCCGTTTCTGGAGCGACATGTAATTATTTTTATTGGTCGCGATTAGTGACATTGATTATTTGACCGTATGTTCGGTCGCCACTATTAATACGATTATCTCGGACTTCGATTAAATATATATGACACAAACAATTGTGCGCTGCAATATTTTTTGGTTGTGAATTGTTCAGTTGTTCTCTTATGATAGTGGTCTTTAGGTGCTAACTATCTGATAGGCTTATACAAAAAAGCCCTCCTAAAAGGAGGGCAAAGAGGCCTTTAAGCCTAAAGGAGCCCAACAGCTCCGGAGTGGTAACACCACCATCGTGAAGAGCGTAAAAACGAGGGTCTAAAGCTGTTCAATATCCAAAGCAAAAGTATGATTTAAGCCAGTCTGCAGGGTTGCTGCATGTTGGCTTACTCTTGGTAGGTAATGGTCAGCAAAGAACAATGCGGTAGAAACTTTAGCGTTAAGGAAATCATCGCCGTAGTCGTTATCCGCGCCTTTTAGCTCTTCAGCTTTGATGGCGCCTTGCGCTAGTAGCCAGCCACCGGTTAGGTAGCCCATCATCATGAGGTTATCGACACTGATATTGCCCATAAGTTGTTTATCGCTGCCTGCATTTTCTAGGATAAATTGACCGGCAGAGGTCGCATCTCGAAGAGCAGTGGTTAGTTTTTTACCAAGCTCTTGCAGGGCTTCTGAATCTGAGTGAAGTAGAAGTTCAGTTGTGGCTTGAACATCGGCTTGCAGTTGCGTTAGCGCAGCGCCTTTATCAAACAGTGTTTTACGACCAATAAGGTCAAGGGCTTGGATTCCTGTAGTACCTTCGTAAATCGGTAAAATACGTGCATCACGGTAATGTTGCGCCGCACCAGTTTCTTCGATGAAACCCATGCCGCCGTGAACCTGGATATTCAGTGATGTTAGCTCTTGTGCCAGTTCAGTCATCCAGCCTTTAACAATAGGCGTGTAAAACTCTACTCGTGATTTGCTGGTTTGATCGCCATGATGTGCGCGGTCGATATCCGCAGCTGCGGTATAGGCAAGAGCGCGCATGGCTTCATTGCCTGATTTCATCGCCATCAACATACGACGTACATCTGGGTGATTGATGATAGCTATTTTGCTGCCATCAGGATTGCTACCTTGGAAGCGTTCTTGGCTGTATTGCAGTGCTTGTTGGTAAGCACGCTCGGAAATAGACAAACCTTGTAAGCCTACCGATTGGCGAGCATGGTTCATCATTGTGAACATGTAGCTCAGGCCTTTGTTTGCTTCACCTACGAGGTAACCGATTGCGCCTTCGTTATCACCAAAGCTCATTACACAGGTTGGGCTGCCATGAATACCCAGTTTGTGCTCTAGGGATACACAGCTTACGTCGTTTAATTCGCCTGGTTGGCCTTGATCATCTAAAAGATATTTAGGCACGATAAACAGGGAGATGCCTTTAACACCGGCAGGTGCATCTGGCAGACGAGCAAGCACTAGATGCACGATATTCGATGTCATCTGGTGATCACCCCAAGTGATAAAGATCTTCTGGCCCGTAATTTTGTAGTGATCGCCTTCAGGGATGGCTTTGGAGGCTACCGCTGCCAGATCTGATCCTGCATTGGGTTCAGTTAGGTTCATGGTACCGGTCCACTCACCACTAATCAGTTGTGGTAGGTATTGTGCTTTTAATTCGTCGCTACCATGCGCAATCAGAGCTTCTACAGCGCCTTGGCTTAGCATAGGGCAGAGTGCAAAGCCCATATTGGCCGAATGCCACAGTTCATTTACGGCTGTACCTATGACATTGGGTAGCGCCTGGCCACCAAACTCTTCAGGACCCGTTAGCGTAGCCCAACCATTTTCGACAAACTGCTGATAGGCATCGGAGAAGCCTGCGGTTTCTTGTACTGCACCATCTGCAACTGTAGCGCCGTTTTGGTCGCCTACCCAGTTTAAAGGGGCTAAAACATCAGAGGCTAATTTGCCTGCTTCCTCAACGATAACATTGGCTAGCTCAGAGTTAACTTCGTCTAGGTTTTGTTCACTGCATAGCTGATCTAGATCGATCAGATGGTTTAGTAGAAAGCTGGCATCTTGTAGTGGTGGAGTATAAGTGCTCATAAATCTCTCATCTCTTGATTAGAGCGGCTATATAAAAACATCCAAGCGGCTCTTTAAGTTGTATCGTGTGTGTTACATTAAAAAGGCGAGCTGGGTAAAAAGGCGACAAGTACCCAGCCCGCATCAAAGGAGCTACAGTTTATTTTGTAGCTCTGGCATCACGTCAAACAGGTCAGCAACTAAGCCATAATCTGCGACGGAAAAAATAGGAGCTTCTTCATCTTTGTTGATAGCAACAATGGTTTTGGAATCTTTCATTCCTGCAAGATGTTGAATAGCACCTGAAATACCAACAGCGATATACAGCTCTGGCGCGACGATCTTACCTGTCTGGCCTACTTGCATATCGTTTGGAACAAAGCCGGCGTCAACCGCTGCACGGGATGCACCTACGGCAGCGCCTAGCTTGTCTGCTACTTGTTCTAGCAGACCGAAATTCTCACCGTTACCCATGCCGCGCCCACCGGAAATAATGATGTTGGCAGCAGTCAGTTCTGGGCGATCAGATTCAGCGACCTCTTCATTAACAAAGCTTGATAGTTGGGCATCATGAGCAATCGATATCTCACAGATCTCTGCCGAATTGCCTGTTTCAGCAGCGTCGAAAGCAGTTGTTCGTACGGTGATGACTTTAATCAGATCTAATGATTCTACGGTTGCGACCGCGTTACCTGCGTAGATAGGGCGCTGGAACGTTGTAGCTGATTCAACTGCGGTGATATCTGAGATTTGAACCACATCCAATAGCGCTGCAACGCGTGGAAGGTAGTTTTTCCCCGAGGTCGTGGCTGGTGCGAGGATATGATCGTAGTCCTTACCTAACTCGGTAATTAGCTTAGCCATGTTTTCTGCAAGCTGGTATTCATAAGCTAGCTCATCAGCAAGTAAGACTTTACTAACACCAGCGATCTCTGAGGCTGAAACGGCTACAGCTTTACAGTTGCTGCCCGCAACCAATAGATGAATATCACCACTGATTTGTGTCGCTGCTGTAATCGTGTTGAGAGTGACTGGTTTTAGTGTACGGTTGTCATGTTCTGCAATAACGAGAATAGTCATATATCACCCCCTTAAATTACTTTTGCTTCGTTCTGAAGTTTCTCGATCAATTCATCAACGCTGTTTACTCGGATGCCCGCTGCACGCTCTGCTGGTGGCGTGACTTTCAACAACTTGGTGTGGTTTTTTAGCTCTACACTTAAGTCCGCAGGGGATTTGACCGCTAAAGGCTTGCGCTTAGCTTTCATTATGTTTGGCAGCGAAGCGTAGCGAGGTTCATTAAGTCGAAGATCAGTGGTCACAATTGCTGGTAGTTTTAGCTCTACTGTTTGTAGGCCGCCATCTACTTCGCGAGTTACAACAGCTTTACCATCTTCAACCTTCACTTCAGAAGCAAAAGTGCCTTGTGGCATATCGGTTAGCGCCGCTAACATTTGACCTGTCTGATTGTTATCACTATCGATGGCTTGTTTACCCATAATTACCAGATCAGGTTGTTCCTCATCGATCACTTTGCTTAATAGCTTCGCTACATTCAGTGATTCAGGAAGTACATCAGTTTCAATCTGAATACCACGATCTGCGCCTAAAGCTAGGGCTGTTCTAATCTGTTCCTGACAGGCTTTAGGTCCGATCGATACGATGACGATTTCTTCTGCTTTACCTGCTTCTTTCAGGCGAACCGCTTCTTCGACGGCGATCTCGCAGAACGGGTTGAGCGCCATTTTGACATTGGCTAGATCTACATCGGTGTTGTCTGCTTTAACGCGCACTTTTACGTTGTAATCAATCACGCGTTTTACGGTAACTAAAATTTTCATCTGTTTACCTCTCCGACCTAGGAGCAGCGCTCCTAGGTTTTCACTCTGGTGTTATAAGTCTTATGATTTTTGAGGTTCTGTACCGTTGGCACGATCACGAAGTAGGAACTTCTGGATCTTACCGGTCGATGTTTTAGGTAGTGGACCGAAAACAATATCCTTCGGTGCTTTAAAGTGGGCCATGTGTTCACGACAGAAATCGATTAACTCTTTCTCTGTGATATCACGTTCAGAGCCCTCTTTCAGAGCAACGAAAGCACAAGGTGTTTCACCCCATTTCTCGTTGTTCTTAGCAACTACCGCAGCTTCTTGGATAAATGGATGACGGTATAGAACATCTTCTACCTCGATAGAGGAGATGTTTTCACCACCTGAGATGATGATGTCTTTAGAACGATCTTTGATCTCGATATAGCCATCTGCATGCCATACTGCTAGATCACCCGAGTGGAACCAACCACCTTCAAAGGCTTTCTCAGTGGTTTCTGGGTTCTTTAGATAGCCTTTCATTACAAGATTTCCTTGCATGAAAATCTCACCCATTGTTTCGCCATCTTGAGGCACAGGTTCCATTGTTGTTGGGTCAGCAACCATTAGGCCATCAAGCATTGGCGCTCTGACACCTTGACGAGATTTTAAGCGCGCTTTCTCATCAGCCGTTTTGTCATTCCACTCATCGTGCCAAGCACACACAACAGAAGGGCCGTAGGTTTCTGTTAAGCCGTAAACATGGGTTACGCTAAAGCCTAGGGCTTCCATACCTGCGATAACCGCTGCTGGTGGCGCTGCACCTGCAGTCATCACGTTTACTTGATGTTCAATGCCAGCTTTAAGTTCATCATCAGCGGAATTAAGCATGTTCAGAACGATAGGTGCACCACAGAAGAAACCAACTTTCTCTTCTTTAATGGCATTAAAAATATGATCTGCGCGGACATGACGAAGGCAGACATTAACACCTGCCATAGCAGCGATCGTCCATGGGAAACACCAACCATTGCAGTGGAACATTGGTAGGGTCCACAGATATACAGGGTGCTGGCCCATGCCCCATGAAATGGAGTTACTGATAGCGTTTAGGTAAGCACCGCGATGGTGGTATACAACACCTTTTGGATTACCTGTCGTGCCTGATGTGTAGTTTAGGGTGATGGCGTTCCATTCATCATTCACGTGGTGAGGTGTGAAGTTTTCGTCACCTAGCTTGAGGAAATCATCGTATTTGATATCGCCGATGAACTCGCCTTCAGTCCAATAAGGATCATCAATATCGATGATGAAAGGTTTATGATCCATCAGCTCCAGAGCGCCTTTAACGACAGAGCTGAACTCACGGTCAGTAATAAGAACCTTGCTTTCAGCATGCTGCAAAATAAATGCAACGGCTTCTGAATCTAGACGGATATTAATTGAGTTAAGCACGGCGCCACACATAGGTACGGCGAAATGCGCTTCAAAGTGTTCAGCTAGGTTTGGCGCTAAAATAGAAACGGCATCGCCAGGATTGACGCCTTTTTGTTTTAAAGCGCTGGCTAGTTTCTTACAACGATTATAGGTTTCAGCCCAGCTGCGGCGTATTTCGCCATGAACAGTGGCTGTACGCTCTGGATAGACACTAGCTGCACGTTCGATAAACGTAATAGGTGTCAGTGCAGAATAATTGGCCAGATTTTTATCCAGATCGGTTTCGAAAGCTGAAGTGATCACTGTCTCTCTCCTTGCTATTTACCGCTAACGCTCAGTTTTGCGCTTAGCTAAAGTTATTACGTTTAAATTTGATAAATTGGCCGACTATTCCGCTGCGGAAGCTCAAAACGCAAACCACAAAAACAGCGCCCATAATGATGTGAATGTAGTTACCCATCTCGCCACCAGAGAGGTAGTTCTGCATGCTGACGATAAAGCCTGCACCCAAGACAGGGCCGAAGATCGTGCCCACCCCGCCAACAAGGGTCATAAGGATGACTTCGCCTGACATGTGCCAATGAACATCGGTTAACGATGCCAATTGGAAAACCAGCGTTTTGGTCGAGCCAGCAAGTGCTGCTAAAGCAGATGAGATGATGAAGGCAATCCATTTGTAACGATTAACGTCGTAACCCAATGAAGTTGCGCGGGCTTCGTTATCTCGAATTGCTTTTAATACTTGGCCAAATGGTGAATGAATGGTGCGGTTGATCATCCAATAACCGAATACAAATATGGCCAGCACAAAGTAATACATGGTGTAGTTATCGCTTAGGTCTAGTAGCCCAAACAGCTCCCCACGAGGCACACCTTGCATACCATCTTCTCCATTAGTAAATGGCGCTTGTAGGTAGAGGAAGAACACTAACTGTGCCAAAGCCAAGGTCACCATGGCGAAGTAGATGCCTTCACGCTTAACCGCAAGCTTGCCAAAAATCGCACCTAATAAGCCGCCGGCAACAGTACCTGCAAGAATGGCAAGTTCAGGTGTAATACCGCTATTGATCATGAGGTAACCGGTGATGTATCCACCCGTTCCTAAGAACGCCGCATGACCAAAGGAAAGTAAGCCCACAAATCCAAGCAATAAGTTAAATGCGCAGGCAAATAGTGCAAAGCACAGAACTTTAGCTAGGAAAACAGGGTAAAGAGCTGCTGGTGCGATCAACGCTAGAGCCAGCAGTGCAATGTTTAGTTTTTGATTATTCATACCGATCTCCTAAGCTTCTTTACCGAATAAACCGGCTGGCTTGAGTAGCAGCACAATAACCATCACCAAGAAGATAATGGTGGTAGAGGCTTCGGGATAAAAATATTTGGTTAGACCTTCCACGATCCCCATACCAAGGCCCGTGAGGATGGCTCCACCGATAGAACCCATTCCACCGATAACCACGATGGCAAACACCACGATTAAGATGTTTGAGCCCATATCAGGAGATACAGAATAGACTGGAGCAGCCATGACACCGGCAAAGCCTGCTAAAGCAACGCCGAAACCAAAGGTCAAAGTAACGATCAATGGCACGTTGATACCAAAGGCTTGCATCAATTGTGGGTTCTCTGTGCCTGCGCGAAGGTAAGCACCTAGCTTGGTTTTTTCGATCATCCACCAAGTGCCAGCGCAGACAATGATAGAAGCGATAATGATCCAAGCCCGATAATTCGGCAGATACATAAATGGCAGACGGTTACCGCCTTTTAGTTCTTCGGGAATGGCGTATGACATGCCAGAAGAGCCAAACATATGGGTAAAAGCACCCTGTATAATCAAGGCTAAGCCGAACGTTAACAGTAGGCTATAGAGGTGATCTTCATTAGCGATAGGGCGGATAAGGAAGCGTTCCATCAATATGCCGATCGCGCCAATGCAGATCGGTACAAGGATCAAAGCCACCCAGTAGTTTATGCCCATATATTTCAGGGCAAGAAAAGCGATAAATGCACCCAGCATATAGAGTGCACCTTGCGCGAAGTTAATTATCTTCAGCAGACCGAAGATAATGGCCAGTCCGAGGCTAAGCAAGGCGTAGAATGAGCCGTTGATCAACCCAACCAATAACTGGCCAAATAGGGCAAAGAGGTTAATATCAAACATAACAATCATCTACCTGTAGTCATCCAATAGGGATGTATGGAGCAGGGGTGATGGCAAAGCCAAATAGCATTTGCCACCACGCGTTTTTCTTATGAGAAGTTGCACTGCGGTAGCATTGGGCTGTAAGCCTCATCTGCTGGAATAACCTTCAGTACTTTGTAGATGTCGTTTTGATCTTTACGCTCGGCTGCTTTCTTGATCTCTACATACAGCATGTCGTGTACCATACGGCCGTCTGGACGTAGAGTTGCATTACGTGCGAAGAAGTCTTCAGGTTTTGTCTCTTTCATCTTCTTAGCGATCGCTTCTGCGTTATCACTGCCTACCGCTTTAACTGCATTAAGGTAGTGAGTTGTTACAGAGTAAACACCTGCGTGAATCATGCTTGGAATAGCGCCGTGACGCTCTTCGAAACGTTGACTCCACTGACGCGTTTTCTCATCCATGTCCCAGTAGAATCCAGACGTTAAGCGCATACCGCCAGCAACATCTGCATCCATTGCTTGAGCGTTTGGTGTGAATACTAATAGGCCCGCAACATCCATCTCTTGCGTTAGACCAAATTCAGTGGCAGTTTTCAGCGCATTTACTGTGTCGTTACCGGCATTCGCTAGAGCAACTACGTCCGCACCAGAAGCTTGAGCCTGAAGAACATAAGAAGAGAAGTCTGTAGTGCCTAGAGGAGCGCGGATAGTGCCAACAACTTCACCGCCGTTTTCTTTGATGACCTTGGATGCAACACCTTCTAGAGCGTGACCAAAACTGTAGTCAGCTGTGATGAAGAACCATTTCTTCTTACCGGATTGAACCATAGGTTTTACAGTGCCGTTTGCTAGGGCAACAACGTTGTAAGTCCAGTGAACGTTGTAAGGGTTACAGCTCTTAGTTGTGAACGTGTTGGATGCTGAGCCAGAAATCAGTGTTAGCTTTTTAGCATTCAGGTTAACTTTCGATACTGCGCCAGATACCGCAGAAGAAACTAAACCACCGATTGCATCAACGTCTTCGGCTTCTACCCACTTACGCGCAATAGAAGAGGCGATATCTGGTTTTAGCTGTGAGTCAGCTGTAACTAGTTCGATCTCTTGTCCAAGTGCCTTACCACCAAAATCTTCAATCGCCATCTCTGCTGCGGTTACACAGCCTTGACCACAAATGTCGGCATAAGTACCACCCATATCTGCCAAAATGCCCAGCTTAATTTTGCCGTCAGATTCTGCCAGTGCAGCACCTGAAACTGCTGTTGCCACTGCGCCTGTAATAACTGCTGAGATTAGTGATTTTTTAAATGTCTTCATTGACTCGCTCCAGTTGCCGTACCTTCTACTCAAAGGTCGTATCTATGTTGTTTTTATTCTTTAACTGCTTAAACACCGAGGTAGGTATTCAATAAATCTGTTTTAGCTTCGAGCTCATGGGCATGAACTTCTTCCACGATGTGGCCGTGCTCCATCACGTAGTGACGGTCAGCAATAGGGGCTGCAAAGCGGAAGTTTTGCTCGACTAGCAGAATGGTTAATCCTCTCTCTTTGAGGAGACTAAGAACCTCGCCCAGTTTCTGCACAATGACGGGGGCGAGGCCCTCAGTAATTTCATCCAGCAATAGGATGTTTGCGCCAGTACGCAAAATTCTTCCTAGGGCAAGCATCTGTTGCTCACCACCAGATAAACGTGTGCCTTGACTGGTTCTACGTTCGTAAAGGTTTGGGAATATTTCGTAGATCTCTTCCACACTCATGCCGTCAGAGCGCACTTGAGGTGGTAGCATTAGGTTTTCTTCAACATTAAGGCTGGAGAAAATACCGCGCTCTTCGGGGCAAAAGCCGAGGCCTAAACGGGCAATCTTATGAGCAGGCAAGGACATAGTTTCCTCGCCATTGACCACAATGTTGCCGGTACGTTTGCCGACCATATTCATGATGGCTTTTAGGGTGGTTGAACGACCGGAACCGTTACGGCCCAATAGGGTTACCAATTCACCTTGGTTAACCGTTAGGTCGATGCCATGGAGAATGTGCGACTCGCCATAAAAGGCGTGTAGATTATTAATACGAAGTTTTTCGCGCTGATTACCGTGAACGGCTTCGTGTTTGGTCTGTAAGTTAACGGCCTGATTCATACCACAGCCTCCGCTTCTTGTTTTGCTTGTTCAGCTTCAACTTCTTCGGCTGCAGTACCCATGTAAGCTTCACGCACGCGTGGATCTGCGGAAACGGTGTCGTAGTCGCCTTCAGTCAAAATAGCGCCTCGTTGCAGTACGGTGATGCGATCAGCAAGTTTGGAAACTACATGTAAGTTGTGTTCAACCATTAGGATTGTGCGATTGGCAGAGACCTTTTTGATTAGGTCGGTCACTACATCTACATCTTCGTGCCCCATGCCTTGTGTTGGTTCATCAAGCAGCATGAGTTCAGGTTCTAAGGCTAAGGTGGTTGCGATCTCTAGCGCACGCTTGCGGCCATAAGGCAGGTCAACGGTAACGCTGTTGGCAAAACTCTCTAAACCTACAGATTCGAGAAGCTCTAAAGCGCGCGCATTTAAATGGTTAAGAATTTTTTCAGAACGCCAAAAGTGAAAGCTGTTACCTTCTTTACGTTGTAGGGCAATACGAACGTTTTCTAGAACCGTTAAGTGAGGAAAAACAGCAGAGATTTGGAATGAACGGACAACCCCTTTGCGTGCTATCGCTGCAGATTGCATCGAGGTGATATCTTCATTGTTAAACAAGATCTGACCGGTCGTTGGTTGCAAAAATTTGGTCAGCAAATTGAATACAGTGGTCTTACCTGCGCCGTTAGGGCCGATAAGGGCGTGAATGTGTCCTCGTTGGATCTTTAGATTGACATCATCAACCGCAGTAAAGCCTTTAAACGCTTTGGTCAGATCCCGAGTTTCCAGAATGAAGTCTTGCTTAGGCTGAGTCATCGTGGCGCTACTCTTTTCCTTGAATTACCTTGTCCGCTACAGCTTCAGATAGATAATTCTCGATTTTTGTTTTTATGTGGCAGCCAGATTAATGGAGAAAGTTTGCTTAACTATTTTTGTAATCTAACGAAATGTAACAAGTCGCCGTTGCAATCTCGGTTTGTGTTACATTCGGTATAGAGAAATACTGGTTTATTAGTAAGTTATCTCTCATGGAAGAGGAGTTGTGTTTGTAACATCAACGAGATAGTAGATTCGATGTATCGCCGTTCACCTATTACTATTCGCTTGTTCTTAATGCTATTGGCGCTAATCGGTAGCATTTTTGCCGCAATTTATTTCTTTACCGTTCCTTTGATTAAACAGAATGTTTTCAATCTTGAATTGAATTCCAACCGTCAGGTTTTGAACATCGTTTATGACCTTGCTAATCGGATGTATGCAGGGACGGAGCGTTACGTAGATAACACCCTTAAATCTCATGAGCAGCGTTTGGGGTCTGTGCTGGATATAGCTGAAAACCACATCAATCTTGCGCTGCGTGATGGTAGGCAAAGTGGGTTAAGCGACGCGGAAATATGGGAAAAGGTATTTACAGATCTGCGTAAGTTTCAATTTGGTAATGGCGATTATATTTGGATCTCAGATTATGACGCTAACCTGATCTCTCACCCTGATGATGCTTATCATCAGCAAAATATGTCGGATGTAAAAGATACTGATGGCAATCTGATTATTCCTGGCATTCTCTCTCTCGCTTTAACCGACGGTACTGGTTTTTATAAATACAAATGGAACCGTCTTAACGAAACTGAAGCGATCGATAAATATTCCTATGTAAAGCATTACCCAGATTGGGGCTTTGTGATGGGGGCCGGAGTTTATATTGATGATATTCAGCGCGAGGTTGCCGCGCAGAAAGAGCGGGCGATAGCAGAGATAAATCGAGCGCTGAAAGATATTAAAATTGCGCAGAATGGCTATCTCTACGTGTTCGATTCGCAAGGGAATATGCTATTTCATCCCAATCGCAATATTCATGGGATCAACTTTAAAACGCAGTTAAATCCAGTTACAGGACAACCTATCTATCAAGATCTGATGGCTGTGTCAGATACAGGTAAAGAACTGTATTACAAATGGGATAGACCCGATGATCCAGGGCATTATGAATACGAAAAGCTCTCGTTGGTAAGACACTTATCAGGGTTTGATTGGTATATCAGCTCGTCGGTGTATCTGGACGATTTAAAAGCAAGCTCCGTTCAAATTAGTCAGCGGATTATGGCCATGGGCTTTTTTGGTTTGTTGGCATCCATTGTTGCTGTGTTTATCTTTGCTGAGTGGCTAACTTCTCCCATTAAATCTTTATCGCAGACCGCTTATAAGATCAGCCGTGGCGATCTTTCTGCGAAAACCGGTATCTCTCGGAATGATGAGCTAGGTATCTTGGCGGAATCATTTGACTACATGGTTGATCGCTTACGGGGGAATATTAACAACCTAAATAGCCGCGTGAATGAACGCACCAAAGAACTGTCAGAATCAAATAGTCGTTTATTGGAAGCGGTTAACTCCCTGCAAACTACGCAAGATGAACTGCGTGCAGTAGAGACCCGGCAGCGTTTGATTTTAGATGCATTACCGGCTCAGGTGGCTTACCTCGATAACCAACTGCGTTATGTGTTTGCAAACCGACAGTACCGAGAGATGTTTGACCAGACCAAAGAGGGGATTGTTGGTAAATCTTTCAAAGACGTGGTCGGTGAAGAGATGAATCAGGCTCTTCAGCCTTATATTGAGAAAGCTATGCTGGGTGAAACGCCGGTGTATGAATATCGGTTGAATGATCACGGTAAAGATATTTTAACTCGTCGTACCGTTCTTCCATTTTATAACGTACGCAAAGAAGTCGAAGGGATGTTAACTCTCTCTATCGATATTACCCATGAGCGTGAAGTAGAGCAGCGTATGGCGGAGGCGAGCAAGATGAAAGCGGTTGGGCAGATGTCGGGTGGTTTAGCCCATGATTTTAATAACCTGCTTACGATCATTCTTGGTAATCTTCTCGAGCTACAAGGAAAACACGATCTACCTAAGCATCTGCAACAACATCTCACGCCAGCAGTAAGAGCGACTCGAAGAGGGGCGGATATGACGAAACGTTTGTTAGCGTTCTCGCGACGTCAGCCGCTTAAGCCTAGCTATGTGCAACCTGAACAGCTTATCAACGATTTAGTCGGCCTATTGGCTGCACCTCTGCCCGAAAATATTCAGCTAAGAACTCAAATTAAACCAAACCTGCCTGCTGTTTATGTTGATAGTGCTCAAATGGAAGATGCCTTGGTAAATTTAGCACTTAACTCGGCTGATGCAATGCCTAAGGGTGGAGAGTTGTGCTTAATGGTATCAGCGGTTAGTTCGGATAGCAGAGAAGTTCAGCAAGCTTCGTGGGACGAAGAGGTAGTTCCAGGTGATTACGTATTACTCAGCGTGATTGATACCGGTGAAGGCTTTAGTGACGAAGCCCTAGATAAAGCTTGTGAACCATTTTTTACTACCAAAGGCACGGGGGCGGGATCAGGCTTAGGTTTGAGTATGGTTTACGGGTTTGTAAAACAATCTAAGGGTTATTTCAGAATTCAAAATCGCGCTCATTACCATCATGGTCAAGTAGGCGCGAGAATTGATCTGTTGTTAGGTGCGATGGAGCAACAGAGCCCGCGGGCAACCCAAACCACAAAAATAGTTGAGGGGATCGATCGGTCGGAGATCACTGAAAGTTCTCTTATCTTATTAGTTGAGGACGATGCCGATGTGCGTCAGTTGGTTCGTGGGCAATTAAGGTCAATGGGCTTTTCCGTGGTTGAAGCGGCTAGTGGTGATGAGGCCTTAGCTATGTTGACTGGTTTATCTGATCTGGCCGGCGTTGTAAGTGATGTGGTGATGCCGGGAGCAGCGTCAGGTTATGATGTCGCGACCGCAGTGAATATGATTTTCCCTAAGGCTTTTGTTGTGATCATGACCGGTTACAGTGAGCAGCCATCCAAACTTGAGTTTGAATATAGCTTGATTCAAAAACCGTTCGATGCAGAAACCTTAGAAAGAAAAATAGTGCCTTGCCTAACAGAGCATAATCAGGAGAGCAGATGATGACAGATGTCAGCACCCCAGTGATCTATGTAATTGAAGATGAAGAAGATTTAGGCAAACTTATTTGTACAACCCTACAGAGCTTCCGCTACCAAGCTAAACCATTTACAACCGGAGAAGCAGCCCTTGTGGAAATTGGTTGGGCGAAACCAGATATCTGCATAGTAGACCTTAACCTTCCTGATATGGATGGGATGGAGTTAGTTAAGCAGCTCGATGAAGATGAAGTAGGGGTTATCATTGTGTCTGGTCGAGATGGACTGACAGACAGAATCCTAGGTTTAGAATTTGGCGCTGATGACTATATTACTAAGCCATTTGAACCTAGAGAACTAGTAGCTCGGGTTCAGAGCCTATTGCGTCGCATACGTAAAAAGAAAAATTTATTGATAGATAGTCCAACAAAAGCGCGTTTTGGACAGTGGATCTATCAGCCAGATTCATTGAGTCTAAAGCATGCGCATAAGCCTGCTGAATCTTTAAGTCGGGCTGAGGGTGATATGTTGCTAGCGTTGCTAAAGCATCCTTTCCAAATCCTATCGCGTGATCAGCTCTTAGGTGAAAATTGCGTGCCTTATGATCGGAGCATCGATGTAAGAATGTCGAGGTTACGTAAGAAGATAGAAGAAGACCCTCAGCAACCAGCGTTTATCAAAACGGTTTATGGGGCAGGGTATATGTTCACGTCTGAGGTGCGGTGGGAATAGTCGTTAGAGTTTGAACCGAAAATAAAAAGGGAGCTGAATTCAGCTCCCTTTTTAGTTTAAACAGCTAAGTTACACTTTAAATAGTGCGATCACGCGTTTTAGTTCTTGACCAGCATTGCCTAGCTCGTTTATAGCGGCATTCATTTGTTGGCTAGAATTTGCGGTTTCTTGGGCAATCGTACTGATACTCTCTACATTGCGGCTAATATCTTCACTAACCGAAGTTTGCTCTTCAGCTGCGGAGGCTATTTGAGCACTTGCATCAGAGATATTTGCGACTGAGTCGGTTATCGATGTTAGAGCATGTCCTGCTTGGCTAGTCATCTCTACACTGTTTTGAACCTTAGTATTGCTCTGCTCCATACGATCTACAGCATTGCGAGTATTGCCCTGCAAGCGTTCGATCATCTCTCTGATCTCTGTCGTTGAAGTGGCTGTTTGTTGGGCAAGGTTTCGAACTTCATCCGCTACAACCGAGAAACCTCGGCCTGCTTCGCCTGCGCGAGCAGCTTCAATCGCAGCGTTAAGTGCAAGTAGATTAGTTTGTTCGGCAATGTTTTGGATTACATCCATTACTGTGCCAATAGCATTACTGTTTTCTTCTACCTGTTCAATCATGTTAGTGAGTTCATTGACTTCACAAGAGATGCCCTGAATCGAGCCCACGACTTCTTGTACAAGTTCATCACCGTGACTCGCTTCACTGTTTGCACGCTGAGTTTGTTCTGCGGTCGTGGCTGCATTTCTTGCTACTTCTTCAGACGTTGATGTCATTTCAGAAATAGCAGCAGCCACCATCTCAGTTTCTTGTTGTTGGCGGTTTATATCAATATTTAGACGATCAATGCCTGATGAAACTGTACCCAAATGATTTTGGATAGTGTGCATAGTTGTATTCAATTCACCTGTTACTTTGCGAAGCCCAGCAATGGTTTTTTTAGCGCTGCGACTTAGCTTATGTATCTCGTTATGGGTGTTTTCATCGTCGCCCATGTCGGTGTCGATGCGTGTAGTGAGGTCGCCCTGTCCAATCGCTTGCATATAATTACAAATTGTATCGATCGGCTGCAGTTTTACTTTCAATGTGAAGAATAGAAGACCGGCAATCAGAAGTGCGCAAAATACGGACAGAAGTATCATCTCAACACGCAGCTTCTCACTTTCAGTCAGAAACTCTTCAGTTGCAGCTCCTGCAACGATTGCCCAGTTGAAGCTGGAAACCTGAGAATAAGCAATCAACTTGTCTTTGATGTTGCCATCTTCATGAGTGAAAGGGATATGAGTGAATCCGTGGTCGTTACTGCTGATTGTATTAAGCAAGGTGTTGCCGCTTTCCGATACCTCTGTAAGATTTTTGCCTTTCGCGAATGGATGTAAAAGCAACTGACCAAACTGAGGACCTTGTTTCAAATTGACGATGTAGGCAAAACCGGTTTCACCAATTTTTAGATCGGATATTGTTTTTTGTAAGGCGGCTAGTCGCTCAGTGTAATCAAAGCCTACGTATAGAATACCGATGACCTTACCTTGGGTATCTTTAAACGGAATATATTTGGTCATATAGTCGCGACCAAATAGGTGTGCAGGACCGCTATATTCTTCGCCATTAATTAGCTTTTGATAACCAGGGTGTTTCTTGCCAAGCATTGTGCCAAAAGCTCGACTGCCGTCTGTTTTACGTAGAGATGTACTTACACGTAAAAAATCATCTTTAACACGCATAAAGATGGTTGCGGTGCCGCCTGTCATATTTGTGAATTGATCAGGTTTTGAGAAATTTCGTGTGACAGTTTCGTAATCATGCAGAAGCGTAGGAACCGTAAATTCACCAACTTCAACTTGGTTTAGTTCGTCGATAAGCATATCGCCGGGAAACATCTGGATAAAAACATCGGCAATCTGATTCGTTTGCTGTTTTAAGGTCTCATTAAAAAAGTCGATGTTTTGAGCTAATTGATCAACTTGTTGGTCAAGTGAATGCTCGACATTTTTTATGAAGCCTTTGTCTACTTCATGATTGACAAAAATAGATAAAGCCGTAAATACGGCAAATACGATCAATAAAACAATTGTGGCTAGTTGGTTAACAATCGACGCGTGTCGAAAAAATGATGGCATGCGAACTACCTCAATGGGCTAGGCCAAAGTAAATGCTTTGAGTTATCTAAGGCAAGGAGCCTAAAATTCTACATAACTATATGTTTATATAGGCTTTAAGCAACTCTATAGTGGGCGAAAAGTGCTTATGTACTATAGAAAGGTAATTCCAATTTTTTAAAAATACTACAAAGGTATTACTGTTTAGATTCAAACAGTTAATTTGCATAAGATAATGATTCTTAATTGTTTTTATGAGCTTAGTTGAGGATGTCTTGTTTTAATTCATTGAGTTTTTCTTGAGTCAGATCTAAGTTAATGGTCAGTTCTTTATCAGTGATACGGCGGCCTTCTGGCTTTAAGCGTCGAGAATAAACTAGATCCATTTCTGCTGTGATCGCTGCAGATTCCAGTCTTCGACGATCAACCATAGTTTTGCGTCTTTCAATGCCTGTGTATTTGGCAGTGTTATGTGAAATGAACCATTCACTAGCATGAAGTAGGGTAGGGAGGTTTGGGCTGACTTTACCTTGATTGGGGCATGTCCAGTAGTAAACGATTTTTAAGTTATCCAGATCTTTGATTAAGTTTAGAGTGCTGTGAGGCATCTATTACTATCCTTGTAATAAGAGTCAATTTTAAGCCTGAATACATCCATGATTAGGCATAAGCAATGCGTATATTATTGGCCTTGTTTATGCGCACAATAATACTAAGATAACAGCAGGTAAAAATTAGGAAAAATTCCTAATTTGATAAAAGGTCTATGTTACTGACTTCTTATTATTCTTTAGGCTTACGTTTCTCTTTGCTAAAAAACTTAATATAAACAGTCTTCAGCTAATCATTTTGAATAAAAAATCTGTCTTAGCCTTTAACCGTTCTTGGTTATTTCTATCAGTAAGTCTATGTCCAAGTTTAGAAAACCTTTCAAGACCGCTATCTATGGGGGGGGCTAAACTGTACTAATGAAGTTTAAGTGGTTTGTCAGTGTTTCGTTGTGTCTTTGTCTTACATAATTATGATGTACTTCTGGTTTGTTAAGAGAGCTTAAGAGGCTAACTTCTGGCATCTAAAAACTATTTTCGTGGAAAAGCGCAGCAAAAGTATTGATTTGAAAATTTTGCACCGCCGAATTTTTACTATAGGATTAGGGTATTATTCTGCTTGCTTAAGGAGTCGGGGTGTGAAGTTCAAAATCGATATTGATATGTCGCCGGAAGAACTGCGTAAAGTTCTGGGTTTGCCAGATGTGCAGAAATTTCAGCAAGATATGATGGATAAGATCACTGAACAGATGGATGCTGGTGCGGAAGGGTATGATCCATTGACGTTGTTCAAACCTTACCTAAACAGTGGCCTCGGTTCTATGGAAGCACTGCAAAAAATAATGATGGGTCTTATGACCTCGGGCTATGGCAGCTCTGATAATAAAAAAGACTGATCAAGGTGAAGTGATCAGTTAAAACCAAGGGAATGATACGAGAGAGAAAAGTACATTGCGTATTCTAAGAAAATATACAAATCGCCGTTTGTACGATACCTCGCGAAGCTGTTACGTCACGTTAGATGATGTTAAGCAATTGGTACTCAATGGTGAAGCCTTTAAAGTTGAAGATTCGAAAACTGGGAATGATCTAACAAGAAATATTTTGTTGCAGATCATTAGTGAGCAAGAAGCACAAGGGCATGGCACTTTATTGACCAATCAAGTATTGCAACAATTGATCCGTTTCTATGGTGACAGTATGCAGGGCATGATGAGTCAGTACCTAGAGCAAAGTATTGCTTCCTTCCTTGAGCATCAAGATCGAATTCGAGATCAAATGCAAACGATGATGGGTGCAGCGAATCCACTAACTATGATGAACCGCATCGCGGATCAAAATATGCAAATGTGGGGAATGTTCAAGCCAGGTGAAGGGCCTGAGCATCAAACGCAGCAATCACCGACATCTGAAGCACAGAAAGATAAGTAATAAAAAAAGGCCGCTAAGCGGCCTTTTTTATTTTGAATGAATATTACTTCATATCTGGCATATTGCGGCCATAAAAAATTTCATTCATCTCTTTAGATAAACGCTCGGTTATCTGTTGAACTTCTGATTCTGGAAGTTCCTCTTTTGTGGTTCCAAATAGATAAGTATTCAAATCTACATCTTTCAGCATCATTTTTGTGTGGAAGATATTTTCCTGATAAACATTCACATCAAGCATCTGATATTGATCATGAATATCGGTTGTGAAGAAATTCTGAATAGAGTTAATATCATGGTCGATATAGTGCTTGATGCCATGAATATCGCGAGTAAATCCGCGAACACGATAATCAACCGTCACGATATCTGATTCCAGACGGTGAATAAGGTAGTTCAGCGCTTTTAGTGGCGAGATGATGCCACACGTCGACACTTCGATATCTGCACGGAAGGTGCAAATACCATCATCGGGGTGAGCTTCTGGATAGGTGTGTACACAGATATGGCTCTTATCTAAGTGAGCTACAACAGAATCCGGCATAGGGCCTGGCTTTTCTGTAGTATCTACAGCTTCCGAATCTTTAATTGGTTCCTCAGCAACTAGAATCGTAACGCTAGCCCCTTGCGGGTCATAATCTTGTCGTGCAACATTTAAAATATTTGCACCAATAATGTCACAACATTCGCTTAAAATTTCTGTTAAACGATCGGCACTATATTGTTCATCGATGTACTCGATGTATTCCGCTTTTTGCTCGGGTGTTTGCGCATAGCAGACGTCATAGATACAGAAACTCAAACTTTTAGTTAGATTGTTAAAGCCCTGTAGCTTAATTTTGTCATTAGTCGCCAAGGTGGTTAGCTCCAAGTGAGGACTACTATATTTTGACGCGGATTTTAGTCGACAATTTCTTTCTGAGAAAGAAAAAAATCACGCTTAATGAGGTGAAAATTACTAATACAGGCAAAAAAGTGGGGAATAGGAGAGAACGGGGGATTAGTCCCGTTCTGATAGCCAATCTACGATAGCAGGTGCTACTTGGGTTTGTGATTTCCCAGAAACGAAAACACCGATGTGCCCACCTTTTACTTCCAGCTCTGTGTAATCATTGGTTTTTACATGCTCGGCTAATGCTGTAGAGGCTTTAGGTGGTACTAAATGATCGAAGCTGCCAAATACATTGAGGACTGGTTGCTTGATGTTGCCTAGGTTGACTTGTTTATCGCCGATCATCGCTTCACCTTTTATCAACTTGTTTTGCTGAAAAAACTGAGTAATAAATTGGCGGAAGGCCTCGCCTGCTTGATCAGGGCTATCGTAAATCCACTTTTCCATTCGTAAAAAGCTTAGGGCGCTTTCACGATTTTCTAACTGGTTAGGCATACCCAAGTTTTTCTGTACGCCTAAACGCATCGGCATTAACGAATTATAGGAATCATTCAGCATGCTGCCTGGAATATTGCCATAGGTTTCAACGGCTAGATCAGCGTCAACATATTTTGCTAAATGATAGAGAAGGTTATCTTCGGTCTGAAAATCGACCGGTGTCACCATAGTGATCAAGTTTTTGATCTTCTCTGGATTTAAAGCTGTATAGCACAGGCTAAATGTGCCGCCTTGGCATATGCCTAGAAGGTTAGTTTGATCGGAGCCTGCGTGTTCGCATGTAGCTGCTACACAGTTATTGAGGTACTCATTGATGTAATCATCAAGATCAAGATACCGATCAGCAGCATCTGGATAGCCCCAATCGATTAGGTAAACATCTAACCCCAGCTCTAATAGACGCTGAAGCATTGAGCGTTTGGCTTCTAGGTCAATCATGTAAGGGCGATTAACCAGTGCATAACAGATCAATAGTGGGGTAGAGCAACGCTTCTCACCCTGGCTTTGGTAGTAGCGTAAACGAAGTTTATCTTCTGTATAAATTACGTCATAAGGCGTGGAGTCGACATCAACTTCTTTTAGCTGCGAAAGCGTATTGTAGCTTTTGAGAAGCTTGCGATTAAATTCAAAAAGTTCCTGAGAGACAACACTAGGGTCAAGATTAAAGCCGTTCATCATTTAGTCCCCTTAGCTTGTTTTTTCAAAGCGGTGACTTCTTTCTTAAGAGCTGAGATCTCTTTCTTCAGTTCGGAGATCAGGTCGGCAGTTGCTTGTTCTTTTAATGCCGTTATCTCTTGCTGCATTGCAAGCATTTCTCGGCGATTAACACGCATTTCTTTGCGTAGCTGATGCTGTCTCTGTAAGGCTGTGTCTAGGCCTTTTCTAGTCGCTAAACCCACCGATTGAAAATGCACATCTCGAACATCTTGAGCAAACTTCCGCATCTGCATTAATGCATTACTAATGCGGCCATGAGAGCGTTGGTAATCGTCGGTGAAAACTGTGTCTGAGTACGCTGATTCATAGGCATCTACCCAGATATCATGAAGTTGTTGCAGTGTTGATACCTCATCACCCGCATCCGTCAGCTTATTAAGCATCTGTGTTGATGCGTTCTGATTGATAGAACTGTAATGCTCAATATACTCTTGCAGTGCTTCTTGATATTCAATGGTTAGCTTTGTCGCTTCTCGTATTTGTTGCTGAGTTTCGCGGTTTGTACCAATGATAGGAGTTTCTAAAAGGCTCTTCATACCACTGGAAAATGGGTTTTCGAAGAGAAGGTCGTCGCGAAAGCTGTGGGTCTTAAATAAAGAAGCGAACTGTTCTGGCAGCTGCCATTGTTGCATCAGTGCATCGGCAGTCTGCTTTTGCATGTACTTCTGAAACTCATGTACTGCTTGATTGAGGTGTTGTTCTCCACCGTTGCGGTACTGGTTTAATAGCTCTTCGCCGTATTGAGTAAAATTCTTAGATTGAGCGCCGAGGATGTCGAGCATTTGAGCAAATTGCTCAGGCGCTTCTTGTTTGAGCGTTTCTTGGCTTTTGCTAAAAAGCTCCGCCCATTCCTGTGGTTGAGGCATTTCTGCACCGGAAGTGATTTTTTTCCAATACTCTTTCTGGGCATCTAACAAGGCTTCGATTGATAAGCCGTTATTTTCCATCAGCCAACTCTCCGATTTTTACTCGATGAAAACTATCTTATTACAACTGGCTTTTGCTTACATCCGCTTATCGCTCATTCCTAAGCATTTCTACTAAATAGTTTGCGGCGTTCGATAAGGTGCGATTGCGGTGGTAGATAATCCCAAGATTTCGATGAACGGGTTCTGAATCTGTTACATCAAGGACACATAAATCATCATTTACTAAACTATCGGGCAAGAGGCTCCAGCCGAGGCCAATGCTGACCATCATTCGAATTGTATCGAGGTAGTTTGTCGACATGCTTACATTCAGTTCGAGTGAGTGCTGCTGGAATAGTTTTTCTACTAGGCTTCGAGTAAATGTATTGCTGCCGGGCAAAATTGCGTTGACCTGATTGAGCTGCTCAAGACTGATCGTATTGCAATCTGCTAATGGGTGATCTTTCGCTACGACATATCTAAGTACATCATCCCAGATAATCTCCGAATGAATAGAAGCATCGGGCTCAGGAGACAAAGTGATTAATGCGAGTTCTAGGTCGCCTTTAAGGACGCCCTCATAGGCGATCTCTGATTCGGCAAATTCAAGATCGAGTTCTACCTTTGGGCAGGCTTCAGCATACTGCTTTAATAAAGGCGGTAGTCTGTGCAAGCTAATATGGTGGCTTGCTGCCAGTTTGAAATTACCTGTGATTTCGCCTGCATTCAGATTGCTAATGAGCCTTTTTGCATCATCCAATTGCAGCAGAATATCTTTAGCTCTAGGTAATAGGGCGGTGCCTGCTTCCGTCATTGTCACGGTGCGGCCAATCCGATCAAACAGTTTACTGTTCAACTGGTCCTCTAATAATGCCACGCGCTTGCTGATAGCTGATTGGGTAAGAAAGAGTTGGTCTGCAGCCTTGGAAAATGAACCTGTAGCAGCTACAGCCAAGAATGCTTGCAGTGTATTGGTATCCATAAATTTCTTTCCTGTAACTCTTTCTTTAATACAGTAACCTTCCGAATTGTTATTGTATTCCTATTTGGAATCTAAAGCATAAAAAATATGAATTTGTGTTGTAGCTAAGTGTGCACTAGGATTGCTGCATAAATTAGTTGGCTCAGCAGTTTTGGAAGTGTTGAGCGAATGAAAAGAATAAAGTGAGGTGAGCTTCCATGGCTGGTAAAACGTTATATGACAAGTTGTTCGAATCGCACTTGGTTCGCACAAATGATGACGGCAGTTCTTTGATTTATATCGACCGTCAGGTTCTGCACGAAGTAACTTCTCCGCAGGCTTTTGAAGGTCTTCGTATGGCTGGTCGTCAGCCTTGGCGTATCGATGCAAACATCGCGACTCCAGATCACAACGTACCTACAACTGAGCGTTCTGGTGGTGTTGATCAGATTGTTGACCCTGTTTCTAAAATTCAGGTGAAAACGCTGGATAGCAACTGTGATGAGTTTGGTATTTTAGAATTTAAAATGAACGATCAGCGTCAAGGTATTGTTCACGTAATGGCGCCAGAACAGGGTGCAATTCTTCCTGGTGTGACAGCTGTTTGTGGTGATTCTCATACAGCAACGCTGGGTGCTCTAGGTGCGCTTGCACATGGTGTTGGTACATCTGAAGTTGAGCATGTGTTGGCAACTCAGTGCCTGATCACTAAGAAAATGAAAAACATGCTGGTGCGCGTTGATGGCGAACTAGGCCTTGGTGTAACGCCGAAAGATGTTGTGTTGCATGTGATTGGTGTGATCGGTACTGCAGGCGGAACGGGTTATGCGATTGAGTTTGGAGGCGATGTTTTCCGTAACATGTCTATGGAAGGTCGTATGACCGTTTGTAACATGGCAATTGAAGCAGGCGCTCGTGTTGGTTTGGTTTCTGTTGATCGGATTACGCTGGATTACGTTGAAGGCCGTCCATTTGCGCCTAAAGGTGAGCATTGGGATATGGCAGTTGCAGCATGGAAAGATCTAGTGTCTGACGATGATGCTGAGTTCGACGAAGTGGTTGTTATTAACGGCGCTGATATTGAACCTCAGGTGACTTGGGGTACATCTCCAGAGATGGTTGTTGGTGTATCTGCTCAAGTACCTAACCCAGCTAACGAAACGGATCAGGTTAAGATTGATGGCATCAATCGTGCACTTGAATACATGGGTTTGAATGCTGATCAGAATATTACTGATATCAAACTTGATCGTGTATTTATCGGTTCTTGCACAAACTCCCGTATTGAAGATCTACGTGACGCTGCGAAAGTAGTTGAAGGTCGTAAAGTGGCTGACAACATCATTCAAGCGTTGGTGGTACCGGGATCTGGTTTGGTAAAAGAGCAAGCTGAGAAAGAAGGCTTGGATAAGATCTTTACTGCTGCAGGTTTAGAATGGCGTGAGCCTGGTTGTTCTATGTGTTTGGCCATGAATCCAGATAAATTGGGTAATGGTGAACACTGTGCATCTACTTCTAACCGTAACTTCGAAGGTCGTCAGGGCTTCGGTGGTCGTACTCATCTGGTAAGTCCTGCTATGGCTGCAGCTGCTGCAGTAACGGGTCACTTTATCGATGTACGTGAGTTGATTAAGTAAGGTATCAGGAGAGCGACATGAACAAATTTACTTTGCACACAGGTATCGCAGCTCCATTGGATCGTGCCAATGTTGATACCGACATGATTATTCCAAAGCAGTTTTTGAAATCCATCAAACGTTCTGGTTTCGGTAAGAACTTGTTTGATGAACTGCGCTATCTAGATGAAGGTCAGCCAGACCAAGAGTGTACGGGGCGTCCATTAAACGAGGAGTTCGTTTTGAACTTGCCGCGTTATAAAGGCACAAGCGTTCTGTTGGCACGTGAAAACTTCGGTTGCGGTTCTAGTCGTGAGCACGCGCCTTGGGCTTTAGATGATTTTGGTATTCGCTCTGTTATCGCGCCAAGCTTTGCTGAGATTTTCTATAACAACTGCTTCAAGAATGGTTTGTTGCCAATCATTTTGAGTGAAGAACAGGTTGATCAGTTATTTAAAGAGGTAGCCGCAACTGAAGGTTATGAGCTAACCGTTGATCTAGAGAATCAGATTGTTAAGACGCCTTCTGGTGAAGAGATGGTTTTTGAGATTGATGATTTCCGTAAGCACTGCTTGCTAAATGGTTTAGACGATATTGGTCTTACATTGCAGCATGCGGATGATATTAAGGCTTATGAAGATAAACGCCGTCAGTCTGCTCCTTGGTTGTTTGATGCAATCAAGTAATCGAATTTAAGAATTAGATAAAGCCTCTGTATGAGGCAATCGGGAAGGTTATAAGAATGTCTAAAAATGTTTTGATTTTGCCGGGTGACGGCATCGGTCCTGAGATTGTTACAGAAGCGCGCCGCGTTTTGGAGCTAGTTAACGAGCAAGACAATCTAGGTCTTGAGTTCAGCGAAGCTGACGTTGGTGGTGCTGCAATTGATGCTGCTGGCGTACCTCTGCCAGAAGCAACTCTTGAAGCTGCGAAAGCATCTGATGCGATCCTTCTGGGTGCTGTAGGTGGTCCTAAGTGGGATACGAATCCTGATTTCCAGATTCGTCCAGAAAAAGGTCTGTTGGGTATCCGTTCTCAGCTAGAGCTGTTTGGTAACTTGCGTCCTGCAATTCTTTATCCGCAGCTTGCTCACGCATCTACCTTAAAGCCAGAGGTTGTATCTGGTTTGGATATTTTGATCGTTCGTGAATTGACGGGTGGTATCTACTTCGGTCAACCACGTGGTATCCGTGAGAAAGAGGGTGGTGTTCGCGAAGGCTATAACACTTACGTTTACGATGAGAATGAGATCCGTCGTATTGGTCGTGTTGCATTTGAAGCGGCAATGGCTCGTGACAAGCGTCTATGTTCTGTAGACAAAGCTAACGTGCTAGAAGTAACTGTGCTATGGCGTGAAATTATGGATGATCTTGCAAAAGAATATCCGGAAGTTGAACTAAGCCACATGTACGTAGATAACGCTGCGATGCAGTTGGTGCGTGCGCCTAAACAGTTTGATGTTGTAGTAACAGGGAACATGTTTGGCGATATCTTGTCTGATGCTGCTGCAATGTTGACGGGTTCCATTGGCATGTTGCCATCTGCATCTCTAGATGAAAATGGTAAAGGTATGTATGAACCGTGCCACGGTTCAGCACCTGATATTGCAGGCCAAGGCCTTGCAAACCCATTGGCGACTATTTTGTCTGCTGCAATGATGCTTCGTTACTCTCTAGATGCGGGTGAAGCTGCAGATCGTATCGAAGCGGCAGTAAGTAAGGTTCTAGATCAGAATCTACGTACAGCTGACATCATGTCAGACGGTATGACTAAAGTGTCTACTTCTGAGATGGGCGATGCAGTGGTTGCTGCTCTGCAATAAATAATAGAAAAATAGTCGTAATCTACTGATGTCTCGGTAGATTGCGATAGTCTCAAATGCAGAAATAATGCATAATTGAGCAACTCTGATGCGTTCGGAGTATACGAAAGCTGGTATCGATGGCGGTACCGGCTTTGTTGTTTATATTTGATTATTTGGTGAATTTAATGAAACGTGTAGGTTTTGTTGGCTGGCGTGGAATGGTGGGTTCCGTGCTTATGCAACGCATGATGGAAGAACGTGATTTCGATCATATCGAAGAACCGGTCTTCTTCACCACATCCCAGGTAGGTCAGGCTGGTCCAGATATTGGTAAAGATATTCCAGCGCTGAAAGATGCGACATCTATTGAAGATCTAAAACAGATGGATGCCATTATTTCCTGTCAGGGCGGTGACTACACGAAACAGGTTTACGCTGACCTTCGTGCTGCTGGTTGGGAAGGTTACTGGATCGATGCTGCATCTTCTCTACGTATGGATGACAGTGCGATCATCGTGCTTGATCCGGTAAACATGAATGTGATCAAAGACGGTCTTTCTAACGGCATCAAAACTTTCGTAGGTGGTAACTGCACAGTTTCACTGATGTTGATGGGCTTGGGTGGTCTATTTAATGCGGGTCAGATCGAGTGGATGACCTCTATGACATACCAGGCTGCATCAGGTGGCGGTGCGCGTCACATGCGTGAGCTGATCTCTCAGATGGGTATCATCAAAGAGTCTGTTGCTACAGATCTTGCTAACCCAGCGTCTGCTATCTTGGATATTGATCGTCAAGTTGCAGAAACTATTCGTGGCGATGCGATGCCTGTCGATAACTTTGGTGTGCCGCTAGCGGGTTCTTTGATCCCTTGGATCGATACTAAGCTGGATAATGGTCAGAGCCGTGAAGAGTGGAAGGCGTTTGCTGAAACTAACAAAATTCTAGGTTTGGGTGATAGTCCAATTCCGATTGATGGTACTTGTGTGCGTATCGGTGCAATGCGTTGCCATAGCCAAGCATTCACGATTAAGCTGAAGCAAAATGTTCCTATGGATGAAATCGAGTCAATGCTGGCAGAAGCAAATGACTGGGTTAAGGTTATTCCTAACGAGCGTGACATTACTGCGCAGGAACTTACACCAGCTAAAATTACAGGCACATTGAGTGTTCCTGTAGGTCGTCTTCGTAAGATGAATCTAGGTGATGAATACCTAAACGCGTTTAGCGTCGGTGACCAGTTATTATGGGGTGCGGCTGAACCGCTACGCCGAATGCTGAGAATTCTGTTAGAAGACTAATAAATCAGTCTTTAATTAAGAATATTAATCAGCCCGACTTAGTTCGGGCTGGTTTGCTTTTGGAGAAACGAAAGTGAGTCAAGGTTTTAATGTCGCTGTTGTTGGCGCAACAGGCATGGTAGGTGAGGCAATTCTGGAAATTCTAGAACAGCGTGAATTTCCTGTTGAGAATCTGTATTTGGTGGCAAGTGAGGACAGTGCCGGTAAGCAGATTCAGTTCAATGAGAAAAACTATAAAGTCGAAGCGATAGAAAATTTTGATTTTTCTCAGGCTCAAATTGCCTTTTTCACTGCTGGGGCAGCAGTTTCAGAAGAGTATGCGCAGATGGCTGCGGATCAGGGTTGTATCGTTATCGATAACACATCGTGTTTCCGTTACGACGATGATGTCCCGCTAGTAGTACCAGAGGTAAATCCTGAAGCAGTTGCTGAATATCCGAATAGAGGGATTATTGCCAATCCTAACTGTTCTACAATTCAGATGCTTTTAGCGGTTGCTCCAATTCATCGTCATGCTTCCGTTAAGCGTATCAATGTTGCAACTTATCAGGCGGTATCTGGTAGCGGTAAGAGTGGTGTAGAAGAGTTGGCAGGTCAGACTGCTAAGCTATTGAATGCGCAAACACCAGAGAATAAAGTTTATCCTAAGCAGATTGCGTTTAACGTGCTGCCGCAGATCGATGCTTTGCAAGATAACGGCTATACCCGCGAAGAGATGAAAATGGTTTGGGAGACGCAGAAAATCCTTGGTGATGAAGGTGTCATGGTCAACCCAACTTGCGTACGCGTCCCCGTTTTCTTTGGTCATAGCGCTGCAGTACATATCGAGTGCTGGGATCCAATTAGTGCTGAAGAAGTGCGAGAGTTGTTGGGGCATTCTTCTGGTGTGGAAGTAGTCGATAATCAGGAAGAGGGTGGTTATGCCACTGCTGTTACTGATGCGGCTAAAAACGATGAAGTGTTCATTAGTCGCATTCGCGAAGATATATCTTGTGAAAATGCTATAAATTTATGGGTGGTTGCCGATAATGTGCGTAAAGGTGCTGCTCTAAATAGCATTCAAATAGCTGAGGTTTTAATTCAACAGTATATTTAAATCGTTATTTTAAGAGGAAATACAAACAGTTGTTTGTATTTCCTTGACCCGTAAGTGGTTTATAAACAATACTGTGGAAGGATTTAGAATCGCAACCCTCTGAATTGCTCGGAGTTTTGAGGGTAGGGAAACAAGGAAACTGATGATGTTGCGAAAACTCGCCGTCAGCCTTGCAGTAGCAGGGATCATAAGTGCCTCCAACGCTAATGCGCTGGGTTTGGGCGAAATTAAAATTCACTCAGCATTGAATGAACCGTTAAATGCGGAAATTCAGTTGCTAGAGGTGAGAAAGTTAGGCCCCTTGCAGATTCAGCCAAGAATGGCGAATATTGACGAATTCGCTTTGGCTGGTTTAGAAAAGTCACGCTTTTTGACTGATGTGAGCTTTCAGGTAAAAGTTAATCCTGATGGTTCCGGTGTAATAACAATGCGCTCGGATAGGCCTGTCAAAGAGCCTTTCCTTAATTTCTTAGTAGAAGTTAACTGGCCTAGTGGTCGTTTAGTCCGTGAATATACTCTGCTACTAGATCCTCCGGTCTATGATCCTACTCCTGTCCGTAAAACTGTACAGCCGGCCAATGCACCAGCTTCTGCTGCTCCATTAGTGAATTCAAAATCTAGGACTTCAACTTTAAACAGTCCTAGAACAATGAAAACTGGCGCTTCACAAGTTTATGTTGATGTGAAAGATACTTTATGGGCAATAGCAATAAAGCATCGTCCTAGTTCAAGTATTCCTGTAAAGAAGATGATGATCGCTTTACAGAAGAAGAACCCCCAAGCATTTGTTAATGGCAACATTAATGTACTTAGAGCGGGAGTAGTATTGGATCTTCCAACTATGGAAGAAATCAATCAGCTGAATTCTAAAGAAGCAACCCGTGAGTTCGCACGTCAAACGTCTGAGTGGAAAAATAAAAGTAAAACGACTGCGCCTATGGAGGTTTCTCAAAAGAAGCCCGTGACAAGTTCTGTCGATGAGGTTCCAAAGCCTGATCCTACAGATGAGAAATCAGCAGAACTTAAAATTGTTACACCAAAAGATTCAATCGAACCTGAAGAAGGTGTAATAACTGACCAGTCTGAAGGCGAAAAAGCAGAAGGCGAAGAAAAAGATACGCAGACAAAGTCTGATGAAAAGCCTGAAGGTAGCGTGGATACAGAAAAGCAAGCCTTGTTAGACCGTAACCAAGAGCTTGAGGATAGATTAAGTCAGTCTTTAGAGAATGTAGATAAAATTACTCGCGATAATGCTGAGCTTAATGAAAAGTTAGATTCAATTCAGTATGAATTATCTAAATTACGGGAAATGCTTGAGCTAAAAGACCAGCAATTAGCTAATTTACAAAATAAAGTTGAAGCGGCAGAAGTTGCCGCCGCTCCACCTCCTGTACCTCCAGAAAAAAGCCTCATTGATAAAGTTCTACAGTCTCCTGCGACTTTTGGGGGTATTGGTGCTGCATTAATTGCATTGCTAGGTGCTTTATTCTTCTTCCTTCGTCGCGGTAAAAAGGATGAAGAAACTACAGAGGATGAAAATGCCCTAGTTCAAGTGCCGGAAGAGTTAGATGCTTCTGAAGAAGTGGAAACGGTAGAAGCACCGGAAGAGCAGCCGGAAACTGAAGAGGAAGCTAGTGATACCAAAGCAATTGATGAGGTTGAAGATCTAGATTTAGGATCAGAAGATGATCTTTTAGATGAAGCTGATTTGGATCTTACAGATGCTGATGACCTAGAAGATTTGGATGATATTGATGATTTAGATCTCGATATGGATTTGGATCTTGAGGAAGATGGAGCTGGGGATGCTCTTCAGACAGTGGAAGTGGACGAGCCTGACGATCTAGATGCGTTGTTAGAGGACGATGAGTTTGATTTGGGTCTTGATGACGATGATGTCGAAGAGGTTGAGTCGGCAGTAGAAGAGCCAGAAGCAGATGAGCTTGATGCAATTTTGGAAGAGCCTTCAGATCTAGATGATGCTGACGATGAGCTTGAAGTTGCGGATGCTGATGAGCCTGATGCTCTAGATGATATCTTGGGTGAAATTGACGAAATTGAACCTGAAGTCGATGACGCAGATCTTGATGCGGCGCTAGAAACTGATTCTACAGAAGATGGCGAAATTGATTTAGGCCTTGATGATGCGGACCTAGAATTCGATCTGGATGATGCTGCAGATGAGGTGGTTGAGGAAACTGCTGAAGACTCAGAGGAAGCTGTATCGGATGGTGATCTAGACTTTGTTGTTGATGAAGTGCCAGACCTTGTAACTGCTGAAGAAGTTGCTGATCATGAAGCGGAAGGCCCAGACTTAGAAGCTGATCTAGCTGTAGATATGGAAGTAGATACGGTTCCTGAAGAGCTTGATGAATCAGGCTTGGATGATCTGCTTGATTCAGTGTCTGATGAAGATATTCAAGAGCTTACCGATGCGGCTGAGCAAACAGAGACTGAAACTGAAGTTGATGAACTTGATGATCTACTAGCTGAGGTAGAGGAAGAGCCTACTGCTGAAGAAATTGTAGAAGATACTCAGACTGACGCTACAGATGATCTGGAGGCGCTGTTAGCTGAAGATCTGGATATGGGCGATCTAGAAGAGTCTGCCGGTGATTCTACTGATGTAGCTACAGAAAGCGATGTAACTGATGATGCGTTGGAAGCAATGCTCGCGGCGAATCCAGATCCTAGTGATATCGGTCTTCCGGGTCAACTTGAGACCCAAGACGAGTTGGATGGAGAGTCACTTGAGTCTGATGAAAGCTTTGATGAGTTACTTGCTCAGGTTGATGACGATATTGATCAGGCAATGGCTGCTGATCTTGAGATGGAAGAAGTTGAGGAGTCAGAGCTTGAGGTCAGTGAATCAGATGCTGCATCTGATGATCTAGATGCAATGCTGGATGACTTAGGCTCTGATCTTGATCTTACTGATGTAGCAGCGGGTGCCGCTGTTGGCGGAGCTGCGGCCGCAGCAGCAGTATCTTCTGATGATGAAGTTGTTCTGGAAGATGATGATTTGGAATCATCCATCTCTGATGATTTAGAAGCGGATTTAGATTCTGAGTTGGATGCGCTACTCAATAGTGAAGAGGGTGATATAGTACTGGAAGAAAGTGCTGTAGAAGAGGATGCCTCAGTGGATGAAGATTTTGACGAGCTGGCAGGGTTAAACCTGTTAGAGGGAGCAGATGAAGTAGAGACTAAGCTTGATCTAGCTCGTGCCTATATGGATATGGAAGACCTCGAAGGCGCTAAAGATATTCTGGAAGAGATTGTTGCCGAAGGCACTGATGACCAGAAAAAAGAAGCTGAAGCGTTGATTCAATCCATTAACGAAAAGTAGTATGTCAGAAAAAAGTTGTACTGAACTTAATAGTTCACCAGAAGGGGCGATTTCTATCGCCCCTTCTTATCGTTATGCCCTTTGTGTCGAATATTCTGGTGCCGCGTATCGTGGTTGGCAGATTCAGAAAGAGGGTGATGTGCCAAGCATTCAAGAGGAAGTGGAAAAAGCACTTTCTAAAATTGCAAATGCGCCTGTATCGGTTATTTGTGCCGGTAGAACTGATGCGCGGGTAAATGCAACCTATCAAATAATTCATTTTGATAGTCCGGTACAAAGAGAGGACCGAGCTTGGGTTTTAGGTACCAATACCAATCTTCCCGATGATATTGCTATCCAATGGGCTGTGCCTGTCTCGGATGAATTTCATGCGCGTTTTTCTGCTGTCGAACGTCGATATCGATACCTTATCTATTGCAACCCAGTTAAACCTGCCATTTTACCAAAAGGTATTACCTGGACTTACAAGCAGATGGATGTGGAACGGATGCAGGAAGCCGCAAACTATCTTATTGGCGAGCATGACTTTACCTCTTATCGCGCCGTAGGCTGTCAGGCGCATAGCCCCGTTCGTACGGTTAAACAGTTAGATGTTTACCAAAGCGGCCAACTGATAGTTTTGGATGTTCGCGCTAATGCATTTTTGCATCATATGATTCGAAACTTCGCCGGTGTATTGATGAGCGTTGGTTGTGGTGAGGCTGATCCTATATGGGCAAAAGAGGTTTTGGATGCTAAGGATCGCCGTCAGGGTGGTGTAACAGCGCCTCCTTATGGTCTTTATTTCGTCGATGCTAAGTATCCTGATGAATTTGATCTGCCTAAATCGCAAATAGGGCCTTTTTTCCTGTCATAGTTGACTGACTTAGTGGCCTTCTATCTGCTACTATTTGCAACCTGATATTTTCTAAGTGAACTGTATCTGTGAACCGAACGCGCGTTAAAATTTGTGGTATTACGAATATAGAGGATGCTTTAGCAGCAATTACTGCTGGAGCCGATTCTCTTGGCTTTGTTTTTTATGCGCCGAGTCCCCGTGCTGTAGAGATTGAACAAGCGGCAGAAATCATTGCAAAGCTTCCAGCGTTCGTCACAACTACTGCGCTCTTTGTTAATGCGGAGCGGGAATTCATTGATCGAGTTATCGAACAAACTCGTATAGATTTACTTCAATTTCATGGTGATGAAACTGAAGCGTTCTGTAGTAGTTTTAGCCGTCCGTACATAAAAGCTATTCGGATGAAGCCAGAACTGGATTTAACAGACGCCGTAGAACAATTCACTTCAGCGCAGGCTATTCTTCTGGACGCTTATCGTCCGGGTGTTCCAGGTGGAACTGGTGAAGCCTTCGACTGGGATCGTATTCCAACACCTCACCCAGCGACAATTATTCTTGCTGGTGGTCTTAACTGTGACAACGTAGCCGAGGCTGTTAAAACTGTTAAACCATATGCAATAGACGTGAGTGGTGGGGTAGAGAAGAGTAAAGGTATCAAAGATACCGACAAAATTAATAGATTTATAAATGAGGTAACCCGTGCCAACTAATATCGATCTTAAAGCACTTGCTCAGTTGCCCGATAGTAAAGGTCACTTTGGCCCTTACGGTGGTCGTTTCGTATCTGAAACTCTAATGGCTGCGCTTAAGCAGCTAGAAGAAACTTATGAGAAGTTGTGGCGAGATCCAGCGTTCCAGGAAGAGTTTGATCGTGATCTGGCACATTATGTTGGACGTCCTTCGCCTTTGTATCATGCGAAGCACCTATCCGAAAAAGTAGGTGGAGCTCAAATTTACCTGAAACGTGAAGACCTCAACCATACGGGGGCTCACAAGGTTAATAATACAATTGGTCAGGCGCTTCTGGCTAAATACACTGGCAAACCGCGTGTTATCGCTGAGACAGGTGCTGGTCAGCATGGCGTTGCTTCAGCAACCGTAGCTGCGCGTTTGGGACTTGAGTGTCAGGTATATATGGGGGCTGAAGATGTTCAGCGTCAGGCACTTAACGTTTATCGCATGAAGCTTCTTGGTGCAGAAGTTATTGCAGTTGAATCGGGTACTCGTACGCTTAAAGATGCCATGAATGAAGCGATGCGCGATTGGGTAACCAACGTTGATAATACCTTCTACATCATTGGTACTGCTGCAGGTCCACACCCTTACCCTAAGTTGGTTCGTGACTTCCAGTGTGTAATCGGTCGTGAAGCGCGTCAACAGTGCTTAGATCAAACGGGTCGTCTACCTGATGCATTGGTTGCTTGTGTTGGTGGCGGTTCAAACGCTATTGGTCTATTTCACCCATTTATCGAAGATGAGTCTGTGAAAATGTATGGTGTTGAAGCGGGTGGTTACGGTGTAGAAACGGGCCAGCATGCTGCGCCACTATCTGCAGGTAGTCCTGGTGTACTTCATGGTAACCGTACATATTTGATGTCTGACGAAGGTGGTCAGATCATTGGTACTCACTCTGTATCCGCTGGTCTTGATTACCCAGGCGTTGGTCCAGAGCATGCTTATCTAAAAGATACTGGTCGTGCGACTTATGTTGATGCGACAGATGATGAAGCTATGGATGCTTTCCGCGCACTAACTCGCGTCGAAGGTATCATGCCGGCAATTGAATCAAGCCATGCAGTTGCTTATGCAATGAAGCTGGCTAAAGAGATGGATAAGGATCAGACAATCGTTGTTAACTTGTCTGGTCGTGGTGATAAAGATATTCATACGGTCGCACAGATCGATGGCATCAATATCTGATTTGTGCGAGGAAAAGTAGAATGAGTCGTATTGCTGCAAGCTTTGCAAAGCTTAAATCTGAAGGCCGCAAAGCCCTAATCCCTTATGTAACAGCAGGCGATCCTGCACCGGAAGTTACAGTAGGTCTACTACACGCTATGGTTGAAGCGGGTGCTGATGTTATCGAATTGGGTATCCCATTTTCAGATCCAATGGCAGACGGTCCCGTTATTCAGCTTGCTTGTGAGCGTGCGTTGACGCACAACGTACGTTTGCTTGATGTACTAGAAATGGTAGCTGAGTTCCGTCAGAAAGATAATGAAACGCCAATCGTTTTAATGGGTTATCTTAACCCGATCGAAATTTTGGGTTACCAGCGCTTTGCTGAAGAAGCGAAGAAAGCCGGTGTTGATGGTGTATTAACCGTTGATCTTCCGCCTGAAGAATCAGGTGAGTTCAACCAGATCATGTGTGAGCATGATATTGATACTATTTACCTGTTGGCACCGACTACTGAAGAAGAGCGTATTAAATACGTTTGTGAGAACGGTAGTGGTTACCTGTACTACGTTTCAGTGAAAGGGGTTACAGGCTCCGCTTCACTTGATGTTCAGGCTGTAGCTGACAGACTAGACGTCGTTCGTAAATACACTGACATTCCTTTAGGTGTAGGTTTCGGCATCAAAGATGCTGAATCAGCTACTGCCGTGTCAAAAGTTGCGGATGGTGTTATTGTCGGCAGTGTTTTAGTTAATAAGATTGCATCTCTAGTAAAAGATCAGGGCAAAATTGCTCCTGAAGTAGCTGCAATTATCAAAGATATGCGTCAAGCAATGGACAGCTAATAAGGTTTTAAAATAATGAGTAACTGGCTGGAAAAAATTGTTCCTTCTCTTGTTCGTTCAGAGAAAAAGCGCTCGAATATTCCTGAGGGCTTGTGGAAAAAGTGCCCTAAGTGTGAATCCGTTCTTTACCGCCCTGAGTTGGAAAAGAACCTGAATGTTTGTCCTAAGTGCGACCACCATATGCGCCTTAACGCGCGTCGTCGTCTTGAATTGTTCTTAGATGAAGATAACCGTCAAGAGCTCGCTACAGATGTAGAGCCTATTGATCGTCTGAAGTTTAAAGACTCTAAGAAATATAAAGACCGTTTAAGTGCCGCCCAGAAAAGTACCGGCGAAAAAGATGCATTGATCGCTATGCGCGGCGAGCTAGAAGGTTTGCCTGTTGTAGCCGTTGCATTTGAATTCAGCTTCATGGGTGGTTCTATGGGTGCTGTTGTAGGTGAGCGTTTTGTTCGCGCTGCAAACATCGCTCTAGAAGAGAATATCCCACTGATCTGTTTCTCTGCATCCGGTGGTGCACGTATGCAGGAAGCGTTGTTCTCTCTATTCCAGATGGCGAAAACAAGTGCGATCCTAGAAAAACTTCGTCTACAAGGTACGCCATATATCTCTGTTCTGACAGACCCTGTATATGGTGGTGTATCTGCATCTCTAGCTATGTTGGGTGACTTGAACGTCGCTGAACCTAAAGCGCTTATGGGCTTTGCGGGACCTCGTGTAATCGAACAAACAGTTCGTGAAAAATTGCCTGAAGGTTTCCAGCGCAGTGAGTTCCTTCTAGAGCACGGCCAGGTTGATATGATTATTAACCGTGGTGAAATGCGCTCTCGTTTGTCTCGTATTTTGCGTAAGCTAACCAATCAAAGCCCGCTACCTCCTGTAGAAACAGTTGAGGGTGAGGTTGTTGTTGAGGAAGAGCCTGCAAAACCTGAAGCAGAGTAATAGCTCAAGGTAGTAAAAATGGCCGACGTGAAAACGCCGGCCTTTTTGGTTTCTGGTGATTGTTAAAAGTTGTTGGTCTTATGAATACCGCTAATCAAAAAATGAATCTTTCTGAATGGTTGTCTTGGATGGAACAATGCCATCCGTCTGAAATCGAGCTAGGCTTAGGACGTGTTAGCCAAGTTGCTGAAAAGCTAAAGATTGATCTGTCTGCATCAACCGTTGTCACTGTCGCAGGTACAAACGGAAAAGGTTCAACGATTAGTTACTTGAACAGTATCTACCAACAGTCTGGATACAGTGTTGGCTGCTACACATCTCCTCATTTTATCGACTATAACGAGCGAGTTAAGTTAAACGGCCAAAATTCGACTGACCAACAATTGTGCGATGCTTTCGAAAAAATTGACCAAGCACGCGGTCAGATACCGCTGACTTATTTCGAGTTTGGTACTCTAGCTGCCTTAGTTATTTTTTCTGAAACGAAACCGGATCTGGTTCTGCTGGAAGTAGGCTTGGGTGGCCGTTTAGATGCAGTAAACATTATTGATGCAGACATTAGTGCGGTCACTACCGTTTCGATTGATCATGTCGATTGGTTAGGTGATAACCGCGAAGTAATTGGTCGAGAGAAATCGGGTGTTTTTCGTGCTGCTAAGCCTGCCATCTGCGGTGATCTCAATCCTCCAAAGTCTGTTGCTATTTATGCTGATGAGATCGGTGCCGATCTACATCAATCAGGCGTTGATTTTACCTATGAAGAAAACGGCGAACTTTGGTGCTGGCAAGGAACGGATGCTCAAGGTCAGTCTAAATCGATTACTGACCTCAAACAGCCAGAGTTGCCAATTCAAAATGCAGCTACCGCAATTAAAATTGTTCAGCATATTCCGTTAGCGATTTCGGATGAGCAGATTAAAACAGGTATTCAGCAAGCAGCGCTAACAGGTCGTATGCAACATGTAGAACAAGACAATCTGCATTATTGGCTAGATGTTGCCCATAATCCTGAAGCTGCAGAACTGTTGAGTGATCGTATCCAAGGGTTGTCAGGCGATGTGTATCTTGTTTTGGGGATGTTAGCGGATAAAGATTGTCAGCAAGTTATAGATACTTTGTCACCTGTGGTAAAAGCTACCTATCTTTCTGACATCAATGTTCCGCGAGGGCAAAAGGCCGCTGAGTTAGCTGAGCTATTTCCTAATGAGGCCTCGGTTCAGGAATTTCCATCAGTTAAAGCGGCAATTGAAGCGGTTCGAATAGACACTAACCCAAATGACAATGTTATTATTGCTGGATCATTCTTTACCGTCAGTGATGCGTTGACGATTTTGGCAAGGAAATAGCTAATGCAGCAGAAAGTAAAATACCGCTTAGTAGGGTTTGCAGTGATTCTTCTCTCTGCTGCGGTGATCTTTCCTGTTTTTTTTGACGGTGCGGGTTATAAAGAGCGACACCTTCAGTCCGAAATTCCTCCAGGTCCCGAACGTCCTGAAATTGTTCGTATAGAACCACAAAATAAACCGTTGCCAGATACTTCTAAGCCCGCTGAACCAAAGCCACCAGTTGAGTTGCCTAAACCACCAAAACAGGTGAAGCAGGTAATCGAGAAGATTGAACAAGAGCAAAAGGTTGAGCTAGAAATTCATAAAGATCAGCCTGTACTTGACCAAGAAGGTGTTCCAGTGGCTTGGACGCTGCAGCTTGCTAGTTTTAAAGATGAAGCTAATGCTAAGAGCTTGCGTAAGCAACTCATCGGTGAAGGGCATAAAGTTTTTACGCGTAAACAGGGTGAATTGATTAAGGTTTATGTAGGGCCAGAGTTCCAAAAGAGCCGATTAGAGTCGCTTAAGTTATCACTTAAAAAAGATTTTGGATTGAATGGCATTATTGTTCGTTTTACTACGCAATAATAAAGCGTGAAGCGATCCCATAAACTCTGTTAAAATGCGCGCAATTTCTTACTGAGCTGTAAAGATGAACTGGGCTGACTGGACCATACTAAGCATCATTGCGATATCAAGCCTTATGAGCTTAAGGCGAGGCTTTGTTCGAGAAGCACTTTCCCTGATCACTTGGGTAACGGCTTTTATCGTTGCGCGCCTATTTTCGCAGTCACTGTCAGTTCTGTTAGAAGCTTATATTCAAACGCCGTCAGTACGTTTAGTCGCAGCGTTTGCTATCCTCTTTATAGCCACTCTTGTTGTTGGAGTCATGATCAATAAACTGATCGGTGCGCTCGTAGAAGCAACGGGGTTGTCTGCAACGGACCGTATTCTTGGAATCGGATTTGGTGCAGCACGAGGTGGTTTAATTATCGTGGCTATAGTCGCGCTGATTGGAATGAGCCCAGCGGTTGAAGATCGCTGGTTCAAGGAATCACAATTGATTCCACACTTTTTACTTATGGAAGCATGGACCAAAGAGACAGCGAGCGAAGTGGGTCGCTTGATCTGGAATGCGGGACGCTAAATTTTTCTTTTGTTAGTTTGCACTTTGAGGTGAGTTTTAATGTGCGGCATTGTTGGCATCGTAGCCAAATCTAATGTAAACCAGACTATTTTTGATGCTCTGACTGTTCTGCAACATCGTGGACAGGATGCAGCGGGCATGGTTACTTGTGAAGGTAACCGTTTCTTCTTACGCAAGGATAATGGCCTGGTAAACGAAGTATTTCGTACCCGCCATATGAAACGTCTGGTAGGTAACGTGGGCATCGGTCACGTTCGTTACCCTACGGCCGGTAGTTCTAGCTCGGCTGAAGCGCAGCCGTTCTATGTGAACTCTCCATACGGTATCGCGTTAGCTCATAACGGCAACCTGACAAATGCAGAAGATGTAGCTGAACAAATGTTCCGTGCTGATCTGCGTCATATCAACACAACATCTGATTCAGAAGTGTTGTTGAACGTATTTGCTCACGAACTGCAACGTCAGGGTAAACTGCAGCCGCAAGCTGAAGATATGTTTGAAGCGGTTCGCCGTGTTCACGAGCGTTGTAAAGGTGGTTATGCCGCTGTAGCAATGATTACGGGTTACGGCATGTTGGCGTTCCGTGATCCTCACGGCATTCGCCCGCTGACTTACGGTAAGCGCGAAACTGAAGAAGGTACTGAGTACATGGTAGCTTCTGAAAGTGTTGCTCTAGATATCTCTGGTTTCGAGCGTGTTCGTGATATCGAGCCGGGCGAAGCGATCTATATCGATATGGAAGGTAACGTTTCTACTAAGCTTTGTGCGGATAACACGCAGCTTGCGCCGTGCCTATTCGAATACGTATACCTAGCGCGCCCAGATTCGATCATCGATGATGTAAACGTACATATTTCTCGTATGCGTATGGGTAAAAAGCTTGCGGAGAAGGTTTTGCGTGAGCGCCCAGACCACGATATTGATGTGATTATCCCAATCCCAGATACAAGCCGTACCTCTGCTATGGAGATGGCTAAAGATTTGGGTGTTACGTTCCGTGAAGGTTTTATCAAAAACCGTTACATCGGTCGTACTTTCATCATGCCGGGTCAGACACAGCGTAAGAAGTCTGTTCGCCGTAAGCTGAACCCAATTGGTATGGAATTTAAAGATAAAGTTGTCATGTTGGTTGATGACTCTATCGTGCGTGGTACTACCTCTAGCCAGATTGTTCAGATGGCACGTGATGCTGGTGCTAAGAAAGTTTACTTTGCATCTGCTGCGCCAGCGGTTAAATACCCGAACGTTTACGGTATTGATATGCCAGCAGCGGAAGAGCTAATCGCTCATGGCCGCACAGATGATGAAGTGGGTGAAGAGATCGGTTGTGACTGGATGATCTACCAAGAGCTAGATGATCTTAAAGCATCTGTATCTGAAGGTAACCCAGAAATTACAGCGTTCGATACCTGTGTATTTGATGGTAAATACGTAGCGGGTGATATTGATGAGCAATATCTTGAGCGCTTAAAAGCTGCCCGTAATGACGACGCTAAAGGCAGTAATAACAAAAAGGTTGAGAGTAATGAATCCTCTAACCTTTGTAGCAAGATCGATTAAGGAGCAATAGTCGATGTCTATTTCTGATTACGAACGCGCTGAGCGTATCCAGTTCGAGCCTTCAGAAGGTTACGATCTGGAAACACTTGCTTTGCGTTCAGGTCAGCACCGCTCCCTTGAAGGGGAGCATAGTGACCCAATCTACCCGACATCAAGCTATGTCTTCTCAAGTGCGCGTGAAGCGGCTGCACGTTTTGGTGGTGAAGAGGAGGGTAACATCTACTCTCGCTTCACTAACCCAACTGTACAGTTTTTTGAAGAGCGTATCGCAGCACTAGAAGGCGGAGAAAGAGCAGTCGCAACAGCTTCTGGCATGGCGGCAATTCTTAGTACCTGCCTATCGTTAATGCAAAATGGCGATCATGTTGTTTGTTCGCGCAGTGTATTCGGTTCTACTGTATCTCTGTTTGATAAGTACCTGACACGTACAGGCATCAAAGTTTCTTATGTTGACCCAACTAATCTTGATAGCTGGGAATCAGCAATCACAGAAGAGACTAAGATGCTGTTCTTAGAGACACCGTCTAATCCGTTGTCTGAACTAACAGATGTTGCAGCCGTTGCCGAGATTGCGCATAAGTACGATGCATTGTTGGTCGTTGATAACTGCTTCTGCACACCGATGCTTCAGCAGCCATTGAAGCAAGGTGCAGACATCATTATTCACTCGGCGACTAAATACCTTGATGGCCAAGGTCGTTGTGTCGGTGGTGTGGTTGTCGGCAGCGATAAGCACATGGAAGAGGTGTTTGGTTTTATCCGTACTGGCGGCGCTTGCTTGAGCCCGTTCAATGCTTGGGTTTTCCTAAAAGGCTTAGAGACCCTTAAGTTGCGTATGGATGCTCACTGCAATAACGCTATGGAGATGGCGAAATGGCTAGAAGAACAAGATGGCATAGATCGTGTCTTCTACTCAGGCCTTCCAAGCCATCCGCAGCACGAGCTAGCTAAGAAGCAGCAAAAAGGTTTTGGTGGTGTGCTTTCCTTCGAAGTGAAAGGTGGTAAAGATGCCGCGTGGCGCTTTATTGATGCAACTAAGATGGTATCTATCACAGGAAACCTTGGTGATGTGAAAACAACAATCACACACCCAGCGACAACGACTCACGGTCGTATGACGCCAGAAGCACGTGCTGAAGCGGGCATTAAAGACAACTTGGTTCGTCTCTCTGTAGGTATCGAATCGATCGAAGATCTTAAAGCAGATATGCTTAGAGGTCTGACAGCGGTTTAATCGCTACAGTTAAGATCTAAAAAAGCGGCTTTCGGGCCGCTTTTTAGTGTCTCAAATAAAGTGTCTAGGTGCTTTTCTGACTCAAATTAATATCACCAATCTCCACATCTTTAGAGAGTGACATTATCATTTCTATCGAGGTGATGATATCTGAGATCGGGATAGGGGCATGATCAGGCATACGGCACTCTTTTATGTCCATCAGTACCTCCTCAGTGCCTACATTGCCGGGGTTTATCGCGGTAAAGCCAATACTTTCTTGTTTTAGCGCACTCCTAAGGCTTTGTATTGCTCCGCGAAGGCCAAACTTGCTTGCAGCATAAGCGACTTGCTCTGAACCTATATTTTCTAAACCTGAGTTGGCACCTAGATAGATTGCTCTTGGGTTAGTTGCGCGTGCTAGGTTTGGAGCGAGAGCTTTGGTGAGCTCGATGGGTGCAACAAGATTAACTTGCATGATTTGCTGCGTTTCTTCGTATTTTGTTTTTCTAAAGTCAAAGTCGTCGGTGAAGCCTTCATCCTCCCAAATTCCGCTGGAATAGATCAGGGTGTCTATAGGTTGCTCCCCTAGCTGAGCTGCAATCGTTTTTATTTCTTCTTCCACAGAAAGGTCTGCACGAATCCATTCGCAGTTTTTAGATGGGCTTCGAGATACACCTATAACGTTGTGGCCAGCGTCAGAAAAGTGCTTCGTTAGCTCTTCACCAATACCTCGGCTGCTACCAACAATCAAAATTGTCTTCATCAAATTGCCATCCATATATTGTTGTAGGGTATCTCGTTTATCGCTTAGTCTTGTAGCTGTTTAACTTTGATATAAATATTCATTTCGACAAAGCCGTCTTTCCGTGTATCGTTTAGATAGTGCGCAATAGGCGCTAAGTCATCGGGCTCAAAGCCGCTGTTAGGGAGCCAATGAGAGTAGAGCTCCATATAAAAATTACTTACTTTGTCACCGTCTCCTTTATAATAAGCAGAGGCATATTGACCGGACGGAATAGTTGCTACTTCAAATGGTTCACTCACCGGCGTGTCGTCTTCAATCTGAACGCAAGCATCGTAACGGCAATGCTCAGTCGGCGTGATCATAGGGTTATCATGGCAGATAGCAAAGCGTTGGTTTTCAAAATTTTGTAATTTCAGGCTTCTAGCCCAGTTATCCAGTTTATCCCAAGTTTCAAAAATGGCGGGAACGTCATATCCCTTTGGTGCTGTCAGATAAGCGATGCGTTTAGCCTTAAGTTCTTCAATGGTTACTTGCATGAGTATTTCCTCTAATTTGTCAGGATCAAACTTCACTTGGTCAGTGACAAATTGAGAGTACAGATCGCTTGGATTGAATTCTTTTCCATACTTGCTAGTTAGTTTTCCAATCTTGCTATCTTTGATTCCGCTTGGGTCCCTTATCTGGCTAGGGGTGATACCGAAGTAATTTTTAAATGTTTTTGAAAAGTTAGCACTCGAAGAGAAACCGCCTGCGTTGGCTGCCTCGGTAATGCTCATTTCCTTGTGGCAAATCAGTCGATTAGCAGAGGCTTCCATTCTTTTGCGGATGATAAAGTCATTAACGGTTTCACCTGTGAGGGCGTGAAATATACGGTGGAAATGAAAAGGGGAGAAGCAGCTAACTTGAGCAATCTTATCTAAATTCAATTGCTGCTCTAGGTTTGAGCAAATGTATGTGGTTGCTAGATTTATTCGGCGTAAATACTCTTTGTTCGCCTGATTCTTATTCATGTTTATTTTTCACTAATACCACTTGTTGCTTAGTTTCTACGTACCCTAGTTCTTGATAAAACTTGTGGGCTGATTTACGAATCGAATTAGCCCGAATGCGAATGCTATCCACTTGTTTCAATAACCAACATTCAGCTATTTTAACTAATCCTTTGCCTAAGCCATATCCACGGTGTTCTTTATCAACAACGAGGCTTACGATTTCACCATGAGCGCCTTCAGCTAAGCGAATATCTATAATGGCAGAGATACAGCCTACAATAGCGCCATTTAACTCAGCGATAAAAATCTCCCCGCTGGCCTTATGCACAGCTTTGATATTTGTAAGCAGAGATTGTTCTGAGTGGGTGTACCCTAATTGCTTCATCAGGGCGATTAAGGCCTGAAGATCCTTTTCTTGATATGTGCGATAGATAGGTTCCATCAATTGACTATATCACAGGTTTTCTTTGGTCAGGCTGCAAAGCAAAACCTCAATCAGGCAGAAATTCCACTTCGGTTAGGTACTCAGCGCCATCTACCTTCAAAACACTACTTTTAAGCTGGAAAGCACTAACCTCGAAATTCGCAGTGAATCCCAGTCCTTTATGGCTGACCCGCCTGACCACTTCAGGTGTTAATTTTTTGCTGCGCCCTAAAGTTATATGAGGCATGTATTTCCGTTGTTCTAGTTCTATGCTTAGTCCTCTAATTTTGTGACTTAGCGACTTTTGTAGACGTTTTAAGGGCTCCGATTCTTCTACGCCTAACCAGATAATTCCTGATTTGAAATAGCCTATCTTCCGCAGGCGAAGTTCAAAAGGTTCAAAACTGGTTTCAGATACCGCTTCAATTATCTCTTCCAAGTGTTGATGGGGCTGATCGCCGATAAACACTAAGGTGATATGTAGTTGATGAGTCACGGTCCAGCGTACTTGTTCGAGTTCAGGACAATAGAGTTCGGTAATCCGATCCTGAAGATCTTCAGGCAGATCGATAGCTAGGAATAGGCGCATAGCAAAAAATAAAAAACACAGCTTATGGTTATTTCTATCTTAGTAAATCATAGGGGTGCTTGGAAGGAATGTTACAAAGCTTGATAAAGTGACTTTCAAAGTCATCTACTCATTTTTATCGTCTCCGTTGCAGCTTATAATAGCCGTCCTTTTTTATTCCTAAAGATAGCCTGCTTTGAAAATTGTCCTAGCCCCGATGGAGGGCGTCGTTGATTACACTATGCGCGATCTGTTAACACAGGTCGGTGGTATAGATCACTGTGTTACAGAATTCTTGCGTGTTAGTGATCGTGTTTTGCCCGCTAAAGTGTTCCGACGTTTATGTCCTGAGTTACATAATGGAGGTAAAACACCTTCAGGGACGCCCGTTATTCTTCAATTGCTTGGTAGTGATCCAAATGTCCTAGCCGGTAACGCACGCAAAGCCGCCAAACTTGGCGCACCGGGGATAGATCTAAACTTTGGTTGTCCAGCTAAAACGGTTAATCGCAGTAAAGGTGGAGCCGTTCTATTGGATACGCCGGAACTTGTTCATGAGATCGTAAAGGCGGTGAGACAAGCTGTTCCTGCAGAAACCCCTGTATCGGCAAAAATGCGTTTGGGCAATAAAGATAAATCCTTGGCGATGGAAAACGCTCATGCGATAGCTGAAGCAGGTGCGGATAGTTTAGCCGTACATGCCCGAACAAAGCTCGAAGGTTACAAGCCTCCAGCTCACTGGGAATGGATTGCTAGAATTCGAGAGGCTGTCGATCTTCCTGTAGTCGCTAATGGTGAGGTATGGAATTGGCAGGATTTTCAACGTTGTCGTGAAGTCAGTGGTTGCGACACGATTATGATCGGTCGCGGCCTTATTGCGAAGCCTGATTTGGCTAAGGTTATAAAATATCACCTTGCTGATGAGGAGGTGAGCAGTTATAACTGGAGTCAGGTTGTGCCGTTTATTGAGGCATACTTAAACCGCATTGAGCGAGATATTGCGCCCAAATATGTGCATGGCCGCATAAAACAGTGGTTAAGTCACTTACAGCGAGAGTATAAAGAAGCAGACATGCTTTTTCAGAAAGTTAAAAAAATAAAGGAACCTTCTGAACTCAGACTTGCCCTAAAAGACTGATACGTCACAAGTGGATCAATGGAGAGATAAAAATGGCATCTTGGCTAAGTCCCGCTTCTAAACTAATGGGTAGTCTCAAATACCCAGCAAAGTTCAGTCTAGTCAGTGTGTTATTTCTAATACCACTTGTGCTGACAGTAACCTTTTACTGGCAAGAGTTGAGCCGTAGTATCGACTTGACCAAAGAGGAGATTAGGGGGATAGAGATTATCCGCTTAACAGAGCCTCTAGTACTTAATATTGGTCAGCACCGAGGCCTTACCAATGCGCTGTTAAACGGTAATACGGGTGTAGAGTCTAAAGTGTTGGATCGTCGTGGGAAGGTAGATCAAGCGCTTAGCCAATTAAAGTCTGGCACTACGGACGTTAGTTCTAGCACGCAAACTATTATTTCTTCACTTGATCAACAGTGGAGCAAGATCAAATCGAGTATCGGAAACACTGAACCTGCTGCCATCTTTGAACTACACAACGAGTTCGCAGCATCTGTGAGACGATTTAATGAAGTTATCTTGCGGGAATTCTCCCTCGAATTAGATCCACACTCTGATACTACTTTTATGATCGATAACGTTGCTGTGTTTCTACCACAGATTATCGATGAAACAGGTCAGCTTCGTGGCAAGGCTTCGGGTGTTGCCGCAAAAGGCGGCTTTACACCAGATAGCTATATCTATATCAATAACCTTATCGGTCGTTTAGAAAAAACCTACCCAGAATTAGCTAACGGCGAAACGATGCCTGAGTTGGAGTCGATGCGCTCGGAAATTATCGCAGCTGAAAAAGCGGTAGGTAGTTACATCGCTTATATTCAGCAGAATGTAACTGAGCCGGATAGCATTGCTGTTAACTCTAATGGGGTGTTTGGGGAAGGTACAACTGCGATCAAGCAGGTATTGAATCTGTATAAAATGATGTTGCCTGCATTGTATGAGAAAGAGCAGGAATATCTTTCTAAGCAGGTTAACAGTCGTAACCTCGTTTTGGCGGTTATTGCTGTGACCGTGTTACTGGCGATATATCTGTTCATGGGCTTCTATCGATCAACTATTGAAACCATGGATAGATTCCAACAGGTAGCAGGTCAACTTGCTGCAGGTGACCTGTCAGCTCGCCTTGAGCACTATGGCAAAGATGAGATGTCTGCTATCTCTGAAGGTCTTAATAAGGTTGCCGAAGGTTTTGAGTCTCTAGTGAGAGAAACTAAAAGTGCAACCACCTTGGTAACGAATAGTTCTTCACGACTTTCTGCTGAATCTTCTCAAACTCGGGATGGTGTGGCGCGTCAGAAAGAGGAAACCTCGCATATTGCTGAAGGTGTAGGAGAACTTGCAAGTAGCGCGTCAGAGATTGCGATGAATACCAATCAGGCATCTACAACAGCACAAGAAGTTAATGAAATGGCATCTGAAGGCTTGCTCGTTGTTCAAAAGACAACTTCATCTTTCAATGAACTTGCTTCTGATGTTTCTAAAACCAGCGCTGTGATCAGTGAACTGGATCAGGATGTTAAAAATATTCATGCAGTATCCAGTGTAATCAGTGATATCGCAGATCAGACTAACCTATTGGCTTTGAATGCGGCCATTGAAGCAGCGCGAGCGGGTGAGCAGGGCCGAGGCTTTGCCGTGGTAGCCGATGAGGTAAGAACCTTAGCTCAGCGTACACAGGATTCTACTGGCGAGATCCGTGAGACTCTTCAAAAGCTCGCTAGCTGTGCTCAGCGTGCAGTAGAATTGATGGAACATACCAGTAGCTCTGTTTCTGAAAATGTCTCTGAAATGGCTCGTGCGAGTGAAGTGTTGCAACAGATCGATAACTCTCTATCGGAAGTGAATCAGATGAATTCGGGTATCGCTGCAGCAGCTGAACAGCAAAGTGGCCTTGTAAATCATCTGCATGAGAGTTTGGCTGCAATCTCCGCAAGTGCTGATACATCGGAAGGGGCGGCCAGAAATACCTCTGCATTAGCAGATGATATGGCTAACTCGGCATCTCACCTTGAGAGCACACTGTCTAAATTTCGCGTAAGTTAATTAGACATAACCTAAAAATAGCCCGCTTTTAAGCGGGCTATTTTTGTATAAGTTAAGCACCAATTAGCAAAACGTTATTGTTAGAAAAATCATTCTATTAAGGATAATCGGATGAAAGCGATCTCAATCATTAAATACCTTTTCAGCCTGATTGGCTTAGGTCTGTTGATCCTAGCGTTTGTGTTATTCACAAATACTAAGAGCTTTTTGGAAACCGCTGTTACTGCTGAAGGAGAAGTTATAGAGCTAAGAGCCTCTAGAAGCAGTGATTCGCTTACTTATCATCCTGTCGTCTCATTTGTTACCAATGAAGGTCAGAAAGTGACATTTTCCTCGAGCGCTGGGAGTAACCCTCCTAGCTACTCGCAAGGTGAGGTAGTTGAGGTTCTCTACCAAACTAATTCGCCGCAAGACGCTAAGATTAATGGCTTTTTCACCCTCTGGGGTGGGGCAACCATTGTGGCTGGCCTTGGCGCTGTTTTCTTCATTGTTGGCATACTTATTCTAATATTTAGCGGTATGAAAGGCAGAAAACGTGATTACCTGAAAACTCAGGGTGTACCTATTAAAGCTCAGATTCATACGCTAGACAGGAACACCTGTATGGAAACGGATGGTGTAAGCCCGTTTGTGATTAGTTTGCAGTGGCACAATCCAGAAGATAACAAGATCTATCTGTTTAGAAGTGATGATATTTGGTTTGATCCGACTGAATATGTTGTGACTGATGAACTCACTGTTTATATCGACCGCAACAATCCTACTAAGTACCACGTTGATCTCTCATTTCTTCCGGAAGTTGCCTAACTTTATAACGTGTCACTTAAGTGTCATGAAAGTGGTTTATAAATTAATTGAGCAGGCAGTGACATTGTCTGCTCCAATCAGTGAGTGGTAGCACAATGAACCTCTATGACTTGTCAGGCTCGGGACCAGAATCAGAAAAGTTCGACCCGTTACTCTCTACTGATCAGTTTCGCATTGAACGTATTATCTCTCATGCCCACGCAACCCCCGAAGGGGAATGGTACGACCAAGCTTGGGATGAGTGGGTAATCGTTATCTCTGGAAGCGCTGGGCTTCGTACAGCAAATCCAGATCAAGAATTTACCCTGAATGCAGGTGACAGTTACTGTTTCCCTGCACATCAACGACACCGTGTTGAATGGACTGATTCTGATCAACCAACGATATGGCTCGCTGTTCACTACAATGAACCTAAGGAGGCTGGATCATGACAGCTAAAATTAGCTTTGTTCAGAACGATATTACCCAATTGAACGTTGATGCAATTGTTAATGCTGCGAACAACAGTTTGTTGGGTGGTGGCGGTGTAGACGGTGCAATTCATTCAGCAGCTGGACCCCATCTGTTAGCTGAATGTCACACACTGAATGGCTGTGATACGGGCAAAGCGAAAATTACCCAAGGTTATCGTCTTCCTGCTGAATACGTTATTCATACGGTAGGGCCGGTTTGGCGGGGTGGTGATCATGGTGAGTCAGCACAGTTGGAAGCTTGCTATCGTAACTCGATGGCTTTAGCCAACGAAAACCATATCAAAACAATCGCATTTCCGGCGATCAGTTGTGGTGTTTATGGCTATCCATTGGAGCAGGCTGCAGAGATTGCGTTATTCACGGTTAAGAGTGAATTGAAAAAAGAGACAAGCGTTGAAGAGGTTGTATTTTGCTTGTTTAGTGATGAACTGCTTACGGTATATCAAAAGGCCTCAGATAAACTTCCTGAAGCCATTAAAAAAGGAGGCAACATGGCCTCCTTTTTTGTCCTAGAGCACTGTCAGTGAGAGCTCTGGCAGTATTAGTGCTCGATCTGGATCTGACGCGGCTTCATCGCTTCAGGGATCTCATGAATCAGATCAACATGAAGCAAACCGTTTTCCATCGAGGCTTTAGTCACTTTTACATGATCCGCTAGTTGGAAACGTCTTTCAAAATTACGCGCAGCTATACCTTGGTAAAGGTATTGGCGATCTTGAGTTTGTTCTTTCTTCTGACCCGTAATCGTCAGAGTCCCGCTTTCACTTTGAATATCTAATTCGTCTTTTTCAAAGCCTGCCACAGCCATGGTAATACGGTAATTATTTTCTCCAAGTAGTTCGATGTTGTATGGAGGAAATGAAGGCTGGTTGTCGTTGCGGTTAGCGTTATCTAGCATGTTAGCTAGACGGTCAAAACCAATGGCAGAACGGTATAGTGGAGATAGATCGAATTCACGCATCTGTATATCCTCATCAAGCAATATATCTAAATTTAAAAGTTTGGCTCCTCTCTTGAGCGAGCCGTTAACCGACCTCTTTTGAGCCTCGGTTAACTATTTAGATAATGTCACTTGATGAGAATTCAAGCGTAAGGGGGATTATTTTTCTTCTTCAACGTTAAATCGATCAACGTCGTTGGTGATTTCTACATCAACATTGTGCGAAGGAATACGGTAATCGTGCACACGTTCCCATGAGTCTGAGCCAGGAGCACGTTCCCAAACTGTACCAGCATTGTAGGTAACCAGTTCACTCAAGGATGGGTCTAGGCGGCACATCTTTTCTACTGGGACAGGAAGAAGGTTGGAAAGCTGATCTTCCAGAAACTCTTCGGTTTCATAACCCGTAAACATACGCCAGCCTGTATCGTTTAAGTGTTCAGGAACTGTCTTGTACATAAAACGAATAGGCAGGGTTTCATCAAAACAAAGCTTTGAAACCAGCGCTAAGAAGCCGTTTTTGGTTTGGTTAGTTTCGGATTTAGTAGTTTTAGGCGTATCAACGTCAACAGATTTCATGTGCACTCAAACAGTAATAATTAATTGCAGGCCTATTTTAAACGCTCATAGGGCCCTATGCTAGCCATTAAAAGGTTAAGAAAATGTGCTGCAGGTTACTTTATTAACCTAAAGTTACATAAATCAGTCTAACCCGATTACTAAGCGTGCTAGAATGCGCTGTTTTTACAGTCAGATCCTCAGGAAAAATAGATGGCCAAAGGTAAAAAGTACGATTTTCAGTTAGTTGCTGAAGGGGAAACTTGGAGTGCTCAGATCTTGCGTCAGGCAAGTGCACGTAAAACTGTTATCTCCAAACAGCAGGATGGCTTTGCGACTGAAGATGAGGCCAAGGTTTGGGCTGAAGCTGAATTAGAACAGTTTATGAGCCAGCAAGTAGAGCGTAACAAGCGTAAAGCGGAAAAGCGCGAAGAGCGTGCTGAGATAGAAGCGCGTCAGGCTGAAGCAAGAGCTCGATTCGAAGACGAAGAATAACCTTTGCTATATTTTTCAATTAGACAGTTCTGATTGGATGAGTATTGCTTCTATGGCAAGGATTTTAGTGACGGTCAAAATAAGCCCTATCTGTTTAGATAGGGCTTATTCGTTTTATAAAATAGAATGCCGTCATATCAGTGGCTATAACTGCCTTAAATCTATCTTCGATTATATTGTTGACCACAAAGCCTTCCTTAACAATTAAGACTACGTTATTCTTTGCTGTATAAATAACCAGTAGATTAGTTTGATGCTGATATTAGGAATAGACCCAGGCTCCCGAATCACCGGTTACGGTGTGATTAACTGCGTTGGCAATAAAAATGAGTATGTTGCCAGTGGTTGTATTCGTATTAAAGGTGATGAATTACCAGAGCGATTACAGCAGGTGTATACCGGTGTATCTGAAGTGATCGAGCGCTATTGTCCCCAGGAGTTTGCGATTGAGCAGGTGTTTATGGCACGTAATGCCGACTCTGCTCTAAAGCTTGGTCAGGCGCGTGGTGTCGCTATTGTTGCAGGTACTAATGCGGAGTTACCGGTTTACGAATATGCTGCTCGTAAAGTTAAGCAGTCGGTCGTAGGTAAAGGTTCGGCTGATAAATCACAAGTTCAGCATATGGTGGCACATATTCTAAAATTACCCGGCTTGCCTCAAGCGGATGCTGCCGATGCACTCGCAATTGCACTCTGTCATGCGCATACTCGTAATAGCTTAATTAAAACAGCCGGTTCTATGTCTAGTCGCAATGCCAGTTGGAGGCGTCAATAAACGTCATGAATGAGATGGCTTACGCTGATTTTATCTATATTGCTGATCTAATTGGAGTTGCAGTATTTGCAACTGCTGGGGCTTTAGCAGCTCAAGGTAAGCAGCTGGATATTCTAGGAGTGGTTGTTTTAGCGATAGTGACAGCTTTAGGTGGCGGCACGATTCGCGATATCACTTTAGATATTCATCCCGTTGTCTGGGTGGCAGATACCTCTTATTTATGGACTGCAATTATATCTGCGGTAGTTGCTTTCTTTGTCTGTCGATATATTCAGTACCCTCGACGCACTTTGTTAGTACTGGATGCTATGGGGCTGGCTCTGTTTGCCGTGTTAGGTGCCGAAAAAGCCTTAGGACTTGGTTTGCCGCCGATTATCGTTGTTATGATGGCCGTTATCACTGGTTGTGCTGGTGGTATGATTCGAGATCTTTTGACTGGGCAGATACCGCTAATTTTGCAGCGAGATGGTGAGCTTTATGCGACCTGTGCATTAGCAGGCTCGGTATTTTTTGTGGTGTTTCAGTCGTATATCCCTGGGCAGCCAGTAGCGCTGATCTCTATGGTAATCATCTTTGTATTGCGTATGGCTGCGATGTTCGCAGATCTCAGGTTGCCTGAGTTTATTGTGGCAGGTCATAAGCTAGAAAAATTAGATAAGGATAAAAAGTAAGTGATTGGTCGATTAAAAGGTGAGTTGTTAGAAAAACAGCCTCCACAGTTAGTGCTTGATGTAAATGGTGTGGGCTACGAAGTGGAAGCTTCTATGAACACATTTTATCGACTACCTGAAGTTGGATTGCAGGTAACGCTCTTTACCCACTTTGTCGTGCGAGAGGATGCGCAGTTACTTTATGGTTTTATCGATAAGCAAGAGCGTTCGCTTTTTAGAACCTTGATTAAGGCTAATGGCGTTGGGCCGAAATTGGCGATTACTATCCTTTCCGGTATTTCTACAACTGAATTTGTGCGTTGTGTAAATGATGGTGATACCGCGTCTTTGATTAAGTTGCCAGGTGTTGGTAAGAAGACCGCAGAACGCTTAATCGTAGAGATGAAAGACAAGATTAAAGCGCTTGGGTTGGAATCTTCGGATGAGTTTCAGCTATCGGCGGCAGATGGTCCTGATATGGCATCATTCGAAACGGTTAGTGATAACCGCGCTGAAGCAGAAAGTGCATTGGTCGCGTTGGGCTATAAGCCCGTTCAAGCAACTAAATCGATTGAGCAAGCGCATAAATCTCTTGGTTCTGGTGCGAGCTGTGAAGATCTTATTCGTGTCGCTTTACGCTCCATGGTTGGTTAATAGAGTAAATAGTTATGATTGAAGCTGATCGATTTATCTCGCCTTTAAGTAACCCAGTAGAAGAGGCGCATGATCGCGCTATCCGCCCGAAAGCGTTAGAGGATTACGTTGGCCAGCCTGTCGTTCGCGAGCAGATGGAGATCTTCATCCAAGCGGCGAAGATGCGTAATGAGGCGTTAGATCATACTTTGATATTTGGCCCGCCAGGTTTGGGTAAAACAACTTTGGCTAACATCATTGCCAATGAAATGGGTTCGGAGATCAAAACCACTTCTGGTCCTGTGCTTGAAAAAGCAGGGGATCTTGCAGCGTTGTTGACCAATCTTGAGCCAAATGACGTTCTATTTATCGATGAAATTCACCGTCTAAGCCCGAATGTTGAAGAGGTGCTCTATCCAGCAATGGAAGATTACCAGCTGGATATTATGATTGGTGAAGGCCCAGCAGCACGTTCTATCAAATTAGAACTACCTCCATTTACATTAGTGGGAGCGACAACACGCGCAGGTTTGCTGACCTCTCCGTTGCGTGATCGTTTCGGTATCGTGCAGCGCTTAGAGTTTTATAACGTTGAAGATCTGACCAGTATTGTTGCTCGATCAGCAGACCTTTCTGGGACTAAGATCGATACGCAAGGTGCGTGCGAAGTGGCAAAACGATCTCGCGGTACGCCGCGTATTGCTAACCGTTTGTTGCGCCGTGCCCGAGATTACGCTGAAGTAAAAGGTGATGGTGTAATTGATAGTGATATCGCCGATCGTGCACTAAATATGTTGAACGTCGATCACCATGGTTTCGATCATCTCGATCGTCGTATGTTGCTGACTATGATTGAAAAATTTGGTGGCGGTCCTGTTGGTGTAGAAAGCCTTGCTGCTGCAATTAGTGAGGAGCGTGACACCATTGAAGATGTGCTAGAGCCTTATCTAATTCAGCAAGGGTTTGTGATGCGCACGCCGCGCGGTCGAGTTGTAACAGATCATGCTTATCAGCACTTCGGAATCGCCAAGCCTGAAGAGGCTTAAAATACGATCTGGATCAATAAACCCTATAAAAAATAGGATTTGTTGGTTAATCTGACATCAATCAAGATACGACAGAAGAAAAGCCGTCTAATATGCCTGCCAAATAACTGAAAAAAATAACAGGTAACAATATGACGGCCATACTTCGTAATGCAGAGATCACTGCATTCCGACTTGAGCTTAATCGTTTACTTATTCAGCTAAAAGCCGAGCTCGAAGAAGAGTTGCGAGACCAAATCTCATCTACTTCTGTATCCGAAGTGCGAGATATCGGTGAAGAAGTGGAACACGCTGTTGAGTTGGAGCGTCAGTTTGAAACGCTTCAGCGTCATCATGACGAGATTGCTGAATGCCAAGAAGCGCTTAAGCGTATTGAAGAGGGGAGCTTTGGAGAATGCATCAACTGTGGTGAGGAGATCGAGCTGACACGTCTAAAGGCTAACCCTACTGCATCACGCTGTATACGTTGCCAATCTATCCACGAATCTGCGTTAAAGAAAATCGCCTAGATCTATTCGCCAGCTATCTAATCTGATAGCTGGAAAACCCTTCCCAAACAGTCAATTCAAACGCTGGTTTTTCCTTGTATTAATCGCCATGACTGTTATTGTTGTGCCTTCATTTTTTTATCTATTAAATGGATGGAACTTATTGGTTTTTGACGAATCACAAAGCCGGTAAATTGTATCCTGTACCAAATTTTTAGAGGGAAGTGCTGTGGTCGAAAAAATGTCGATCTGGAGTCTGGTTGCCGACGCAAGTATCGTGGTTCAACTAGTAATGTTAATGCTTTTATTAGCGTCAGTACTTTCTTGGGTGATGATCTTTCAGCGCCAATCGGTGTTAAGCAGCGCGCGTAAATCACTTCGTAACTTTGAAGATCGCTTCTGGTCTGGTGTCGATCTTGGCCAACTTTTCCGAGAGATTAATCACGAACCAAATTCTGACTGTGGTGCCGAGAATATCTTCCGCGCGGGTATCAAAGAATATACGCGTCTAACTCAGCAAGCAGGTTATGACCCAGATTCAGTCATGGACGGCGTGCAGCGTAGTATGCGTGTAGCGCTAGCGCGTGAAGAAGATAAGCTAGAAAAGCACCTGCCATTCCTCGCAACAGTAGGTTCTACCAGCCCTTATATCGGTCTGTTTGGTACAGTATGGGGGATAATGAACTCCTTCCGTGGTTTGGCGAATGTTCACCAAGCGACATTGTCCGCTGTAGCACCAGGTATCGCCGAGGCTTTGATCGCTACAGCGATTGGTCTATTTGCGGCGATTCCAGCCGTAATTGCTTATAACCGCTACTCTGCGCAGGTTGAGTATCTGTTAGGTAACTACGAAACCTTTGCTGACGAATTCTCTTCTATCTTGCATCGTCGTATGCACGCATCCAACTAAGCGGGTTTGATCGATGATCAGACGGCATAAGAAAAAACGTAAGTTAAATGCTGACATTAATGTGGTGCCCTACATTGATGTCATGATGGTGCTATTGGTGATCTTTATGGTTACAGCACCGATGCTGACACAGGGCGTTAATGTTGATCTGCCTAAAGCAGCGGCAGAGCCTGTCGATGACGAAGATAATGAACCGGTTATCGTGACGGTTAATGCCGAAGGTGAGTACTTCATCGATATTGGTGGTGACCCTAAAGAAGCGGTTACGGCGGATATTGTTCAGGATCGTGTGGCCAAAATTTTAGCAAGTAACCCTAAGAAAATGCTGCTGGTACGCGGTGATCGTAATGTGAATTACGATTCGGTTGTGCAGTTGATGGTTTTGTTACAGCAAGCAGGCGCGCCGAGCGTAGGCTTGGTGACGGAGTAGGGGTTGATTTTGCGACCGGGTAGTTATCTTCTTCCTACAGTCCTTGCTGTCATACTTCATATCTTTGTTGTGGTTTTGTTGGCACAGAGCTGGTTTGAGCACAAAGAGGAGAAGCGTAAAGTCCCTCGTCATGTTCAGGCGCAGATTGTCGACCTGACCACGCTATCTGCTCAGCGTAAAGAAGCCTCTGAAGCTAAGGCCAAGCAGAAGGCGGATCAAATCCGCAAAGCTGAAGAAGATAAGAAGCGTAAAGCGGACGAAAAACGTAAGCAGGAAAAAGCTAAGAAAGAAGCTGAAAAGAAAAAACAGCTAGAGAAAAAGAAAGCTGAGGCTGAAAAGAAGCGTAAAGCTGACGAAAAACGTAAGGAAGACGCTAAAAAGAAAGCTGAACAAGATCGTTTAAAGAAGGCTGCAGCTGAGAAAAAACGTAAAGCCGACGAAAAGAAACGTAAAGCAGCCGAGAAGAAAGCGGCTGAAGAGAAGAAAAGAAAAGCTGAAGCAGCAGCGAAAAAACAAGCAGAAGAAAAAGCCCGCAACGAAGCGCTGATGCAGGCGTTGCAGGCAGAAGAAGCGGCGCTGCAAGCTGAAGAGCAGCGTGCTGCGGCAATGAGCTATGAGGCGTATATCGTCACGCAGATTACCCGGAACTGGCGTCGTTCACCGACTGCACGAAATGGTATGGTGGTAGAAATTACCGTACATTTCTTACCATCAGGTCGTGTAAATGATCTGTATGTTAGTAAATCTAGTGGTGATGCTCGTTTCGATAACGATGCCTTGCGTGCGATTGAGCGGGTACAAGTATTTGAAAAACTTCAGGAGATGGATTCGGTTGTGTTTGATCGATACTTCCGTAAGCGTGTATTGCGTTTCCGTCCTGAAGATCTACGGGATTAAGCCTGTTTTTAACTGGTATGGCGGCTATGTGTTTAAGGAGAACTAAATGAACAGAGTTTTACAGCGAGTAATAGCTACATTTGCGCTGTTGTTTTCGGTTTCCGTAATCGCTGAAGGTGATTTGGCAATCGAAATTACCCAAGGTATTGATGAGCCTACACCAGTCGCTGTTGTACCGTTTTCTTGGGATGGTAGCTTTGCTTTACCGGAAGATATCGCGCAGATCGTATCTGATGACTTAGGCCGTACCGGTCTATTCTCGATAATGGATCGCCGCAATATGCTGAGCTTTCCAAACAAGCGTGATCAGGTTTACTTCCGCGATTGGCGCGTGAGCAAAACTGAGTTTCTATTGATCGGTCGTCAGTTGCCATCTGAAGGTAAAGAGCTAAAAGTAGAGTTTGAACTTTACGATGTGCTTAAAGAGCAGCAGCTACTAGCAGAGCGTGTATCGGGTAGCCAAGCGAATATGCGTGATATCGCTCACTATATCTCGGATATGGTGTACGAAAAGCTAACCGGTGTTCGTGGTGCATTTTCAACTCGTATCGTTTATGTAACGGCTCAACAGTTTGGTGGTGGTAAAGGTCGTTATCGTTTGAAGATGGCTGATTCCGATGGTGCGCGTCCAATCACGATTCGTGAACAGAGCGAGCCGCTGATGTCTCCGGCTTGGTCTCGTGATGCGTCTAAATTGGCCTATGTGTCTTTTGAATCCGGTAAGCCTGCTATCTACATTCAGTATTTAGCGACAGGTAAGCGAGAAAAGGTTCAGTCGTTCCGAGGCTTGAATGGTGCGCCGGCTTGGTCACCTGACGGTAATAAACTTGCGATAGTGTTATCTAAAGATGGTAACCCTGAGGTTTATGTTCTAGACCTGCGTTCTCGTAGCCTGGCGCGAATTACTCACCATTATGGCATCGATACGGAACCTTCTTGGTCGCCTGATGGTCAGTCACTTATCTTTACCTCTGACCGTGGTGGTCAGCCGCAGATTTATCGTATTCATCTGCCAACACGTCAGTTAGAGCGTGTAACTTATGAAGGTAACTATAACTCCCGTGGTCGTTTGACTCAGGATGGTCGTTTCTTGGCGATGGTTCACCGTGGCGTAGATAACGTATTCAGAATTGCAGTTCAGGATCTTAAAACAGGTCGTTTAGATATCCTGACCGATACATTTTTAGATGAGTCCCCAACCATTGCGCCGAATGGCAGTATTATTCTGTATGCTACGCAAAAAGGTGTAAGAGGGGTCTTGGGCGGCGTTACCTTAGATGGTGGTGTGCGCTTCATTTTACCGGCAAGTAGTGGTGATGTTAGGGAACCAGCATGGAGCCCCTACTTGCAATAAAAGTTTATAGACATTAACTTATGTTCAGATTTGGACATGGCGGCATTCAATAATATTTTGCTTGCTGGGAAGACCAGCAAATATACAGGAGTGATCAATGCGAGCTTCCAACGTAACTAAAGCAGCTGCACTAGCGCTATCCGTAGCATGGGTAGCAGGTTGTTCTACAGGTGGTTCATCTACTGAAGGTGGCGTAACTACAGGTACTGATACTGGCACTACACAAGGTGTTAATCAGGGTTCTGTTTCCGGCTCTTCAATGGATTCTGTTGCTAACCTACAAACTGTTTTCTACTTCGATTTCGATAAATCAGTAGTTAAAGCAGGCGGCTTTGCTGATCTAGAGAAGCATGCAGCTTACCTTGCTGCTAATCCATCTGTTCAGGTTGTACTGGAAGGTCATGCCGATGAGCGTGGTACGCGTGAGTACAACATCGCGTTAGGCGAACGTCGTGCTAAAGCGGTTTCTCGTTTTATGCAGGTTAACGGTGCATCTGCTTCTCAGATCGAAACTGTTAGCTTTGGTGAAGAAAAACCAGCGATTTTGGGTCACAGCGAATCTAGCTGGAGCCAGAACCGTCGTGTGGAACTGAAGTACGTATCTCGTTAATTTATGACTTCGAACTCTACCGTTCTTTCTACTGCATTAGCGCTGGCGATCAGCGCTAATGTTGTAGCAGAAGAAGTACCCGTTATTGAGTTGGGTGTTGGCGCTTCGCCTGCCAATGTTCAACAGCCTTCCTACAATGCCCACTCGGCTTCAAAAAATAGTGAACTGATACTTATCGTCCAGCAGTTGCAGGACGAAGTGCGTTCTCTACGTGGTCAAGTAGAGCAGCAAGATTACCGCCTAAAGCAGATGGAACGCCAACAGCTAGAACGCTATCGCGATCTAGATGGTCGTATCACCGCTTTAAGGGATCCCGCTTTAACACCGCCAGCTACGTCTGGCCAGTTAGGTGCTGATAACGCGCCGGTGTTAGAGGGAAGTTCATCGGTATCTAGACCGCAAGTGCCAGCAGATGTTGCGCCTTTAGCGCCATCAGCGGGTGATGCACAGGCTTATCGTGAAGCCTTTGGTCTGGTTAAGGTGAGAAACTTCCCAAAAGCGGCTGAAGCATTTTCTGCTTTTGTGAAGGATTACCCACAAAGTGTACGTTTGCCTAATGCTTACTACTGGCTAGGTGAGATTCACTTAGCAGAGCAAAAGCCTGAACAAGCGCGTGAATCATTCGTGCAGGTGTTAACTCAGTTCCCGGATAACCCGAAAGCGCCGGATGCAGCGTATAAGCTAGGTATCATCTACAATCAGTTAGGTGACACAGCTAAGGCAACCGAATACCTTGATCTGGTAATCAATAAATACCCTGATTCTGATGCGGTTCGCTTAGCTAAAGAGTTTAAGCGTCAGCTCTAATCAATCTTTGGAATACACATGAATTCTTCTGCTTCAAAAAAAGCAGTGGTGTTGCTGTCTGGTGGTCTGGATTCAGCAACAGCGCTGGCAATGGCTGCTGAACGTGGCTACAGCTGTTATGTATTGAGCTTTGATTACGGTCAGCGCTCTTTAACTGAGTTAAATGCGGCTAAGAAAATTGCCAAGCAACTTGATGCGGCTGAACACCGTGTCATCCGTCTTCACTTAGAAGATTTTGGTGGCTCAGCACTAACAGACCACAGCATCGATGTACCAGAAGAGGAAACCGATGAGATTCCGGTGACCTACGTTCCGGCACGAAATACAGTTTTCATGTCCTTAGCACTAGGTTGGGCTGAAGTACTGGAAGCTGATGCGATCTTTATTGGTGTCAATGCAGTCGATTACTCCGGTTACCCTGATTGTCGTCCAGAATATATTGCTGCCTTCGAAACCATGGCAAACCTTGCGACTAAGCGTGGCGTTAGTGGCGATCCAATCAAGATTGAAACACCGCTGATCGACCTAACCAAAGAAGAGATCATCCAAGAGGGTACTCGTCTGGGTGTTGATTACGGTTTGACGGTTTCCTGCTACCAAGCAGACGATGAGGGCCAGGCATGCGGCGCGTGTGATAGTTGTCGTTTGCGCGCAAAAGGCTTTGTTGATGCAGGCTTGGAAGATCCGACCCGATATCAATAAAAAAGCCTTGCTTTTGCATTAAGGATACGTAAAATACGCGTCCTCTGTGTGGGTCGTTAGCTCAGTCGGTAGAGCAGTTGGCTTTTAACCAATTGGTCATAGGTTCGAATCCTATACGACCCACCACCACTTTAAAACTCCAGCCTTCGAGCTGGTTTTTTTATGTCTGAAATTCGGCGGAAAACGGTAAGAAACAGCTAAATGCAGCTTGAATCAGCCGAACCCAGCCGAACCCAGCCGAACCCAGCCGAACCCAGCCGAACCCAGCTGAACCCAGCTGAACCCAGCTGAACCCAGCTGAACCCAGCTGAACCTAGCTGAACCTAGCCGCTTTTATGCTATACTACGTCCCCTAATTTTTATCTGGGTGATCCTCAGGTAATAAAGCTACCTAGGTGAGCAGGTAGTCGATCAGTACAACTTATGAGTATTACGTCACATGTTGAGCCAACAGGATATTTCAGATCGCATCCTCGTGCAGGAGCACTTCGCTAAAGAACACTTGCCTCTAGATATGACTATGGAGCAGGTTGAAGAGTATAAGCAGAAGATTAAAAAACTGCTAAAAGAGAAAGATGCTTGTCTGGTAGCGCATTATTACACCTCAGCAGTTCTGCAGCAGCTAGCAGATGAAACAGGTGGCTGTGTATCTGACTCTTTAGAGATGGCGCGTTTTGGTAATGCTCATTCTGCTAGCACGTTGGTTGTTGCTGGTGTTAAGTTTATGGGCGAAACGGCTAAGATCCTTACGCCGGAAAAGCGCGTAATTATGCCAACAATTGAAGCGACTTGCTCTCTTGATATTGGTTGTCCAATCGAAGAGTTCTCCGCATTCTGTGATGCTCATCCAGACCACGAAGTGGTTGTTTATGCCAATACTTCTGCCGCTGTAAAAGCGCGTGCCGATTGGGTGGTGACTTCCAGCATTGCACTACAAGTTGTTGAGCACTTAGCGGATCAAGGTAAAAAGATTATCTGGGCGCCAGATAAGCACCTAGGCACTTACGTACAGCGTCAAACAGGTATTGAGATGCTGATGTGGGATGGCGCTTGTATCGTACACGAAGAGTTTAAAGCGCAGGGTATTCTAGACCTTAAAAAGGTTTACCCTGATGCAGCGGTGCTGGTTCACCCAGAATCACCAGATTCAGTCGTAGAGATTGCGGATGCGGTCGGTTCTACCACGCAAATTATCAATGCTGCACGTGATCTGCCAAATGAGCAGTTTATTGTTGCGACGGATAAAGCGATCTTCTATAAGATGCAACAAGCAGCGCCAGGTAAACAGTTTATTGAAGCGCCTACTGGCGGTTCTGGCGCAACTTGCCGTAGCTGTGCTCACTGTCCTTGGATGGCGATGAACGGTCTAGAGAGCGTGCTTCACGCACTAGAAACAGGGCAAGATGAGATCCACGTCGATGAATCCCTAATCGTCGATGCTCGCAAGCCCTTACAGCGAATGCTCGATTTCTCGGCAGAGCTGAATAAGTAAATTTGAAACCCGCGAAAGCGGGTTTTTTATTGCCAATAGATGTTGTTTCAGTTGCCGTGTAGGTGTCTTAAATCAATAATCCAACTTCAAAGATTCCCTAATCTCTTTCGCATCTTCCTGCCTTTGCTCTAACCTAGCGCGTTCAGTGCTGCTAATTGTTGGTTCACGCAAAGCATAATCGATCTGCCTTAGGGCTCTATCCACATTGGCAGTTAGCAGGAAGTATTCAACGCGGGCTTCGTGTACGCCGACAATATCGCCAGCCAATCCGTAGGCTTCTGCCAGCAGGTACCATGCGCGGCTGTCATTAGAATCTTTCTCGACCAGATCTTCATAAGCTTGTACCGCAAGGTGCGGTTGGTTTAGCTTGATTTGCGTATCGGCGTATATAAACGACACTGCTTGGCTGCCCGGGAATAGGTTTCTAAGATGTTGCAGTTGCTTCGCGGCCTCTCGGTAGTTCTCTTTACCGAGTTCAAGTTCTGCTTTGATTAAACGAGCGCTTAGGCGGCTTTTAAAGCTTTTGCTAAAGCGGTTGATGTTCTTTTGCGCAAGCTCAAAGTCTTTAACCGCTATCGCAGTATGGGCAATAGCGTATCTTAAGCTGTCGTTGTCCTGCTGTTTTTGCGTGTTTAGGTATTTCTCTAACAGCTGTTTTTGATCTTTAGCGTATCCGGTACGAATACGTGCGCTAGCGATATTAAAGTGGATGCTGTTTTCTTTGGCATTAATCACATTGATTGTTTCAGCACGGTTTAGTGCGTCAGATACACGTGATTGGGTCACTGGGTGAGTTAGCAAAAATTCTGGCGGTATACGGCTAAAGCGCGCTTGTTGCTGCAGTTGGCGGAACATATCGGCCATAGATTTTGGATCGTAGCCTGCTTGAGTCAGGGTTTGCATGCCTATGTAATCGGCTTCACGTTCATTCTGGCGGCTAAAAGAGAGGCGTGAAGAGGCGGAGGCTGCCATCGATGATTGCATGCCGACAACGCCTGCTTCAGGATCTGCTGCCGCTAATAAGATGCTGCCTAATAAACTGGCAATGAAGAAAGGCTTGTTGCGGCGTTGTTCTTCTAGTTGTGAAGCAAAATGGCGTTGGCTTAAGTGAGCTAGCTCATGTGCGAGTACTGAGGCTAACTGCGCTTCATTTTGTGCTGTAAGGAGTAGACCGGTGTGAACACCGATAATGCCACCTGGTGCTGCAAAGGCGTTAACGGTAGGATTATCCAGAACCAAAATTTCTAAGCGGCGATCCGTGAGTTGACTATATGTGACTAAATTCCAAGTGAGTTCTTCGACATATTGGCTTACAACTGCATCTTTATATAAGCGTGAGCTGCCGCGAAGCATGCGCACCCAAGCGCGACCCAAAAGGTATTCTTGTTGCTGAGAGATAATGCTGTAACCACTGCCACCGATATCGGGTAGTTGGGTATCTGCTTTCAGGCTTAAGGGTGAAACACTTAACAAGATTGTTAAGAGGAAAGCAATAAGTCCATTGTGCATACTGGTATCCGAAAAAGCCCGTGCTAATACAAACAAGAATGGTATATAGTGCTGAACTTAATTGATAACGACAACAAAAATTACGTTAAGAAAAGTTAATGACTACACATTCGTTCGACGAGACATTAGACGCGTCTGGATTAAATTGTCCTTTGCCGCTCCTGAAAGCTAAACAAGCGCTTAATAAATTGGAAGCGGGTAAAGTGTTAAAAGTTATCGCTACTGATAGTGGTTCTATCAGAGATTTTAAAGCCTATGCCGATCAATCTGACCATGAATTGTTGGAATCGTTCACTGATCAGGAACCTTATGTTTATCTGATTCGTCGAGGCTAAGCAGGGTTTCTTATGCGCAAGATATTTAGTAAATGGATAGAGCGCTACTTTTCGGACGAAGAGGCGTTGTTGCTCTTTGTTTTGTTAGGCGCTGCATTGCTGGTGATCCTGACCTTAGGTCAGGCTTTGGCGCCGGTTTTTGCGGGTATTATCCTAGCATTTTTGATGCAGGGTGGGGTTAATCGCTTAAAGCAGTTGAATGTTCCGCACCTACTTTCGGTCATACTGGTATTTTTGGCTTTTGTCGGTGGTTTGGCTGCGCTGTTCTTGATTGTTATGCCGTTGGCATGGCGTCAGGCGGTCAATCTGTTTAATGAGCTCCCCGGCATTTTATCGGAAATCCAGTCGGTATTACTTCTATTACCGCAGAAGTACCCAGAGTTTATATCGGAGGCTCGCATTTTAGAGCTGATCGACCTTGCTGCTGCTGAACTGTCGCAGATGGGACAGTTGGTGGTGACCTTCTCTTTAAACTCGATTACCGGGGTGATGGCGTTACTGATCTATCTAGTGTTGGTGCCTATTTTAGTCTTCTTCTTCCTTAAGGATGGGGCAGTAATGACTAAGTGGTGGGTATCATTTTTGCCTGAAAAGCGCGATATGATGACCAGCGTTTGGACTGAAATGGATGATCAGATTGCTAACTATATCCGCGGTAAAGCTATAGAGATTATCGTAGTAGGTACTGTGACCTATATTACCTTTATCTTCTTAGGTATTAACTATGCGGCGCTATTGGGTATTTTGGTCGGATTATCTGTACTGATCCCATATATTGGTGCAGCACTGGTAACGATTCCAGTAGCGTTGATTGCTTTCTTCCAGTGGGGCTGGAGTAGTGAATTTATGACCCTGATGGTAGCGTACGGCATTATTCAAGCGTTGGATGGTAACGCACTTGTTCCGTTGTTATTCTCTGAGGCGGTAAACCTGCATCCGGTTGCGATTATCGTAGCGGTATTGGTATTTGGCGGACTTTGGGGATTCTGGGGATTGTTCTTCGCGATTCCGCTAGCAACTTTGATCAAGGCTATTTTGAGCTCTTGGCCTAAGGCGAAACAGCATCCTGTAGAATTAGAAGAAAGCGGTGTTTAAACACCGCTTTTTTTGTATCTGTTATTCTGATTTATAGTGCTTGAGCCGCAGCGAGTACTTCGTCGACATGACCTTTAACTTTTACAGTACGCCACTCCTGTCGTAATACGCCTTCAGCATCAATCAAGAATGTAGAGCGGTCGATACCCATGTACTCGCGACCATAGTTCTTTTTCAGCTTGATTACGTCAAATAGTTTACACAGTTCTTCATCTGGATCGCTGATCAGCTCGAATGGAAACTCTTGTTTTGCTTTGAAGTTTTCATGAGCGCGCATGCCGTCACGAGAAACGCCGAAAATCACAGTATTTGCTGCTTCAAACTGATCAATAGCGTCGCGGAAATTCTGCCCTTCGGTTGTGCAGCCAGGTGTACTGTCTTTAGGGTAGAAATAGATAACAATGTTTTTGCCCTTCAGTGCATCCAGTTCAACAGTCTGCTCGCTAGTGGCTTGAGCGGTAAAAGATGGGACTTTTTGATCAATAGCAACGTTGCTCATAGTAAATCCTTAGTGATGATGGCTACTCAACAAAGTATAAAATCGTATAGAATACGTCTCTTAATACGATACCAGATATGGTTTAGATTATAAGTGATCTATTACACGAGTAATTGGCAATCTTTTGTGAGTGAAAGTAGAAATATTCCTTCTTAGCCCTCTATTTGGATCGACCTAAGGAAAAATTGAATCTTTTCAGCCGCCTAGGGTCGATTAGTCAAGTTTTAAGGTTGTAATACGCACTAGGGCAGAGTAGTTTTGTCCTTTGCAAAACCTGATATAAATCTCATGGAGAAAAAAATGATTACTGGCAGCATTGTTGCTCTTGTTACCCCTATGCTTTCTAACGGAGACGTCGATTGGGATTCCCTAGACAAACTGGTAGATTGGCATCTGGATAAGGGCACTGATTCCATCGTCGCTGTGGGCACTACGGGTGAGTCCGCTACACTAAACTGCGATGAGCATTGCCAAGTGATTAAACGTGTAGTTGATCGTGTTGCAGGCCGCATCCCAGTGATTGCAGGCACAGGTGCAAACTCAACTTCCGAAGCAATCGAACTAACTGCTGAAGCTAAAAATGCGGGTGCAGATGCGTGTTTGCTTGTGACGCCTTACTACAACAAGCCGACTCAAGAAGGTTTGTACCAGCATTACAAAGCGATTGCTGAAGCAGTAGATATCCCGCAGATCCTTTACAACGTGCCGGGTCGTACTGCTTGTGATATGCAGACTGAAACTGTGCTTCGCCTTGCTGAGATCAGCAACATTGTGGGTGTTAAAGAAGCAACAGGTGACGTGCCTCGCGGTATCGATCTAATTTCGAAAGCGCCAGAGGACTTTGCTGTGTACTCTGGTGATGATGCTACTGCAGTAGAGCTAATGCTCGAGGGTGGTAAAGGTAACATCTCTGTAACTGCAAATGTTGCACCTGCTGAGATGGCTGAAATGTGTGCTTTGGCGATGTCTGGTAAAGCAGAAGAAGCGCGTACGCTAAATAACAGCCTAATGCCACTTCACGAAAAACTGTTTGTTGAAGCGAACCCAATTCCGGTTAAATGGGCGCTAGCTGAAATGGGCTACATGGGGCTAGGTATTCGTTTGCCTCTAACTGTACTAGCAGAAGAGTGTCACGAGACTGTTCGTGAAGCGATGCGTAGCACTAACATTATCTAAGCGACTATATTCATGAAGAAAATTGTATCTGTATCAGTGGTTACTGGAGCGCTGCTTTCTGGCTGCAGTATGTTGGATGATAACCCGATCTACGGTGACAACGGCATAGTGCGTGACCGTAGTCAGGATTATGAATTGGCGCAAACGAGCCAACGCCTAGAGATGCCAGGACATCTAAAAGCGAAGCAGACAGCAGATACATTGGCTATTCCTGAAATTAGTAATGTAGCGACGACGCGTACGGGGGGCTTCGATGTTCCTCGTCCTGAGTTCTTTTACGCTGAAGCAGGTAGTGAATCTGTTAACCTGAAACGTGAAAACGGTGAAAAACTTATCATTGTTGATGAAGGTATTACCAGTGTTTGGGTGAAACTGCAGGAGTTTTGGCAGTTTAATGGTGTTGATATAGTCAAGTCTGATCCACGTCAGGGTCGTATGGAAACTCAATGGATCCATCACGACGCTAAAGAATTTGGTTTCGTCGATACCTGGGTTAAGCGTTTAACCTTCCAAGATATCCCTGGTGATGCTAAAGATAAATTGCGAGTTAGCTTAAGACCTGTGGCAGGTGATCCTTCTCGAACTACTATCGGTATGGAACATGTTCGGTTTGCGGCTGAGGAAGAGGTAACAAACATTGATTGGGCTACTCAAGCTCAGGGAGTTACCTTCAAGTCTGATATGATGTTTGAGATGCTGCGTTACTTAGGTAAAGCGTCTGGTCAACGAAATGCTCAAACACTTATTGCTTTCAACGAAAAACGTCGTGTAGGTACTCAACTAGGTCGTGATTCCCGTGGTAATCCTGTTCTGAAGATGAACACGGATGCTTCTACTGCTTGGAATGAGATCAGCGTAGCGGTGGACAAAGCGGATATGGATGTAGGTACTCGTGATTCAGATACGGGTTACTTCTATATGACCTATACAACTTCTACACCGTTTGAAAATGTTGAAGAACAAGGTTTCTTTGAGTGGCTTCACTCTGATCGAGGTGATATTAAACTCGATACGAGTGCTATCTCTGAGGCGTTGGGTATCAACACTGAAGAACAGGGTGGTATAAGTTATACAACAGGTAAAACTGCTGCTTATCTTCAAGGTGTGAAAGAGGGTGAAGCGAAAGATTCCCTAACTGACCCAGAAGATGAAGGTAACAAAAAAGGTTATAAGATCTGGTTCGCTGGCAAACCTATCTACGTCTTCGGTGGTGAAGATTCTGGTATCTACAATGAATCTACTGGTAAGTATGAGCACACCGGTCAGTATCAGTTGAAACTTATCAGAACTCGTGCAGGTGTATTCTTAAGTGTATTAACCTCTCAAGGGTTGTCGGCTCCATCTATTGTGGCTGAAGAAATTCTTTGGGAAATTAAAGAGAATTTACCGAAAGCATAAAAGATGGTGTTGCGAGCAATATCATCTTATTAAGAAGGGCCGCAAGGCCCTTTTTTTGTGGTTTTTTATATCAGTAGGAGTGATTTATGCGTGCTGTAGTTTTGGATTTAAAAGGGCTGGAAACGATAGATCTTTCTCCTATCGAAAAGAGTGTTTCAGAATTGGTCTGCTATGAATTAACTCGGTCAGATCAGGTGCTTGAACGAGTTAAGGGTGCAGATATATTAATTACCAATAAAACTGCGATTACGGCTGATGTAATGGATGCTGCTGAGCAGCTTAAATATATCTGTGTGCTTGCAACAGGCACGAATGTGGTTGATAAGGTTGCGGCTGCTGAGCGAGATATCCCAGTGTCTAATTGTGTTGCTTATGGGGTCAGCTCTGTTGTGCAGCATGTATGGTCAATGATTTTAGCTTTGCACACTAATTTGGTTTCTTACGCTAACGATGTACAAAAAGGTCAGTGGCAGCGTTCTGACCAGTTCTGTTTTCTGGATTATCCGATTGTAGAACTTGAAGGTAAGACGCTTGGTATTATTGGTTACGGAAACCTAGGGCAGGGCGTAGCGAGTGTAGCGTCTGCTTTTGGAATGAAGGTATTGGTGGCACAAAGCTTGAGCAGTAACGGTCAAAATCCAGATAGAGTAAGTTTGGATGAGTTGATTGAGACATCGGATGTGATCAGCCTGCATTGTCCATTAACAGATGATACGGAAAATTTATTTGATCGTTGCACCTTCAAGCAGATGAAAAACACGGCGTTTTTAGTTAATTCGGCTCGAGGTGGAATAGTGAATGAGAAGGATCTTGCGGATGCGCTAAAGTCTGCTGAAATCGCGGGCGCAGCAACGGATGTACTCACTGTAGAACCGCCAAAAGATGGTAACCCTTTGTTAGATCCGTCTATACCTAATCTATTGGTGACGCCGCATATCGCTTGGGGAACGCTAGAAGCTCGTACCCGCATTATTCAGCAAACAGCAGACAATATTCAGGCGTTCTTACGAGGTGAGCACGCTAATCCTGTTTAATTCTTGAGATGCTTAGAATGGGCAGGGTGAGAAAAATTCGACCTGCTCATCAGTATCTGGGTGTGGAAAGGCTAAGTACTCTGCATGAAGAAGTAGTCGCTCTGAAGCGGCTATGCCTTCTTCGGTTGCGTAGAAGCGATCGCCAACGATCGGATGACCCATGGCTTGCATGTGTACCCTAAGTTGGTGCGAGCGGCCAGTGATTGGTTTTAGTGCGACTCTTGTACCTAGCGACTCTTTCGAAAGTTGTTCCCACTCAGTATGAGCGCTTTTGCCTTGCTCAAAATCTACGATCTGCAATGGACGATTTTCCCAATCGCATCGAAGAGGTAGCTTTACTTCACCCGCTGTTTCACTTGGCTCTCCACAGATAATCGCTTGGTAGCGTTTACTGGTCAGCCTCTCTTGAAAACTGCGACTGAGGTGACGTTGTGCTTCAAGGGTTAGGGCTAATACCATCAAGCCAGATGTGGCGTAATCCAAACGGTGAACGACCCGTGCTGTGGGGAATTGTTCTTGTGCTCTGCGCCATAAGCAATCTTGTTTATCTTCCCCTCGACCGGGAACAGATAGCATGTCATAAGGTTTATTAGCTATGACTAGTGAGTCATCGCTATAAATGATTTCAATCACGCGGTTTTCCGTTCGAATAAGACCATGGATTCAACATGGGACGTGTGAGGGAACATATCCATGACACAGAAGCGGCTTGCTACATAGCCTTGCTCAATCAATTCGGCTCCATCTCTCGATAGGGCGGCAGGGTTGCAAGATACATAAAGAATCATCTCTGGCTGGTGATTCTTAAGCTGCTTAATTATCTCTAAGGCGCCCGTTCTTGGAGGGTCTAGTAGGATTTTATTGAAGCCTTGTTTGTACCATGGCATAGCTCGTAGATCTTTGCTTAGATCAGCTCGATAAAATTCACAGTTGTCTAGATCATTATTAGCTGCATTTGTATTAGCGCGGGCAACCATATCTTCAACACCTTCAATGCCAACAACATGCGCTGCTGTTTTCGCTAACGGGAGACTGAAGTTACCTATGCCACAAAAGAGATCTAATACTCTGTCGTTAGCTTCTAAGTTAAGCCAAGAGATCGCACGATCAATCATCTGTTGGTTGACTTGGTTGTTTACCTGAATAAAGTCGCCCGGCTCAAATTCGATGTCTGTAGCGGTTGGCTGATGTTTATAGCTTAAAACTGCTTTATCACAATAGGCTTCTATCTTATCGCCGTGATCAAAATAGAGCTTAAAATTCTGTTGTTCAGCTAGATTGTTTAATGCTTGGCAAAGTGCATCGCTAGGGCGTTTTTTAACACGAAGTGTTAATGCGCCCTGGTTGTCCCCTAGGGTTAATTCGCCATGTGTGATCTCTTTAAATTGTTCTTCTGCTTCCAATACTTGTGGTAGCGCCGACAAGATCTTATCTAGGGGTTCCGCGAGGACAGGGCAGTGATCGATTTGGGTTAGTTTGCTACTACCACGGCGCCTAAAGCCAACTAGTGCACTGCCATTTCGCATCATCTGGTTAATGCCTATGCGACAGCTACGGCGATAGTTCCATTCTGTACTTGTAATGGGCTCTTCAACTTTTTCAGGCGTAAATTTACCTAAACGATTGAGTTGATCTAAAACCAATGTTTGTTTGGTTGGGATTTGGTGTTCGTGTGCTAGATGTTGTAGATCGCAACCGCCACAAGTACCGAAATGCTCGCACTTCGGTGATGTGCGTTGTGACGATTCAGTTAGCACTTGAGTGCAGTTGGCTTCATCATAGCGACGATGTTTGCTAGTAATTTCGTATTCAACTTCTTCATTTGGAAGCGCGCCAGCTACAAATATGGTTTTACCATTATGTTTGGCGATACCTCGGCCTTCATGGCTCAGTCCTTCAATCTTCAGAATTTCAGGGTAAGGCGTAGCTGCCTTAGGTTTCTTTTTCTGAGGAATGGGTTTGGCAAAAAGGCTTTGTTTACGTTTCATGATGAGTACCGGTTTAAGAAGGCGGCGATTCTATCAGAAAGCGACCTGCACGTCCTATGACTTGTAGGAAAGTGATCTAGTCCCTGTGTCGATCGATATTTGTTAGATAAGAAAGATCGGTATGCACAGCCAAAGATAGATCAATAATTCGTTTACTTGCTGACAGCAGCCTAAGCAATCACCATTATAGCCGTCGATCCAATGTTTGAAGAAATGGATCATGCAGGCGGTAGCGATAATAGTTGGGGCTAAAACGCTAAGATAGCTGAGTGGTAAAAAGATAAAACATGCGGCAGCTGGCAGTGTGGCAATAAGCAGATCTATCTTACTCAAGGGGCTTAGCATCTGTTTGGATTTGCTAGTCTCTTCATCACTAACGTATTTTTCACGATAGATGATGATTAGCGGGAATAAACGACTGAGGCAGTGGCCTAATACAATGATGGCAATGGTGTGCTGAACCTCTAGTAGAGCGTTGAATTTAAGTAATAAAGCAACGACTAAGCCAATAACACCGTAGCTGCCAACTCTAGAGTCTTTCATGATGCGAAGGATCTGTTCTTTATCCCAGCCTCCTCCAAAGCCGTCACAGCAATCGGCTAAGCCATCTTCATGGAGTGCTCCAGTCATCCAAATACTGGATAACATCGATAGAATTACAGCTATGCTATCTGTGAAAATAAAACTAGAAAGCCAATAGATCAGAGCGGCGTAAAATCCAATTAAAAGGCCTACCCATGGCAAGTACTTAGTCGATTTTGCTTGTGTTTCTTTTGTGTAATGCACCCAGGATGGAGAAGTGAATCGGGTAAAATAGGTTAGGGCATTAAAAAAAAGATGTAGCTGCTCGGGGTAAGATTTCATTAAACTTGGGGCCTGAGAAAAAGAGTCCATACTTTAGTAATTCCTTTAACTAAGGACAAGGTTTAAACGACTGATGATCGAAGAACACAAGTTTGCTCCCTTTGTTCGTATTTTGGGCAAAGGTAAAAATGGTACAAGATCGCTTAGCCGCGAAGAGGCTGAAGCTGCAATGGCCATGATTCTGGATGGAGAGGTAACGCCTGAACAGCTCGGAGCCTTTTTGATGTTGCTGCGAGTAAAGGAGGAGGCGCCTGAGGAGCTTGCTGGCTTTGCTGATGCCGTTCGTAGTCGTTATTCGGTTGGTCGTGAAATACAAGTCGATCTTGATTGGTCGACTTATGCAGGTAAAAAGAGACGCCACACTTGGTATCTGCTGGTTGCTCTATGCCTAGCGAGCCATGGTTATCGTGTTTTTATGCATGGTTCAAAAGGTCACACACCGGGGCGTATCTATGTAGAAGATATGTTGAGTTTGTTTAACTTAAATCCCAGTCAGGATTGGTCTGAGGCCGAGGCTGAATTAGACCGAGTTAACTTTGCGTATATGTCTGTGGATCAGTTTTGCCCTCCACTAGGGGAAATTATTCAGCTGCGACCAATTCTTGGACTGCGTTCGCCGGTTCATACCTTATGTCGCATGCTTAATCCTGCTGATGCGCCAGCAAGTATCGATGGCGTTTTCCATCCCGCTTATGGCCCTATGCATCAAAAAACCGCCCAGCTCTTAGGTGTTAAACGCAACGTTACTATGCGTGGTGATGGTGGTGAGGCCGAGATTAGACCTGATGCAGAGTGTTTGCTGCAGTGGTCAGACAGCGGTGAGTTAACGGAATACGACTGGCCTCGTATCGTTGAAAAACGCTTTATCAAAGAGGATGAGCTTCCTGCGCAAACCTTATTAGATGTTTGGAAAGGCGCAGGTGAGCATGAATACGGCCATAAGACGATCATCTCTACTATGGCTGTAGTTTTAAGGTTGTTAGGCGAGTCAGCAGAAATGCCTGAGCTACTGGAAAAAGCAGAGCAACTTTGGCAGAGCCGGAATATTTCTCAATTTTCTTGATTGAGTAGCTTCGCCGGTTAATCTCGGCGAAGCTTATCTGAAACAGCGATCGGTGATGGGAAGTTGAAGATCACAACATAACTGGATAACAAGAAGGTTAAGATCGCAGTTGCCTGAATAACATGAGAGGCTTCTTCGCCAATCATCATACTTCCCGCCGCGATATAAGCTATCAACAGCGAAAACTCACTTATCTGCCCCAAACGGAACCCTACTTCCCATCCGAGTTGCTTGGATTCACTAATACGGCTTAGTAAAAAGCGGAAAACTACTGGCTTAATCGCAAGGACCAAAATTGCCAGAATAATTGCTGGAATCGCAATCGTACTCACTAAGGTTAGATTAAAGCTTGCTCCAATTGAGAAGAAAAATAGGATCAAGAAAAAGTCACGTAGTGGCTTTAGGCTTGTAGCGATGTATTGAGCAATTGGGCTGGTGGCGATGGATACGCCAGCTACAAAAGCGCCTATCTCTGCAGATAGACCTGCCAAATGTGCCATCTCAGCTAAGCCAAGGCACCAGCCGATCGCAAGAAGAAAGATATATTCATGAAAGCGATCAAATTTCTGGATCAGTTTTAGTAAAACGTATTTTACAAAGACAAATGCGCCAATGATCAAGAGAGGTAATGCGGCGAGCGTTGTAGCAAATTGAGCCATAGTATCGCTACTTGTGCCACCATCTGTGCCGCTGTATAGGAACAATAAGACCATAATCGCAATAACGTCTTGTAGAAGCAGGAGGCCTACGACGAGTTCACCGGTATGGCGGTGGTGAAGTACAGTTGTGGGTAACAGCTTGATGCCTATGATCGTACTCGAAAACATCACAGCGGCGCCGATGATTAGGTTTTCTGTTTGGGTGTAACCGAAGGCGTATCCCACGCTGTAGCCGAGCGCAAAGAATATCAGTGAGCTTCCTATGGCGACCAAGGTGGCTTTACGTAACATCTGCAATAGATGTGAGGGCTGCATATCTAGGCCAAGAAGAAATAGCAGGAAGATGATGCCGACGTGGGATATATCAGATAGCAGTTTAGTATCAGTCACCATGCTCATGCCGTATGGGCCTAAAATGGCTCCCAAAACGATATAGGCTACGAGTAAAGGCTGGCGAGTGTAGAGTGCCAAAGACGCCACAATGGCAGCACCCGTAAAAATTAAGAAGAACGAAAAAACCAGTGACTGATCAGCCATTTACATATCTCTAAAAGTGGTTTTTAAACTATAGCAAGATGGAACAGCGTGGTTCAAACAATCAAGCTGCTTGGGAGGTTAAATTTTGACTTTTTGCCAATGCTGTTGAGACCAGATGCGGATAAAGATTACTGAAGAAAGCAATCGATGAACAATCTGTACAATCCAGATGCCTAACAATCCGAAGCCTAAAATAGGTCCAAATAGCCAAGCTAGCGGTAAAAAGAAGCACCACTGCCCAAATGTAGATATAAGTAAAACTGAGCGATTGGCACCAACGCCGAGTAGCGCTTGGGTTAATACAATTGCAGCAGCATCTAAACAGATTGCTAGCGCAGTTAGTTGTAAGGGCAGTACAGCGATATCGATCAGTTGCTCTGATTGTAAAAACGCAGAAAGAACTGCTTCAGGAAAGATTACAAGTGGAATGCTTAGTAGGCTGATGCAAACCAGCGCCGTGACAATCACATCCCATCCCCAGCGAGCTGCTTCTTGATAGTTATCTTCACCAATTGAATGGCTCACAAGCGAAGTGCATGCAACGCCAAAACCTACCGCAGGAAGGATTAAGAAAAGAGAGAGGTTAATCAGTACATGTGCGATCGCTTGTTCGCTGGTGCCCAGCTGACCAATGATCCAGATAAGAATGCAAATAGCCAAAGCCAAAAAGAACTGTTGTATTGAATGAGGGATTGCGAGCTTGATCACTCTATAGATTGAGGATGCTTGCTGAGTGCTGAATTTAAATAACCCGTTAGTTTTGGCGTCCTTGTAGACCATTACAGCGTTTAATAGAGCGCCTATATACAATGCTATAGCGGTGCCTAAGCCTGCTCCTGGTGCCCCAAGTCTTGGTAAGCCCAGTTCACCAAATATTAAACAGTAACTAATAATCACGTTCAGTAGATGAGTGGCTATCAGAACTTTGAAGTAGGTCGCAGGCCGCTTGGTGCCGTTCCACCAACCACGGAAAGAGAGGTTGAGCCCAATAGCAAGCATGGCTGCAGTTCTGTAATCAAAATAGGCTTCAGAGATATCTTGTACCGCTGAATCATCAGTCATCAGGGAAACAATGGAGCCTGAGTAATAGATCAATACACAACTGACAGGGAGTGCAAAAATAAGTGAGATCAATAGCCCCCAGTGAACGGGGGAGGCGGCATGATCGTTCTGACCTTCGCCTTGATGACGGGCCACTAGGGTCTGTACTCCAGAAGACAAGCCAAGAATAAGGCTGATTGCCACGAAATTGGCATAACCTCCTATGCCTACGCCGGCGAGAGAGGCCTCACCAAGCTGACCGACAAGTACGGCATCTACAAGGTTTAGTAGGCTTTGGGAAAGCATTCCCGCGATAATCGGCAGCCCTAAACCTATTATTATTTTTTGTCGGTTGAAGAATGTCATAGGGGTCAAAATAGGAAAAAAGCAATTCTATCAGATTATCTCTGAAATAAGGTCTATCCCTATCTGGAAAAATAGGTTTAAGGCCTTATATCTAATAGAAGTGCCAAATATAGTGGCAGCATTGTGCCATGGTGCGATAGAATTTTTCACCTATTGTTTAATAGTTGAGCAATTTACTCGGATTTAATTTGAGTGTATCCTAGAGTCTAAGAATTGATTGGTTCAACATACAGGACACCGTATGAATATCACCGTCACAGAAACGGCAGAAGAATATTTAAAAGAGCTACTTTCTAAACAAGATGTTGAGGGCATGGCTGTGCGCATGTTCGTTACACAGCCAGGTACATCTTACGCAGAAACTTGTCTAGCTTATTGTCGTCCAGATGAAGTTATCGAAGATGATGAAATTCTGGAGCTAACACAGCTACGTTTCTACATTGAAAAGAACAGTGTTCCTTATCTAGATGAAGCGCATGTGGATTTTGCAAAAGATCGTATGGGTGGGCAGCTAACGATCAAGGCGCCAAATGCGAAAGTGCCTAAAGTATCACCTGATAGCCCAATTTCAGAGCAGATTAACTACATTCTGTATTCAGAGATCAATCCAGGTTTGGCTTCCCATGGTGGTGAAGTAAAACTGATGGAAGTGGTTGAAGAAGAGGAAGGCAATATTGCAGTACTGCAATTCGGCGGAGGTTGTCAGGGCTGCAGCGCTGTTGATATGACATTAAAAGATGGTGTAGAAAAAACACTAGTCGAACGTATCGAAACCTTAGTTGGAGTGCGTGATATCACAGACCACAGTGTCCGTGATAAAGCCTACTACAAGTAAGCTCGAGCATATGAAAGTAAAAAGGGGAATTTATTCCCCTTTTTTGATTGTCTCCATAAAGGGATACTGCTATAAAATTTAGTATCCCGGTTCTCTTACCTCGATATATTCCCAACGCGTTGTTTTTTTGTATCTAATTGGTTGCATTTGAAATTTTGACCCCCATGTAACCCTAAGACACGCTTTTTTAGAATTTCTCCGCAGTACATCGCGGACTGGTTGATGAGGCTTTTGCTCATGACACAACATGACGACATTCAGGAACAACTAATCGAATTGCCAGTACTCCCACTGAGGGATGTGGTGGTATATCCGCATATGGTTATCCCATTATTCGTAGGAAGGGAAAAATCAATCGAAGCCCTAGAAGCTGCAATGTCTGGGGAAAAAGAAATTCTGCTTGTTGCACAGAAAAATGCATCGGATGATGAGCCTTTGGCGGAAGACCTATTTGAAGTAGGTACCGTTGCAAGCGTGCTGCAAATGCTTAAATTGCCTGATGGTACCGTAAAGGTGCTAGTGGAAGGTGATTATCGTGCAACCATTAGTAAGCTTAGTGAAGATGAAGGCTTCTTTACTGCTCAAGCAAATATGCTCGCAATTGAAGAGCTAACCGAAGCTGAAAGTGAGCTATACAAGCGTACAGTCTTGGAGCAATTTGAACGCTTTGTTCAAGTAAATAAGAAAATCCCATCTGAAGTACTTTCTTCCCTCCAGAATATCGACGATGTAGGGCGTTTGGCAGATACCATTGCTGCACATATGTCGCTTAAGTTGGAAGAGAAGCAACAGATTCTAGAGATGCTTAGTAATAAAGAGCGCTTAGAGCATCTGATGGCGTTGATGGAATCTGAAATTGACCTGGTTGAAGTGGAAAAACGTATCCGCGGCCGCGTTAAGAAACAGATGGAGAAGAGTCAGCGCGAGTACTATCTGAATGAACAGATGAAAGCTATCCAAAAAGAGTTAGGTGATCTGGACGAGTCGGGCACTAACGATATGGATGAGCTGAAAAATCGAATTGCTGAAGCGAAAATGCCGCAAGAAGCTTTCGATAAAACCATGAGTGAATACAACAAGTTGAAGATGATGTCGCCAATGTCGGCTGAAGCAACAGTTGTTCGTGGTTACATTGATTGGATGATCCAGATCCCTTGGGCTAAGCGCTCTAAAGTTCGCCACGATATGAAGCGAGCAGAGAAGGTACTTAACCAAGATCACTTCGGTCTTGAAGAAGTTAAAGACCGTATTCTGGAATACTTAGCGGTTCAGAAGCGAGTTAAAAAGCTTAAAGGTCCGATCCTTTGTTTGGTTGGTCCTCCAGGTGTCGGTAAAACATCTCTAGGACGTTCTATTGCCCGTGCTACGAATCGTGAATATGTACGTATGGCGCTAGGTGGCGTGCGTGACGAAGCAGAGATTCGTGGTCACCGTCGTACTTATATCGGCTCTATGCCGGGTAAATTACTGCAGAAGATGTCGAAAGTAGGTGTGAAAAACCCACTGTTCTTGTTGGATGAGATCGACAAGATGGGGATGGACCAGCGTGGTGATCCGGCTTCGGCTCTCCTTGAAGTATTAGACCCAGAACAAAACAACAGCTTTAACGATCACTACCTAGAAGTAGATTACGATCTTTCTGATGTGATGTTCGTATGTACGTCAAACTCTATGAATATTCCTGGTCCTCTATTGGATCGTATGGAGATCATTCGTATCCCGGGTTATACCGAAGATGAAAAGCTGAATATCGCTAGAAATTATCTTATCGAGAAGCAGTTTAAAAATAATGGCCTGAAAAAAGGTGAAGTGGAGATAAAGGATAGTGCCATTACTGGTTTGATCCGTTACTATACCCGCGAAGCCGGTGTGCGAGGACTTGAGCGAGAAATCGCTAAGCTTTGTCGTAAGGTTGTTAAAGAGCTGGCTCTGGCGGATAAAAAAGATCTGCCGGTAGTGATTGATGAAGATCAGCTAGAGCATTACAGCGGTGTTCGTAAGCATAACTTTGGTATCGCCGAAGAGCAGGATCAGGTTGGCCTTGTAACAGGCTTGGCTTGGACTCAGGTAGGTGGCGATATCCTAAGTATCGAAACAGCAGTGGTGCCTGGTAAAGGCCGCCAGGTAACTACAGGTAGCTTAGGGGATGTGATGAAAGAATCCATCCAAGCTGCTCTGACTGTTGTAAGAAATCGTGCTGAAGCCCTTGGTATTGCGCCTGACTTCCATGAGAAGCAAGACGTTCATATTCACGTTCCAGAAGGTGCTACACCAAAAGATGGCCCAAGTGCGGGTATTGGAATGTGTACGGCTTTAGTATCGGTTTTAACCAATATTCCGGTTAAGGCTGACGTAGCAATGACAGGTGAAATTACCCTTAGAGGGCAGGTTTTACCTATCGGTGGATTGAAAGAAAAACTACTCGCTGCACACCGTGGGGGAATTAAAACGGTCATTATTCCAAAGGAAAATGAGCGCGATTTAAAGGAAATTCCCGACAATATCAAAGCAGATATCGATATTAAGGCGGTTAAATGGATTGATGAAGTGCTGGACATCGCACTTAAGTATCAACCAAAACCTGTAGAGAAAAGCGAGAAAGAAGTAGTGGCAGCAAAGGAAAAAGCGACAAAAGCTGAGCCGGAGCAAATAAAGCCACATTAGTATTCATCAGGGGTAGAAAGGTGTTCTAGGTGTCTTGACACCCCTTTCTGCACCTTGGTATAAATGCCTGACCATCTTGCTGGGCATGGATAACGGAACAATTAAAAATAACGATCTATTTAAAGGGGAACAACGTGAATAAGTCTGAACTGATCGACGCTATCGCAGCTTCAGCCGACATTCCTAAAGCAGCTGCGGGTCGCGCGCTGGATGCTACACTGGAAGCGGTTACTGGTGCACTTCAAAACGGTGATTCTGTTGCACTTGTAGGTTTCGGTACATTTTCTGTGAAAGAGCGTGCTGCTCGTACGGGCCGTAACCCACAGACAGGCAAGCCAATTGAAATTGCTGCCGCTACACTGCCAACTTTCAAGCCTGGTAAGGCTCTGAAAGACGCAGTAAACAAGTAAGATCTGATCGCGTCACGATCTTACTTAGGGGAGGTAGCTCATTAGTTTAGTGAGTTACCCAGCCTGAAGCGCTGATAAAGTTCTTCAGGTGCGGGTTAAAGACCCGCAAAAGGAGCGGTAGTTCAGTTGGTTAGAATACCTGCCTGTCACGCAGGGGGTCGCGGGTTCGAGTCCCGTCCGTTCCGCCAAATTTGTTTAACAGACGATCTCTGTTCTACATAGAATGACGAGCTATATGATATTAGCGAGTCAGGTACAAAATTCTTGAAAGGCGCATTTGAAAGAATGCGCCTTTTTTATGTGTTAAAGATATTGCCAGGGGTTTAGAGGCATAATGCTACAGTCCATTCGTGATAACTCTCAGGGAATCATTGCCAAGATTATTGTTGGCTTGATTGCAGTTACTTTTGCATTATTTGGTGTTGAATCGCTGGTTAGTTTAACTGCTGGCAGTAATGCTCCTGCGACCGTTAATGGTGAAGAGATCAGTCAGCAAGATCTCTACCAAGGTGTTCAATTGCAGCGTCGTCAAATGTTGTCGCAGATGGGGGAGGATGCTGATCCTTCGCTACTGGATGATGGTTTGATCAGCAATATGGTTTTGGAAGGCCTGATTGAGCAATCTGTTTTAGTTCAATCTGCACAAAACCAAGGTCTGACATTCTCTGATGCAATGATTGATCAACTGATCCTGTCTACCAAAGAGTTTCAGCTAGACGGTAAGTTTGATCGTGCTCAGTTTGAAGCGACGTTACGCAACGCTGGCCTTACGCCGTTGATGTATCGTGATATCGTGCGTAAAGAGAAGGTAACAGAGCAAGAGCGTATTGCGTTCATGTTGTCTGCATTTACTTTACCAAATGAATTGAACTCTCTAAACGTTCTACAGAATCAAACGCGTGATCTTCGCTACTTCACTCTGCCTGCGGACAATGTTCGCGCTGAAATTACGGTTTCTGATGCGCAGATTGCCGATTACTATGCAGAAAACAGTTCACAGTTTATGACTGAAGAGCAGGTAGCTATTGAGTATCTTCTTCTAGAAAGAAGCGCTCTAGAGGCAGGTATCGAAGTATCTAATGATGAACTTCAAGCCGCATATCAGCAGCTTGTTGATACATTCCAAGCACAAGAGCAACGTCATTCAGCACATATCTTTATCGAGATTTCAGAACAGCAAGACGATGCTGCTGCAAAAGCTAAGATTGATGCAATTGCTGAGCGCCTAAAAGCAGGTGAAGTATTTGAAGAGTTGGCTAAGTCAGAATCTCAAGACCCAGCATCTGCTGAGATGGGTGGTGACTTAGGTATTAATGAGAAAGGTGTTTTCTCAACTGACTTCGAAGACGCTTTGTATGCTCTAGAAAAAGGTGCTGTTTCAGAGCCTGTACGTTCGGAGTTCGGTTATCACTTAATTAAACTAGTTGATGTTGTTGAGTCTGAAGTGCCAGCTTTTGCAAAAGCTGAAGCAGAGCTTCGTTCTGATCTCCTAAATCAGAAGGCTGAAGAAGAGTATGTTGAGCAGTTAGAGCGTTTAGCTGATGTGTCTTTCTCTTCTGGTGATCTGGTAGAGCCATCTGAAGAGCTAGAACTAGAGATTCAGAAAACTGAGCTATTTGCGCGTTCTGGTAACGAAGATGCGATTACTTCCAACGCGAAGATTCTTGCTGTTGCTTTCGATCAGGAGCTGATCAATGAAGGTTTGAACAGCACGCCAGTAGAATTGGATTCTGGTCGCTCTGTTGTTTTACGTGTAGTTGAACATCAACTACCTCGTGAAAAAGCACAAGACGAAGTAGCAGATCAGATCCGCGCTATTCTGGTTGAGCAGCAAGTTGCTGCAGCGATGACTGAAAAAGCGAACGTTATTGTTGCTCAGCTTACTGAAGGTGCAGATCTAGCTACTGTTGCAGAAGGTAATGAAGTAGTAGCACAGCCTGCAGTTAATCGTAGCCAGAGAGAGCTTCCACAAGAGCTTCTTACTGCCGCATTCAAAATGGTAAAACCGCAAAGTGGTTCTACCTATGCAGCAGTTGATACTGTTGATGGCAGCAAAATGATTATCGCGCTAGACGCAATCGGTCAGCAAGATATTGAGCTGCAAGAAGACGAGATTCGCTTTATGGGTATGATGCTTAATAACCGTCAAGGTCAGCAGGATTACCAAGATCACCTTGCTCAGTTAAAAGCTAAAGCTGAAATTGAAAAGCTTTAAGCTAATTTGATCTATTCTAAAACCACCTTCGGGTGGTTTTTTTATATTGGCTGTTTTAGCAGCTTTAGGGGGGGAATATGAAAAAATTAATGTTACTGATTAGTCATGGCCTAGTTGGCTTTGCAGGCTTTGCTTTAGGCGTATACCTGTTACCTATCTTGATTCAGCCTCAGGGGCCTTCTGAACAAGAGATCTCTTCGGCTGTAGCTCAGGCTCAGTTTGAAGGGCAATTTGTGAAAGAGTTAAAAGGGAGTGACTTTTTACATTGGGGAGAAGGCTCAGTGATGCTGGGTGGCGGTGTCGCTGCATTTAAGGGCAAATTGGCCCCTGGTCCTGATTATAAGCTTTACCTTTCTCCTGTGTTTGTAGATGATGAGATGAGCTTTCTAGAGAATAAGCGAGATATGGTCCAAGTTGCCGAAATCAAAACATTTGATGGTTTTGTGGTTAACTTGCCAGAGGGTGTAGATCCGGCTAAATATTCTACGGCTGTGATTTGGTGTGAAACCTTCTCTGAATTTATTAGTGCTGCTCGTTACAACTCTCTGTAAGTAATAGACCTGACTGTCAGTGCTAGCTGACAGTCGTATAGATCGTTTCGAGTTGCGGGTCATTCAATTGACTGGCAGGTGTAATTGTCTTTCGTTGCCATGGGACAAAGCCAAAGTACCAGCAGCGCCAAAAGTTAACGCTGGCTTGTGGGTTTTCATCCAATAGTTCAGCTAGCGTTTGTACTTTACCTAACTCTATCCCTAACGCCTCCTTAAAGGTTAAATAAACAAATTTAGAACAAAACTGTCGCTTGGAATCGAATTTAAAGCCTAAGTGATAAAAGTGCCCCATACGTTTCTCAGCGGTTTGTTTTAATTTGCTTATGTCTCTACCGGCTAGAGGCTGTTTGAGTCGTAATATGCTCACTTCATCGTTGGTTGTGCGCGATATAAAATCTTTTAGAGTCGTGCGTCTAACACAGGGAACAGCGCTTTCTAGAACAAGCCATTCATCATTTTCTTGAACGACAAAGCCAACATGCGAAGTCCAGCTGCCAGTGCCTTTTGCGACTTGATCTTGTCAATGCTATTTCGTAGATTTTTTAAATTTAAAGAGGTTAAGAGTGCATAGTAGCAACGATAAAGAGGGACTAAGTGTCTGCAATTTTTCAATAATCATTATCTACGGTAGATAAAATTCTAAAGGAAAGTTTCAGTCTCTTCAGGAGGAATAGGAATGAAGTTAAGTTGAATAAATGGATCGCCTTATCATGATTTGGAAGTTTATTACTCAACCTTTCTTATCGTACAAATTTTGTTAATTTTCGGTCATAGAAAGGATTTTTAGCCCTGCTGCAGGATCAAGCTGCAGAGCCTGACAGTACTGGGGATATTCCATGAGACTTAGTTTTCTTGATCTAAGCTCAATTTTGACAACTATAGAGTGAGGTTCATTTAGAAGTTCTGCCAGCTCACGCACAGTCAACTCCTGCTCTTCTCGAGCAGTAACAAGCCATTCTATCAAGGCTATGTAGTTAGGATGATGAACACTTTTTATCATTGAATATATATATGGGGACATGGTATCTTGGTTCGAAATTGGAACCATGGTTAAACAGAGGAATTCTATGTATATCTGTCAAGAAACACGAAAACCTAAGGACTTAAATGATGTAAAAAGCCTTATTCTTGATAGAAGTCGTAGGTCTGTTCAGTCAATGCCAACTGTATGCTTGGGGTTAAACGGAACTCTTTTTTGGAAACTTGGCCTCTCAGATGCTACTGCTTTACCCGAGGACTGGCTGAAAAACGCGGTATCTGTAGAAAGTAATGAAGGCTGTCATATTGTCATTCCACGCCCAGGAGCAGCCGAGCTACTTGTTGAATTAGAGAGGCATGCTTGTCCGATGATTTATTCTGCTCAAAACGAAGAATTTATCGAAAAGGCATTATTACAGCTGTCCATTGCTCAAGGTGACCCTGATACATGTACAGATGAAGAGTATGAAAAGTCCGAGGCGTTTTATGATCACTATGTATGGTCACGTGATCAGTGCATAGCTGGGCCTGAAGGCTTTCGTAAGTCTCTAGGAACCTTGTCGGAATTTTCTGACAATAGCATTAATGATATCTGGTTAATCGATCATTCCCCTGAAAGAGTGGATTTTCCCAATCATGTAATCGGAGTAGCAGAGTTTACAGGTGATCCGCAAGATCGAGAGCTGTTCAAAGTAATTGATCAGATCTTTGTGAACTGATAGTAGTCGTGCCTCGTTTTGAAAATTTCGGTATACACACATTCTGCTTCGCACCCCGAACTTTTGGTTAGGCAAGTGGATATTTTGGTGCAGATGAAATGGCTTAGTCTTGAAAAAGAGTGGTTCCAATTTATTTCTGGTCAGACCCAGACTTATCTGCCTGATGGGGATTTAGGAGTGCACCTGTGCGATTTAGAAAGGTTCTGTATTCACTGGGGGATAACACTTCAGCACTTGACGGGGCTTAATGAAGAGCAGGCATTAAAAATTGCTAAAGCAAATTGCCGCCTTTCAAACTTAGAAGTACAAAATTACACACTTAGTATTTTAACAAGGGCCAGAAGCGGAGAGCTTACATCAGAGGAAGCGGTCAGGCTGCTTTTATCAAAGGGATAGCTCTTTAAGGTCATCCATATCATTCGTTACGTATTATTTTCAACTGTAGTACACTGATTTCTAACATATATTGAGGCAGGGGACGCTTCATCATTTCCCCCTGCGTATAACGGAATTTGGAACTACGCATCAATGGAAAACTTCTCTCAAACAGCAGCATTTATCTGGTCGGTTGCTGATCTTCTTCGTGGTGATTTCAAGCAAAGCCAATACGGCAGAGTCATTTTACCGTTTACGCTCCTGAGACGTCTTGAATGCGTATTAGAACCTGACAAAGCAGCTGTTCTGGCGGCACATGAAAAAGTAAAAGCTATGGGCTTGCCAGAAGAGGCTGCTGAGAAGTTGATCCTGCGGGAAACTAGTCAGAACTTCTTCAATACCTCACCCATGTCGCTCGATAAATTGGGTGAAACAGGCATCAAAGATAATCTCGAGAACTATGTTCAATGCTTCTCACAAGATGCTCGAGAGATTTTCGAATACTTTAAGTTTGATGAGTTTGTAGGACTTCTGAGTGATGCGAACCTTCTCTACAAGGTGGTACAGAAGTTTGCCAATACAGATCTGAGCCCAGAAGCCATATCCAACCATGAAATGGGCCTGGTATTTGAGGAACTTATCCGACGCTTTGCTGAGAGCTCAAATGAAACGGCAGGAGAGCACTTCACCCCAAGAGATATTGTTCGACTCACGACCTCTCTTGTTTTCATGGAAGATGACGATGCTCTCACCAAAGACGGAATCATCCGCACTATCTACGATCCTACTGCGGGTACAGGCGGTTTCCTTTCCAGTGGCATGGAATATGTTCATGAATTAAATGCTAATGCTGTAATGCGAGCGTTCGGTCAGGAGCTTAATCCAGAATCATATGCTATCTGTAAAGCAGATATGCTTATCAAAGGCCAGGATGTCAGTCGCATCAAGCTAGGCAACACTCTTTCCAACGACCAGCTGTATTCCGATAAATTTGACTACATGTTGTCTAATCCGCCGTTTGGCGTGGATTGGAAGAAGGTGGAAGGCGAGATTAAAGACGAACATGCCCTGAAAGGCTTTGATGGCCGTTTCGGCCCAGGTTTGCCTCGGGTATCTGATGGATCGCTGCTCTTTTTGATGCACCTTATCAGTAAACTGCGCGATGCCCAGGAAGGCGGTGGCCGTATCGGCATTATTCTTAATGGTTCTCCATTGTTTACAGGTAGTGCGGGGAGTGGTGAAAGCGAGATCAGACGCTATGTGCTGGAAGCCGATCTACTTGAGGCAATCATCGCGCTGCCAACAGACATGTTCTACAACACAGGCATAGCGACTTATGTTTGGGTTCTATCGAATAAAAAGCCAACTGAGCGTAAAGGCAAAGTACAACTGATCAATGCCTCCAACCTTAGCAGTAAAATGCGCAAGTCACTTGGATCTAAGCGTAATTACCTCACCGATGAAGATATTCGCGCCATTACCCGTGACTTTGGAGCCTTTGATGAAGCCAGTGCTGTAGACCCAACTAACCAGCAACCTCTGACTAAGATCTTTGCTACCCACGAATTTGGTTATCGTCGTATCACTATCGAACGTCCATTGCGTTTGTCTGTTCAGTTCAGCGACGAAAATATTGAGAAACTTCGTTTTGCTCCTAAACCTTTCAATTCAGCGATGCAGTGGATCTGGAATGCATATGGAGCTGATTGGACTGATTCAAATTATGGCGATCTGGGCTCTTTTGAAGATGAGATCCGAGCTGAAATTAAAGTCAGTTATACAGAGCTGAAAGAAAAACAAATCAAAGACCTACTTGATAGCAAGCTATGGTTATTCCAAAAGGGCTTAATGGATAAGGCCTACGAGCTTCAAGGGGCACTCAGTGCAGCAATGGGTTCTAATGTAATCATCAATAAACCTTGTGACGACTTTAATTTCTACGATGCGGAACTGAAACAGGCACTGAAAGCTACAGGTATCAAGCTAGACGCTAAAGAGAAGAAACAACTGCTAGATGCAGTAAGTTGGAAGAACTCAGAAGCTGAACCTGTTATCAAGAAAGTTCTCAAGGAAACCGCTCAACCGAAATACGGAGCTTTTGAAACAACAGTCAATGCAAAGCCTGCTGTAGTTGAATACCAGCCTGACGGAGACCTTCGTGATAACGAGAATGTCCCGCTTGATCCCTCACAGCCAACCTGTAGCTTGATTGAAAGCTATTTTGATCGTGAAGTAGCACCACATGTACCTGATGCCTGGATCGATGCCAATAAACGTGATGATAAAGACGGCGAGATCGGAATTGTTGGGTATGAAATTCCGTTTAACCGTCATTTCTATGTTTACCAGCCGCCACGTAGTTTGGAAGAGATTGATGCAGACCTTGATAAGGTGAGTGCGGAGATTATGAACTTGTTACATGAGGTTCATTCTTAATGAGAGAATCAGTGTCAGGTAAGGTATATGACGCATATCCTGAATATAAAGAAGTATCTTCAGACTGGATTAGAGAAATTCCAAAAGGCTGGATTAATACGCCAGTTAAAATGGTTTCAGATATTCATAATGGAGCAACCCCTAAGTCAGGTGAAACTTCATACTGGGACGGGGATGTTTCATGGGTCACTCCTGCTGATCTAGGCAAACGAAAGTCACCGTATATTAGTGTTGGGCAACGAAGTATTACTAAATCAGGTTACGAATCATGCGGTACAACATTTGTTCCAGCTAACTCCATCATTCTTTCTTCACGTGCTCCCATAGGAACACTTGGGATAGCAGAAAATGAGCTGTGTACCAATCAAGGATGTAAGTCTTTAGTTGTTAAGGGTGAATTCAATTATAAATATCTATATTACGCACTACTAATAAGTACCACCCAATTAAATCTGTTAGGCAGAGGTACTACGTTTCTAGAGTTATCCGCTGATGAACTTGGTGCTTATCAAATCCCTAACCCATCTGTTCATGAGCAGCAACAAATAGCCAGCTTCCTCGACCACGAAACCGCCAAGATCGACACTCTGATCGAAAAAAAGCAACAACTGATCAGGCTTCTGAAAGAGAAGCGCCAAGCGGTGATTAGCCATGCCGTCACCAAAGGCCTTAATCCCGATGCCCCGATGAAGAACTCAGGTGTTGAGTGGTTAGGGGAAGTTCCTGAGTACTATGATGTATATAAACTGAAGCATGCATGTTCAGAAATATTTTTAGGTCTGACATCTAAGGTAGATTATGTTGACTCTGGAGGTGTTCCTCTTGTTCGTGCTTTGAACATAGCTGGTGGGATGTTAAATCTTAGTAATGCCAAGGAAATCTCACTAGAACAACATAAGAAACTTACACAATACAGGCGTGCCAAAAGGCATGATGTTCTTTTAAGTAAATCAGGAACAATTGGGACTGCTGCGATAGTCGATACAGATGCTGAGTTTAGTATCTATGAGAGTATCTTTGCTCTGCGTGCGATAGAACATCTACTCGAGCCAGAATATCTTCTTTTTTATATTCAGAGCGATGTAGCGAAGGCTCAGTATGCTCGAGATTCAGTAGGTATGGGTGTTCACCACTTGAATATGCCTGATATAGAGGATGTAAGAATTCCCATCCCTCCTCTAAAAGATCAGATCGAGTTAATTTCTTACCTTAAGAATACATCTAAAAAATTTGATGCTTTAACAGAAAAGGCAAGTAACTCTATAGCTCTGATGAAAGAACGCCGTACAGCCTTAATCTCGGCAGCAGTCACAGGCAAAATCGACGTGCGTAACTGGCAACCAGAAAACCAATCAGCTCAGGCAAACGCATCATAAGGAAATAAGATGGCTATTGATAACAGCAAATCAAAAGAAGTTATCTTTCAAAACGATATTATCGCGCAGCTTGTTGATAATGGCTGGTTATTGGGGACGCCTGCTGGTTATAACCGCGAGCTGGCTTTGTATGAAGAAGATCTGCTGGCGTTTGTTAAGGAAACTCAGCCTGCCCAATGGCAGAAGTACTGCAAACTTTATCCGCAGAACCCTGAAAATCACTTTCTAGAGCGTGTAGCCTCCCAACTATCTAAAGCTGATCCAAATGCAGCAAGCAAAGAACTCCGAACCTTCGGTACATTAGGTGTTCTTCGTAATGAAATAAAAGATCGCGGTACACGCTTCAGGCTTTGCCAATTCAAACCCGATCATGATTTAAACCCTGATACCTTAGCGCGTTATAAACAGAATCGCCTACGGGTTGTACCTGAGCTTACATATAGCCCTTATGCAACCGATGAATATCTTGCTGAGACAGGTAAGCAGGCTAAGAAGTGGCGAATAGATCTGGTTCTGTTCCTTAATGGATTGCCTATAGCAACCTTAGAACTGAAGTCTGAGTTTAAGCAGGCTGTCGAAAACGCAATTAAGCAATACAAACTGACTCGCTTACCAAAAGATCCTGTTACCAATAAACCAGAACCGCTACTGACCTTTAAACGTGGTGCCTTGGTGCACTTCGCTGTAAGTCAGTACGAAGTGTACATGACTACTAAGCTTGAAGGTGAAAATACCTTTTTCTTGCCGTTTAACAAAGGTACAGCTGAAGGTGCAGCGGGTAATGATATTCCTGCAGACCCTAATGAATACGCGACTGCCTATCTCTGGAAAGAAGTATTAGCTCCAGACAATCTTTTAAAAATCTTAGCCAAGTTCGTTCACCTTCAGATTGAAGAAAAAGAAGATTGGCAGGGTAAGAAATATAAGAAAGAAACCATGATCTTCCCGCGTTACCACCAATGGGATGTGGTTAATCGGTTGGTGGGAGATGCGTGTCAGAATGGCCCAGGCCATAAATACCTGATTCAGCACAGTGCGGGTTCGGGAAAATCGAATTCTATTGCCTGGACAGCTCATCAGCTTGCTTCGTTATATGATTCTGAAGGTAATAAGCGTTTTCAGTCTGTAATTGTCGTTACCGACCGTACAGTTTTGGATGACCAACTACAGGATACGATATATCAATTTGAGCATGCTGACGGTGTGGTTGGAAGGATCAATAACAAAGAAGGGCAAGGATCTAAGTCAGAGAAACTGGCAACCGCCTTGGAAGAAGCCCAGCCAATTATCATTGTTACTATTCAGACGTTCCCATTTGTTCTTAAAGCGATTGAGAATAGCGTTAGCTTAAAAGAACGTAACTATGCAGTTATTGCTGATGAGGCGCATTCTTCTCAGTCTGGATCTACTGCTCGTCAGCTAAAAGAAGTGCTTATGGTAGAGAATTCTGAGGAAGTTGAGGAATTGACCTCTGAAGAGATTCTGGACGCGACAATCGCAGCACGTAAAGGGTCGGATAACCTAAGTTACTTTGCCTTCACGGCGACACCTAAGGCTAAGACTCTTGAGCTATTCGGTCGAGTTCCAGATCCTTCGCTGCCTGCTTCATCTACAAATAAGCCCGAGGCCTATCATGTTTACAGCATGCGCCAGGCGATAGAGGAAGGCTTTATCCTCGATGTGTTAAAGAATTACACCAGTTATAAGGTTGCTTATCAGTTAGCCGAGAAGGCGCATGAGCAGGATAAAGAAGTTGATAGCAAGAAAGCCAAGGTGAAACTGAGCCAATGGGTACGCTTGCATGACTACAATATTGCTCAGAAAGTGCAGGTAATCATTGAACACTTTAAAGCCAATGTGATGGGGCTGTTAGGTGGCCAGGCTAAAGCAATGGTAGTAACAAGCTCCCGTAAAGAGGCTGTTCGCTACAAGCTTGCTTTTGATCGCTATGTTGCTGAAAACAAGTATCAAGGCATTACCGCAATGGTGGCCTTTTCAGGTGAAGTAGAGTTTTCTGAAGATGATCCTAATGGTGATGGCTTGGTTGGAGACAAATTCACCGAAACAACAATGAATCCAGCGCTTAAAGGCCGAGATATGAGAAAGGCCTTTGATTCTGATGATTACCAAGTGATGTTGGTCGCAAATAAGTTTCAGACGGGATTCGACCAGCCTAAGCTCTGTGCAATGTATGTAGATAAAAAACTCGGTGGTGTTGAGTGTGTTCAGACTCTTTCTCGTTTGAACCGTACTTACCCAGGTAAAGCTGAATCAGGCACGTTTGTGCTGGATTTCTTTAATGACCCTCAGGACATTCTGGGCGCGTTCCAGCCCTATTATCAGACGGCTGAACTGACAGATGTATCTGACCCGAACCTTATCTACGACCTTTCTGAAAAGCTCAAAGCGCAGAGCATATTCAACTGGAGTGAAGTAGAGCAGTTCTGTACTGCGTTCTTTATCCCGAATAAGTCTAATGCTGCAATCAGCAATATTTGTAAGCCTGCTGTTGAGCGATGGCAGAAACGCTATGCATTGGCAGTTGATGCCTATAAAACCGCAAAAGATATGTACGAGCGTAGTAAGGCATCTGGTGATGCTGTTCTGATCGCTAATGCGGAAAACAGCTTTAAGGAGTGTAAGCAGGAAAAAGATGCTCTAGAAATCTTCAAGAAAGATTTAGGCAGCTATGTACGCTTCTATGAGTTTATGTCCCAGATTGTTGATTACGATGACAAAGAGCTTGAGAAGCTAAGCTTGTTTGCGAGACATTTGCGCCCACTGCTTCGTGAAAAAATTGATCAGGACGATGATGTAGATTTGAGTAATGTGACTCTGAGTCACTACCGTTTGTCTAAGATCCGTCAGCAAGACCTGAAACTGAAAGAAGATGCAGCTGATTACACTCTTGATCCGAACACTGATATCGGTTCTGCGAAAGCAAAAGATAAGAAGGAAGAATTCCTATCTGTCATTCTGAAGCGTCTGAACGAGCTGTTCATTACCGATAACCTAACTGACGACGATATGCTTAATTACGCCCGCACTGTTGCAGATAAGGTCGGAGAGAACGAGCGAGTGATGCATCAGATTAGCAATAACTCCCCTGAACAGGCTTTCCTGGGTGACTTCCCTCAAGCTGTTGATGATGCGGTCATGGATAGCTCTGATGCCCATCAGAATCAGATGCTGCAGATTTTGAGTAACCCAGAGGTGGCTAAAGGCTTTGCGCGAGTAGTATTCGATATGCTGAAGGAGAAAGCATGAGTATTCAGATTGACGAAGTACGAATCCTTGGCTTTCGGGGTATTAAGAGTTTAGAGGTTGAACTTTCGAAAGTTACGGTATTGGTTGGTACAAATAATTCAGGAAAAACGTCGTTTCTCAAGGCGCTACATTTAGTGCTAGGTGATTATTCACGACATCTATCAGATGAAGATTTTTACATTGGGAAAGATGATCAAAGAGTCAATGAAATCAGGGTAGATGTTCGTATAGTACCAATGAATGATGGGCAGCGAGTAAACACTTTTAATGAAGAATGGGCGACGGAGTTTGGGGACACCATTAAAGCTGAAGCTAATGGCCAGCAATATGTAGCAATCCGCAGCCGCTCTAAACCGAATAGTATTCGTGGGGGATTTGAGACTAATCGATTTACTCTCGAGAAGTGGCCAGATGCAGGGGCGTGGGAAGCTGAAAAGGTTAAAGAGACTAAACTTACCACTCGTTTTCAAAGTATCCCTTTTATCTTTAATGATGCACAGAGAGATATTCATCAAGAATTAAAAGAGAAGTCCTCTTTTGTTGGAAAGGTTCTTTCTAGCGTTGAATACAGTCAAAAGGAGATTGAAGAGTTAGAGGAACTAATCAAAAAAGTAAATGATGAAAGTGTTGCTAAAAGCCAGCATCTAGAAGCATTAAAGAAACAGCTAGAAAGTCTTAATCAATCCTTTCAAGGAGCGGGTGTAGCTGAAATTACACCCTTCCCTAAGAAAATCAGAGACCTTTCCAAACACTTCACTGTTCATTTTGGTGAAGATACCAGCACTGCTTTTTCCATGGAATACCACGGAATGGGTACAAGAAGTTGGGCGTCGATGCTGACAGCAAAAGCGTTTGTAGAAATGATGTCGGACAAGCATGAAGAAGAAGTTGAACCATTCTTCCCTTTGTTTGCTGCTGAAGAACCTGAAGCTCATTTACACCCAAGTGCCCAAAAAACTCTCTATCGTCAATTGTCTGAAACAACAGGGCAAGTGATAGTTAGTACCCATTCGCCATATCTTGTGGCAATGGTTGAGCAATCCGAACTAAGGCATTTAAAAAGTACTGCTGACAATGTAGAAGTATGTTCTCTAAGTAGTGATTTGAGTGATGAGGATAGAAGAAGGCTTCATCGAGAAGTTATTCACTCTCGAGGCGAGATTGTTTTTTCCAAAGCAATAGTTTTATGTGAAGGTGAAACTGAAGAACAAGCTTTACCATTGCTGTTCGAAAAATACTTTAGTGCAGAGGCTTTTTCTCTAGGGGTGAATTTTATCGGTGTAGGAGGATCGGGCAAGAAATACCATCCTTTCCTAACGTTTGCGCATGATTTTAAGATTCCCGTTTTTATCTTCAGTGATGGTGAAGGTAGTACCGTTAAACAGCTGAAGAAGAATTACGAAAAAGTCTTTGGAGAAACAGATCTAGATACCTGCTCAAATATAACCATTCTAGATGACACTGATTTTGAGGGATATTTGATTTCGTCTGGCTTTAAGCCCTCCATTGAGGCTGCTATAGAAGGGGCTGAAGGTGAAGGTTTCATTGAAAGCTGGATTAGCAAACGCGATGGAACATCTAAAGGGAGAACTAAAACAGATGAGCCTCCATGTACTGAGTGTAAGCAGCCAATTTATGCGGATGTTCCAAGAGACTATCAAGTTGAAGGTGGGTATGAGAAAGCTCTCCTTGATATATTAGACTCTAGTAAGGCCAAGTTTTCTCCTGCAGTGGCTTCGGAGCTATGTAAGCTGGGCGTAGATGATTTGCCACCAAAGTTAGTTGAGTTCTATGAAAAGATCAAAGCGGGGTTAGAAATTGATTAACTTATCTAAAACTCAAACTCTTATTGTTCAGTCCGCTATAGGTTCGGCAATACAAGTTTTAGCTTCTGCTGGATCAGGTAAAACTCGCGTTTTGACTGAGCGAGTTCGTCATATTCTTGAAAGCACGAAAAAAGAAGGTGTCATTGCTCTTACATTTACAAATAAAGCTGCTGAGGAAATGCAGCAGCGTTTGGAAGATGTTGAAAACATAGAAGAACGAGCTTGGATATCAACTATACATGGCGTCGCGCAAAGAATTTTGGAGCAATATGGCCATACGATTAATCTTCCGTCAGAACTGCATATATATGAAAGAGATCAAGACAGAAAGACCGTTTTCTTGCAATCGCTGAGGGAGAATGGGGTAGATATTGATAGTTTTCTAGATGTTGCTGATGAAAGGACGAAGAGAGATAGAGAGAGAATTATTCAGAACTATATGGAACAGTTCTCAGTAGTAAAACGTTTGCTGCTTACAGAAAGCGAAATTGAAAAGCGTTATTCTGAAAATGAGCGATTTTTATCAGTGTACCTCGCATATCAATCCGCGCTATTAGAAAGTGGTGGGATCGATTTTGATGATATTTTGGTTTATGCCCATAAGATCCTACTTGCGCAGCCATGGTGTGCTGATATTTATAGGGCAAAATTTAAACATATTTGTGTTGATGAAGCTCAAGATCTGAACAAAGCACAATATGAATTTATTAGGGTTCTTTGTGGTGACAAGATTAAAAGTATCATGATGGTTGGTGATCCAAACCAAATGATTTATGGTTTTAATGGCTCTTCGCACCAATACCTTTGTGAAGACTTTGTAACTGACTTTAAGCCTGACAGATATGTCCTAAATGAAAATTACAGAAGTTCGAAATCTGTTATTCACTTGGCTAATAAACTAAAGCCAGGTTCGCAGCTCGAAACAGCCTTTGCACTTAGCGGTTATAGTCAAATTGAAACCTTGCCTGATGAAAGCTCTGAGGCTGATTGGATTGTTGCGGCTGTTAAGAGCTTGATTGCTCAAAAGGAGCATACTGATATTGAAGGAGAAATTTCTCTTGGCAATATGGTTGTGATTGCTAGGAATCGGTTTGTATTCAAAACCCTTCAAGAGAAGCTAGAAAGTGCTGAAATACCCTACTCACTCAAGAAAGGGGAGCGCCAAGTTGAACCTAGTTCAATGTTTTGTCGTGTTCTCGATTTAAGTATACGATTACGACTAAATCCTAAAGATTGGGTAGACGGAAAGAAATTGTGTTCTGTATTGAGCATTGAGCCACCCCATGAGTGGGGGCAGGACGATATCTTACTGCAAATAGCTAATGACTATTCGCAAGAAAGTGAAGCTCTTAATCAGTTATATGTTGAACTGATGAAATCCATACAAGAGATAAATCTTGATGAGCCGAATATCCCTAAGTTCTGTGTTAAATTCAAGAAGCAGCTAGAAAGGCTCGCGTCTCAATCTTCAGAGAAGGATGAATTGGCAACCGCTCTTGAAGAGTTGGATGACTTTAGGTCAAGTTGGACTGTTTTCAAACGTAAAGGGTTGGGCGACAGTTTGATGTCTTTCCGAAATGCATCTGCACTTGGTCAACTCGCAGACAGTTACGATCCATTTGGTCTTACTCTTAGCACTGTTCATACGATGAAAGGATTAGAGAAGGATATCGTCTTTTTGATGGGGATGTGTGAAGGTGTTTTTCCAGACTACAGAGCCAAGACTCACACTGAGTTAGATGAAGAGAGGAACAGCGCTTTCGTAGCTGTTACAAGATCACGTCGTTGGATTTATATAACCTGCCCATTATCTCGCAAAATGCCTTGGGGAGATGTTAAACGTCAAACACCTTCGAGATTCTTAAACGAAATGAAAGGTTAGTTTAGCTAAGCTTTAAACTAAGCTGATCTTTAACCCAGCTTTTTATGTGAGTCAGAGCTACTTGATATGCAGGCTTTTTAAATCTGGCCATTGATTGGAGGTGTAATGGGCCAACTAAGATTGATTGCTGATTGTATAGATGAATTGGAGCAGGATATCGATCAAGGGGTTACAGTTGATCGACAGCAGATTGCAACTGCTGTAAAGCGTTTACAATCATTACTTGCCCGTTCTTCGATTTCAATTAACGAGATCGTGCCGATTCAGCCTTTGCCTGGTGAGCCAACACAGCGCCTTAGCAAACGACTGCAGCTCTAAGTTGCTTATGATTATTCAAATTCGGGAATGCCTCTGAATGTTTTAGTATTTAAGGCACTGGAAAATTATAGATTTAACGACCTTCTCACTATTGCCCAATATACAGGAATAGAGCAGTTAAAGATGGCTGCAGAAGAGGTCTATGGTGAAGCATTGCCTCGGAGATTGGAGCAGATTCTACGGAATATTGAGTCTGGTATCAGAGCTGCAGAAGAAGAATGAGTTGGTTGGAAATAATCTATATCTAAGTTCTACTAGATCAGGCCTAAGCTAATAGAACTTATCCATTTTAAGCTATTTCAAATCGCGGCTTTTCATTGAGCTTGAAGCCATGAATAATTTTTTCTCAAGGTTATGCTTATCATCTTGAAGTTTGCTATTTGCTGCTTTTAAGGCTGCATTTTCTTCATATAGTTCTGATATTTCGAGCTTCAGCTGTTCAATTCTATGAAGCGCTTCAGACTGATCAATCACCATATCAGCCTTTAGAAGTTCTACGTAGTCAGTCTTCAACCTCTCTTTTTGCAAACGTAATAATTCATCACGCTCTCGTTTAATCTGATTTTTAGTTTTTCTAGAAAATTTTTGTTCGTCCCTGACTTTATCTAATTGATGTTGAAGTAACTCATTATGACTAGCTATGGTCTCAACAATCATAGGGTGGTTCTTTAAAGCTGAACGTTGTTTACCTAATGCATCACATACTTTTGATTGACTTAAAATTACATCTGATGCTTTTGAGAACATTTTACTTTTAATTTTGAATAATGAGTCTTCATACAGATCCATTACTGCATCGTAGTACTGTTGTGAGATCTGAGGAGATTTACTAGAGGCTATCCAACTAGGGGACTTCCTTGGTATGCTTTTTTCTTCCGTATCAGGTTGGTCTATTTCTAACCCTTTGAAGAAATTATCCATTTGAATTTTCCATATCTCTGATCAGCGAGGTAAGGTTCTTAACAATCTGTTGTGAGGTTTTTGCTATTGGGTATTTGGACAGTATGGGGTCTTCAGATGTGGATTTCCAGCGACGTAAATTTAGATCTAGCTCTGAGTAGTGTGATTTGTTGTTTGCGCAGAAATTTGCACATTGGTAACAGCTTTCTGAATTAGCATCTCCAGTCCTAACAATGTTGTCTTTGACACCACATTTTGCGTTTCTTTTGGTATCGTTCAGTACAAAACACAGACCGTATGAATGAAATTTCATCGTATGTACAGTCTCGTGTAATTGCTCATGAAAAACTGCGAGCTCCTCTAACGAAAGCAACTCAATATTTTGGCCGTTAAGTAGTGTTTTGGCTAATTCCCTTACCTTATCCGCAGATGGACCGACCCAGCTATCATTAGGGTCATTTATTAGTATTCTTCTAACAATCTCCTGCACATACTCACGTTTCCTATATGCCATTTCTTCATCATTCAACTTGTCTTTCGCATAAACAGGTGTATGGAAATATTTATGGTGGCGAAACTCTTGGGAGATCATTTCTTCCACATCACCGTCAAATTTGCGTAGGCCAAATGCCATTTTGTAATGGCGCAAATCATGAGGCAAAAGCTTAGGGTATGCTCTTTGGACCGACTCATGAGAGCGTTCAACGAAGGCTTTGTAGTAATCTGTTACTCGTTGCTTGATTGTAGCTTTATTGTAGTTGGCCCTTTTAGCGCTGATGACTTTAGTTTTTGAAAAATTTCCTTTATATGTTGGGGAGAATAGATTGAGCCCCTCTTTCACTTTGTCTATCCAGGAAAGGCCGTTCAGCAATTCAAAGACTTCAATACCCAGTGGAGATAAACCTCTCTTAGCGATTACACCACCACTAGTCTTATTAATTTTGGATTTGAAAATGGCATCTGCTGTCCATTCACCATTAACATCTAAGTATTCAATAGCTTCAAACCAGTCTGCTTTGATTGAATGTAATTCACTACAGCGAATACCTGTAACAGCCGATAATATTATGGCGCAGGCACCTTCTATCTCCGCACATGCATCATTGAATTCTTGTCCACTCTTAAATGGGAAGTCAGTGAGGGATGGATCTATTTCTCGTAGACTGAGAACAAACTCTACTCGTGCCTTATAAACCCTTGAATTTCTTGGTTTCGCTAGAAACTCATCGAAGTTGCTGGAAAATGCCCCACGGTTTACCTTCATGTTTAGAAAGTTATAGGTAATTTTTTCGAAGTGAACCCTTAACATTTGGGCCTTTGGGGAACGAATACATTTGATCGTATCTGCTAACAACAGTGTACCAACAGACATCGGCATTATTTGGCGCGAACTTTCTTGAATCCACTCTGAAAAAGTTTTATCGAACCTTTTTAGGAGTGGTGCCATAATTTCTTTGAATGTTCCTTTTAACAGCCTGAAAGGTAAACCGTCCTGCTCATGTCTAAGGTAGAATGTTAAAGCCAATGAGTTGAAGACTGTGGCCATGTAACCGTGGCTTTTTAAGGTTCCATCCTCATATTCAGCAATAGAGGTAATGCATTGAACAACATCAGGCATGGCCCAGTGCCTAATGTGCCTTTGCTTACTTGGTAGTGTATTTAAATATCTTCGTATAGATCTATATGAATCAAAAAAGGCATACATAGAGCCCCACGAATAGTTAAGGCCGTTTCTTTGATCAGTGTAGGGATATTTATATAACACTATTTGTTGTAACCATGATCGTTCGGCTTCGTCGAAAGTAGAGAAGTGCAGGCTTTTCTCATTCCCTGTAGCTAGATCTGTAATTACCCAAAGCTCGTCACCCACCTTGTTAGGAATCGAGTCATATGTGCTTGATGATGCCGATTTAGCATCGATTTGGATTTCATTGAAGGTTTTCATTTTTATCAATTAATAAATTGGTGGGTAGCTAATGGTGAATTTTTTGGCAAGTTCCTTTGCTTGTTCCTGAAGTTCCGTTGGAAATCGCTCAAATAAGATTTGCCACTGAGCATGCTGTACGATCCACTTCACAACTTGTTCGTCATGATTAGCCTGTATATTGTTTATTTCACATTCTAGGTGCTTCAGGTAGCACCATAGCATCCAAGCAGATTTCTCATCTTTAATTATTTTTGTACCTGAGTTTTTATCCATCTTGTCAGTAAATGCGCCGAATATTGTCACATCATAGTGTTCGGGATCATTTGCAATACTAGCTATTAAATCTTCAACATCTGAAAACGTGAACCCGTGTGGGTTATGTAAGGTTTTTTCGACTTCATCAATACTCATAATATTGCATGACTGAAGTACACTGATTGCTTCCTTTATCATTAAATCGGAGACTTGAGCATTGCTTTTTAATCCGTTCTGAATTCGCTCTTTAGCAACACTCCGATCTCGATAATAATCGACCATTGACTCATCATGCCCAGAATGTTTTGCAATCTCAGCATTACCTTTTTTAGTGCTTTCATCGAAGATTATTCGACTTTCTCTGATAGCATCGATTGTTATGTTTATCTTCGGTATCTTATTCTTTGTATTTTCTTTCCTGGCTAAATTTACAGATTTCCTTAAAGTTGAGTGATGATCAACATACCTGTTGATTAACCATTTGAATGCTCCTTGACCATTAACACTACTGCGATTTTTGAGACGATTTTCATAGGCTTCAAAAGATTTTCGGGTAGTACTATGTGTGAAGCAAACTAAGCTAATAGGTAACAAAGCCAAGAACATAGAATTGATAGTTGGTTGAGGTAGCCACATGCTCTTTCGAGTAATTACCAAGTGTTGTGCATCCAAGATGTCGTGCTGCCAGTTTAGATAAGCATCAAATGGTATATCGCTACGATAATATGTCTGTGTTACGTGATCTTTCCCAGGTCTACTTGCATTACTACCTTTTCCTCTTCTCTTATGATGTAACATTGAAATTTCTTGTACATCATGATCATCTAAATCAGCATCATTCAGTTTTTTTAGCACCTTTCCATGTTTGAACTTTTGTAAATCTGCAAGCTTGAGTTCTAATTGATTTGATCTTTGAATGCAGTCAGAGGCTAAGAGCCATTGCATCACTGTAGATTCTGATGCTGTTGGAAGGAGCATATCTACAAGGCTAAAATTTGGTTGGTAAATAGATCTGATTGATTTATTTGACCTTGCGGATAAGTGAATGCCGATATGTTGTTTATCATTAACGTGATGAGAGTGGTTATACTTTGTTTTTATAGCCTCAATAACACCTTCGACAGAAAATGAATCATTATCTACATCATCCCATAAGGATGTATCTGGATTGCATCCATAAATCATCGATTCAAGCCAGATAAGCCTATTCGTTAGATCAGAAGAAGCCGTGTCATTTAACAGTTGTTCTTTCTCTGAGTCGTCAGGAAGTAAGGCGTCATATATTTTTGCATACATGGCGCTTGCTTCTATGAAGGGCTCAAAGCTTATATTAGTATCCCTAGAGCCCCATAAAGCGTTTACAGGTTTATCATCAATACTCCATTCCCCACTGTTTAAACGCTCAGTTAAGATCTCAAATATCGTTCTCTCGTCATCCCATTTAATGCTACGAAGGAATTTTCTTCTTTCTCGCATCAATGCTAGAAACCAAACTGCAAATAACCGTAAATTTGTAACTAGCTGACTATCATTATAAGGACATATGATTTGCTCTTTAGTATCAAAATCTAATTCAAATAGTTGAGATAGTGCTGGGTTGCGTTTGACATCATCACGTCTTATGACTGGATTGTGTCTGCTGCTAGTATACGGCCTCAACTTTTCTCCACCATGAAAGTTATATTGAATACCTTTGTTGAAGGTGCATACAGAACTTGCCCACTTGAGGGTAGTTAGAACTTCATTACGATAACGAATTACAGTATTTGCACTATTTGACTTTACTTCGGATAGATATAATGCAAATTGGTGAGTAACCGTGTGGGGTAGATCAGCGGATAGGTGGTTGATTAAATGGTTCCAGGATTGATCATCTTTATATTGTTCATCATGCCACAGTAAGAATTCAAAAAATGAATTATAAGCACCATACTTGCCGCTTCGGGTACTTGGTAGCGTTGCTAAGAAGGTATCTGTATAGCAGTACGCGATTATTGCCTGACAGACTAGAGAATGCTTAAAACTCTCAGGTATTTGTAATGTTTTTAAGCAAGATTCAGTGTCTAACTTGCTAGAAGCAATACTAATTTCAGCTTTGTATTTATTTTGCTTTATTGGTACCGACGGTTCCGCAACAAAGCTTGAAAGGGATTCATGATTTACGGATTTACTTCCCATTGGTGCGGCTCTTATTCTTACGCTTGTCCAAACGGACCATTCTCATCTCTTCAGATGCTGCAAAATTTTTGTTGATAACATGAGCGACTTCCACGTAAATAGCTGTGGTTTCAGCATCCGAATGTCCAAGACGGTCTGAAATTAGTCGTGGATTGACTTTATTTCTATCACACCAAATGGCCAAATTAGTTGCGTATGTGTGGCGTAAGCTGTGGAACGAAAGGCTGTCGAACTCATTGTTAATTGCTCTGTTAGCACAAGTTCTGAACACATTATTTCCATGTCTGTTAGATAGCTTTTTATTGTTATAGTCGCAACAGAAAAGGTGACCTGAAGCTCTGAGCTTTTCCAAGTGCTTATCAATAAAGTTGAAGATCAACTCTGCTAGGTTTTGTTGGATGAGGACAAATCTACCTTTGCCTCCTTTACCTACAACATACCATTCAATTACATCACCAAGTTTGTAAGAAACTCGCTGATTGAGTAATCGTGCTATTGAAAAGTTATTGCTTTTTACGAGCTCATGGCTACGTAGACCAACTTCATAACCCAATCTAAGTACAAGCTTGTCTCTTTCTTTTACAAAATCAGACTTTCCGTCTACTACTGATAACAGTTCTTGAAAGGCGTCAATGCAAATGTAGTTGCTTTCAATTTTCTTGGCTTCATCAATATTGATTTGTGTCCCTGGTTTTTCCTTGTAAAAAAAAGAGCGTTTACGGATTTCACAAAATCCATATTCTTCTCCAGTTTTGAAGAGGCTCTCAATTACATATTTCACGGTTCTCATTTGCCCAGGACTAATAGGCTTATTGTCCTGACGTTGAAATGGAAGCCTTTTCTCATAGTAACCTTGTATAAAACCAAGAATTTCCTGATTCGACACGTTTTTGAAGCTCGTGCCATAGAAATGCAAAGTCTGAAAAAAAGAATCGACTATCTGCCCATACTTTTTCTTTGTTAGTAAATCTAGACCTTGCCCTTCAGTCATCTTTGCAAAGAGTAAGCTTGGTAGGGGAGAGAGGTTTCCGTACTCATTCAGAAAGGCTATAGCTTCGGAAGGGTGACCGTACGAATCTACCTCAAGCACCTCAATCGACATGTCATTTAATCCATCTAAGAAATTTTGAATGAATTGTAAATAGTATTATGAATATCTACAAATCCTCTTATTTGGTTACGATAACAAGAAGACCTGGCGGTAAAGAAAACTATTGATGGAGATAAAAATAATGTCTCCTTCTTGTACGCAGTTTTCTAGGTCATTGATTACGCTGTTGAACTTTGTCATTTTCATTGCTGCTTCCTCAAAAGTTGATACGTAAAGTATGTAGGCTTTGAGGGTGTTGGGCTAAATATTCAAAAAAGGTATCGTATTTCGATACTTTTGGTTTTGTTGCTCTGTTTTAAGTGTAATAGGACAAAGCAAAATTTGGCTGATACACTAGCGCTTTTTTCAATGGCGGCTTTATGCGAATACTCCTTCTCTCAGCTTATGATGCGGATAGTCATGTTTATTGGCGTAAAGGGCTTGTTGAGCACTTAAATGAACACGAATGGACAGTTTTGTCTCTGCCGGGACGCTATTTTAGTTGGCGTATGAGAGGGAACAGTCTTAGTTGGGCGTTTAACGAAAGGGAAGTATTAAGCCAGCCTTATGATCTAGTCGTAGCGACCTCTATGACAGACCTATCTGCCTTGCGTGGTTTTGTTCCATCTTTAGCCCAAATTCCAACACTGGTTTACTTCCACGAAAACCAATTCGCTTATCCTGAGTCTGGTAAAGCATTTAAAACCGTTGAGCCATGTATTCTGAATCTTTATACCGCGTTGGCTGCGGATTATTGTTTATTTAACAGTGAATATAATCGACAGACGCTTTTGGATGGCGCGAAAGCTCTCCTGAAAAAGATGCCTGATCAAGTACCAGCAAATCTGATCGAGCGGATTAGAGATAATTCAGCCGTGCTGTCTGTACCTATCAAGTCTGATAGCTATCAAATACATTCCCCTGAATTTGATGAGTTTCATATCGTTTGGAATCACCGTTGGGAATACGACAAAAATCCTCAACTACTGCTAGATGCCGTTGAGCAGCTGATAGAGAAACGCAAGGATTTTAAGCTCCATGTGGTCGGGCAGCAGTTTAGAAAAGTACCTGAGCAATTTGAGAAGCTTCGTGTGTTACTCGGTGATTGTGCTGGAGAGTGGGGTTATCTGTCGTCGCGTGAGGAGTATCTGGCTCTACTGCGTAAAGCAGATGTTGTGCTTTCAACAGCTGTACATGATTACCAAGGGATCGCTGTTTTAGAAGGCGTCGCGTCTGGGGCAGAGCCCTTAGTCCCTGACAGGTTAGCGTATAGAGAATTGTTCCCTGAAGCCTGCCGGTATAAAGAAGAGAGCGAAGCTGAGGTCTTGGCTGAGCGATTAGATCAGTTAGCAGCAAGAAAGTACGTAGGAAAGTGGGGGGAGCAGGTGAATGTCGATCGGTTTAAATGGGCGATACTGGCAGACCAGTATCGCCGTCACTTTGAGCGTTTAGCCCATAAAGAAGGTTAAAGGCGACGCACCTTAAACTTGCGGCCTTTAATTTTTCCTTGGCTCAAGCGTTCGGCTGCCTTTCGTGCAACTTTGCGTTCAACAGCAACGTAAGCAGCGAAATCATACACATTGATCTTGCCTACTTGGTTGCCTTGTATACCAGCATCGCCTGTTAACGCACCTAAGATATCGCCAGGGCGAACTTTGTTCTTCTTGCCGCCAGCAATCGCAAGCGTAGCCATTGGTGGGTTATTCGGCTGATAGTTCGGATCCGCGTCTGGTAGTTCAGTCACGGGGAACTCTGTATCCAAATACTTTTCAATGGAAGCTACTTTGTAAGCTTCTGATGGCTGATAAAGATTTAATGCCATGCCTTGCTTACCTGCACGGCCTGTTCGACCGATACGGTGAGTATGAACTTCAGCATCGCGAGTTAGATCGTAGTTGATGACACAAGGGAGGTCATCAATATCTAGTCCCCGAGCAGCTACATCGGTCGCTATAAGGATAGAGCAGCTGCGGTTGGCGAATTGCACTAGTATCTGATCACGATCACGTTGTTCTAAATCGCCGTGGATCGCTTTTGCGCTATAGCCTAAGGATTTAAGGTGCTGTTGAACATCATTACAGGTTTGCTTCATGTTGCAGAAAATCACTGCAAACTCTGGTTTGAACTGAGCTAAAATCGCGCTCAAATTCTCTAGCTTATTTTCTTTTTCGATCTCAAAGAAATGTTGCTCAATCTGGGATTGTTGGTGAGTGGATTCTACCTCAACCGTTATTGGCTGATTGAGAATGTCTGCACTCAGGCTCGCAATGGTCTTTGGGTAAGTAGCAGAAAATAGCAGTGTTTGGCGTTTCTTTGGGGTTTGCCCGATGATGTCACGAATATCATCAGCAAAACCCATATCCAGCATACGGTCCGCTTCATCAAGCACTACTGTAGTTACTTGATCTAAGCGAAGGGTTTTCTTACGAAGATGGTCTTTAATACGACCCGGGGTACCTACCACAATGTGTGCGCCATGCTCCAAAGAGCCAATTTGTGGCCCTATTGATTGACCACCACAGAGGGTCAAAATTTTTACATTTTCAGTAAAGCGAGCGAGCTTTCTTAACTCATTAGCCACTTGTGTTGCTAATTCACGTGTGGGGCAAAGCACTAGGGCTTGGGTGGCAAAGCTACGAAGATTTAAATTCAGTAGTGTGCCTATGCCAAACGCAGCTGTTTTACCGCTGCCTGTTTTTGCTTTCGCAATGAGGTCATTACCTCGCAAAACCTCGGGTAGGGCTTTCTCTTGGATAGCCGTCATCTGCTTATAGCCTAGATGATCTAGGTTCTTCAGCATCGGTTTTGGAAGATTGAGATTTGAGAAGCAGGTATCAGACACAGGGCACTCGGTAACAGTAAAGTTGGTTAGGTTTTGTTGCAAAGCGGCATTATAGAGCAAACCGCTTTGGGAGAATATGAATACCCTGAAGAATCACTCGCTAATCAAAGCGCGTTAACAATTGTTGATCTTTCTCAAGATGTTGGCAGGCTCTTTGGGTATACTTCGGGACAGTCAAAAATAAGTAAGTTGGTTGGGAATTATGAATACGCGTTACGATGTCGTCATTGTCGGTGGTGGTATGGTGGGTGCAACGATCGCTTGTGCTCTTGGAAATAGCCCGTTATCAGTTGCCGTCTTGGAAAGTCGATATCCTGCGGAATATGAGCCTTCCCAACCAAATGATTTGCGCGTTTCTGCTATCAGTGTGGCTTCTGAGAATATTCTTCAGCGCGTAGGGGCATGGGAAGGGATCCTATCCCGTCGTAGTTGCCCTTACCGTCGCATGAAGGTCTGGGAAGCAAGTGAAGAAAAGGCTTCTACAGAATTTGTTTCCGATAACATTGGTCGTGATCACCTTGGCCATATTGTTGAAAATCGTGTGATTCAGCTAGCGCTCTTAGAGCGTTTACAGACGTTTGAAAATGTTGATCTGATCTGTCCTGCTGAAGTTGAGGCTATCGATTATTCTCCTGGTAGCAGCATTGTTAGATTAAAAGACGATAGAGAAATAATTGGGCGTCTACTTATCGCTGCGGATGGTGGTGAGTCTCGTGTTCGCCAAGCTGCAGGTATAGGTGTAACCCGTTGGGACTATGAGCAGCATGCACTGGTTGCTTCTGTGACGACTAAGTTTGCTCAAGAAGATATCACTTGGCAGCAGTTTACACCGACAGGTCCGCTTGCCTTTCTACCTCTTTCAGGAAATAACGCTTCTCTGGTTTGGTATAACACACCAGATAACGTCAAACGTCTCTTGGCTCAGGATGAAGAAAGCTTTATGCAAGAGCTTAAATCTACCTTCCCTGATGCGTTGGGCGAAATTGATCAGCTATTAAGTCGCGGCGCATTCCCGCTTCGTCGCCAACATGCGCAGGAATATGTCTTAGAAGGTCTAGCGTTAGCAGGTGATGCTGCGCACATGATCCACCCTCTAGCAGGACAGGGCGTGAATATCGGCTTGCTTGATGCAGCTGCTCTTTCGGAAGTGATTTTAGCGGCTGCTAATACCGGTGAAGATATAACCGAATTAGCGTTGCTGAAGGAGTATGAAAAGCAGCGTCGCAAGCATAATTTATTGATGATGCAGACGATGGATGCGTTCTACCGCGTATTTAGTAATCAGAACGGCCCACTAAAAGTGTTGCGCAATATTGGTTTAGGTTTGGCAGGTCGTGTAACGCCAGCTAAAAACAAAGTTATGCAGTTTGCGATGGGCTTGGAAGGGCCTTTGCCTGAAATGGCCAAAGAACAATAATCAAAGGCTTAAATAAAAAAAGCCGGTCTGGGAGACCGGCAAAGAAATACGGCTGAATAAACCAGCCAGAGTAGAGAAGTGGGGTCGTTACGTGACCCCCAACGATGAATTACTCAGCAGCAGCTTCTGCTTTAGCTTCTGGCTTACGTTTAGCCGGCGCTTTTTTTGCAGGTGCTTTTTTAGCAGGTGCAGCTGCTTTTTCAGCTGGTGCAGCTTCAGTTTTAGTTGCGTTTGCAACTACAGCAGATGTAGCTTCAGCAGCTTCAGTTAGAAACTTGTTGAAATCCGACATGTATGGCATTTCACTGATTTCGCTCAGGCTCTTTTCTACGATTTCAGCGATCTCTTCTTTTGCAGAGTTTAGAGCTGCTAGCTCTTTTTCTGCAGTCGCAGTCGTTTTGCTTTCCAGAGATTTGAAGAACTCAACCTGCAATTCAACTGCTTCTTTCGGCTCTTTAACTTCAGATAGAGCTTTTAGTTGAGCTACGCTTGAATCTACGAAATCAGTTACATATTCAGACTGCAAAGAGAACAGAGTTTCTAGTGCTTTTTTGTTCACTTCAGCAACGTCGATTGCTGGTTGCATTTTTTCCTGAACATCTTTCATTAGATCATCGTACATTTTCCATTCCTCTGAGAATCTTTAATAAAGTGTTTTTTGTGCGTTGCAGCATTTGAGATAAATATAGTGGTTAATAAATAACCTGTCAAATATTTTTTTGTGCATTGCACAAAAATATTTTTAGGCCTGTTTCTTCGTGATTAAACGTATATTAAACAATCGGTTAGAGTGGTAGCCGTAAAAGGTTTGAGTTTTACTAAAATCAGCTTTTTAAGCTGTTTTTGCAGAGAATTAAAAATTTTTTTTAGCCTAATTGCACCTGCTTTGTGTCTATATGGGCTTGTAGGTTGTTCATATAAGCAAATAGCTATTACAATCAGATGATAGCGCTATGGCCCAAATTCAGGGCTTTTATGGGAGAGGAAGGCTACAGCAGGATTGGTAATCTGCTAGTGTAGTTAGCTCACCTAAATACCTCGGGACATATAACAATTTGTAACTTGGGTAGATGTCCCTTTAGTAACAGGATCAAGTATTTTCATGACGCAATCGAATACAGTCGTAAAATCACACTCATCTTTTGAATTTGTTAGATCTGAAAAGATCGAGTCATTAGGAATTGATGTAACGGAATACGAGCATAAGAAGACTGGCCTTTCGCACTTTCATATAGCGGCAGATCATACTGAGAATGTTTTCCTTATTGGTCTGCGGACTGTTCCGGAAGACTCAAAAGGTGTTGCGCATATTCTAGAGCACACCGCTTTGTGTGGTAGTGAGCGTTTCCCCGTACGTGATCCGTTCTTTATGATGACGCGCCGTTCACTTAATACATTTATGAACGCCATGACGAGCAGTGACTGGACCTCTTATCCATTTGCTAGTCAAAATCGCAAAGATTTCTTTAACCTGTTAGATGTCTATCTTGATGCTGTTTTCTTTAGTCGTTTAGATCCATTGGATTTTGAACAAGAAGGCCATCGTATTGAGTTTTCTGAAACCGGTGATGCTGAATCCGATTTGGAATACAAAGGTGTTGTTTACAACGAGATGAAAGGAGCAATGAGTTCACCGGTTTCTCGTTTGTGGCAGTCGGTGACTAAGTATCTTTTCCCGACAACAACCTACCATCACAACAGCGGCGGTGAGCCAGAGAGTATCCCTGACCTAAGTTATGAAGAGCTGATTGAGTTTTATAAAACTCATTACCACCCGAGTAATGCGGTCATTATGACTTTTGGTGATATCCCAGCTGCTGAGCTGCAGGGCTTCTTTGAAGAGAAAGCGCTAAGCCGTTTTGAAAAGCTGGGCACCTCTATCGAAATTCATGATGAGAAACGCTACCACTCGCCATTGCGGGTGGAAGAAGGTTACGACCTTGATCAAGAGGATCTAAGTGGTAAAACACACCATGTTTTAGCTTGGCTACTTGGTCATTCCAATGATTTAGAAGCACAACTTAAAGCACACCTTATGTCACGTGTGTTACTAGATAATAGTGCTTCTCCGCTACGTTATGCGCTTGAATCAACTGATCTAGGCAGCGCGCCTTCGCCATTATGTGGTTTAGAAGATTCCAATCGTGAAATGAGCTTCATGTGCGGTATTGAAGGCAGTGAGCCCGAATCTGCGGCAGAATTTGAAAAATTGGTATTGGATACCTTGCAGAAGGTTGCTGAAGAGGGTGTGCCTCAAGCTATGCTGGAAGCCCAGTTGCATCAGTTAGAGCTGCAACAGCGCGAAATTAATGGTGATGGCTATCCTTATGGCCTGAGTTTGATCATGTCTTCGCTCGGGGCCGCTGTTAACAAGGGTGATCCAATCGCTATTCTGAACCTTGATCCAGTGCTAGAAAAGCTGCGTGAAGCGATCAAACAACCTGACTTTGTTCAGGCCATGGTTAAGGAGCTTTTAGATAACCCGCATCGCGTTCGTTTGACTTTACGCCCAGACAACAAACTAGCAGCTAGTCGTGATGCTGCAGAGAAAGCGCAGTTGGCTCAAATTAAAGCGGGTTTATCAGATGACGATAAACAACGGCTAATTGATCGTGCTGCTGAGCTAGCGGAGCGACAAGAACAGGTCGATGATGAATCGATTCTACCGAAAGTGACATTGACCGATGTACCAGATGAGATGTCTGTTCCAGAAGCAGTTGCGGTTGATTCTA